>NZ_CP024091.1:2212560-2528640 GCF_002736205.1 Pedobacter ginsengisoli | reverse complement strand
ATTAAAGTGAATCGCCCCGTTAAGATAGACTTGTCGAGTGGCGAAGAAGTTCATGAAAAAGATATTGATAGAAACTATGAACTGGCAGGATATGCCGGTCGCCACTATTTCTACTATGATGCCGATACTGTAAACCATACGCTTTCATTGCAGAATAAGAATAAAAATCAACGGAATGAAAAGCTTCATCTCAAGTATGAGCGGCCAAATGATTCCACAATAGTACTGTCGGGTATTAACGAAAACAGAGATTCGATACATGTGGTTCTTGCCAAAATAAATAAGAAGTATATGATGTTCGAGGGTCGCCGTAAACCTGTAAAAATCTAGTTGTCACTTAAAAGAAATTAAAATGTCCACATTAGAGATAAACCTGGATGCTCCTGCAGAAACAGCAGCAGCAGACAAACAAGAGCAGGAAGTAGTTAAAGAATCGCCTAAAACCGGCAAATGGAAGAACTATCAGAAAATAGCATTTCGGATAGGCTTTTTGTATATGCTTTTTTTGTGTATTCCCACTTATCCAAAGTTTTATGAAGAGCTTTTCGCTTTAAAGTTTTCGAAGATCACTTATCATGATTTTCAAGCCATAGTAGCGTTCTGGCCCCCACAGATTGTAACCATAGAATCAGAAGAAGGGGTGTTTGGGTTATTAAATTATATTAATTTGATTCTGCTATTTGCAGGATCTATTGTTGGAGGATTGATCTGGACAGCTTTTGATAAGAAATCCACAGAATATAGTAAGCTTTATTATTGGATCAGAGTACTTGCCCGTTATCGCCTGGCATATGGAATGATTGGATGGGGATTAAAGAAAGCTTTTCCGATGCAAATGGTTTTCCCTACAGTTGGGATGCTAAATACGTCATTTATAGATATGGCGGAGAAGAAGTTATATTGGTCGCACGTTGGCGTTTCTTTCTGGTATACTGTATTTCTTGGATTCGCCGAAATCCTTCCTGGACTGTTGTTGTTAAATAGAAAAACTTCTCCTTTGGGAGCGGCACTAGCGGCTGTGGTAACTTTTAACATCTGTATTGCCAACCATGCTTATGATGCTGGTGTAGCAGTTCCTGCGGCTTATTTTGCCATTATTGGTATATTTATAGTTTGGTACGATTTGCCTAAAATCTGGAATCTGCTGGTAAATGAAAAAGACATCTTACCTTACCGTTATCAGCCGGTTATCTCCGAAAAATGGCAGCGCAATCTCGCTGCAGGTGTAAAATGGACTTTTAATTTCTTGTTTGTTCCGGTTGCGGCTGGTTTGTGGGCATATGGTTTTTTTAACGGAAACAATTATAACATCCCGAGTACTCCCGGATTAGCGGGAGCAAAAGGCTATTATAACGTAACAGAATACAGGTTAAATAACAAGGTAGTTCCTTATACCCCTCAAGACTCCATACGATGGCAAGATGCAACATTCGAAGGTTGGTCGTCATTAAGCTATAAAACCAATCGTGGGGCCATTGCCGACCGCATGATTGGTTATTCTCCGCTCCGTGTAAAGAATGATAAAAAGAATAATAGACTTAATCAGGTAAATACTCAAGATTCTGATCAGTTAGACAAGCTAAAGAAAAACCGTGACCTGGGGGTGACCAGATGGGAGGTTGGTGGTATGGCCGGTGAACGCAGGTACTTTTTCTATAAAGCAGATACAGTAAACCATATCCTTTATTTGCAGAACAAAAACAAGAATCATAAAGAAGAAACGCAAGTGTTGCACTACAGCAGGCCCACGGCAAATAGAATTATTCTTAACGGAATTAATGAATTTAGAGATTCTATTTATGTAGTCTTAGACAGATCTGATAAAAAGTATCCTTTGGTTGAAGGCCGATATAGTTCAGTAAAGGAATATTAAACCTTAAATTTAATGAGTAATAAAATAATTATAGCCGGAGGAACAGGTTTTTTAGGATCTGCAATAATAAAAGCTTTTCCTGATTATGAAATTGTGGTACTGACCAGAACGATAAGGAAGAATGAACAGAATATCAGATATGTACTTTGGGATGCCAAAAACATAGGGAATTGGACTAAGGAACTGGAAGGTAGCAAGGCTATAATTAATCTGGTAGGGAGATCTGTAAACTGCCGTTACACAAATGCTAATAAACAGGAAATCATTAACTCACGAGTAGATGCTGCATTGGTTATTGGAAAGGCAATAGGAGAATTGAATAAACCGCCTGAAGTATGGGTTAATGCAGGATCTGCAGCTATTTTTGGGAATTCTGGTGATGAAGTGAAAGTTGAAGATTCACCTACAGGAAGTGGTTTTTCTCCGGAAGTTTGTAAGGCCTGGGAGAAAGCTTTTGCTAGATATGATACTCCGAAAACGCGAAAAGTGTTTTTAAGAATAGGGATGGTTTTGCAACAAAATGGTGGTATTTTGAAACCCTTCCTTAATATGGCTAAGTTTGGCCTGGGAGGTAAAATAGGTACGGGTACTCAATATATGACCTGGATACATGAACAAGATTTTACAGATCTGATAAGATATGCCATCTTAGATGCTGAGATTAAAGGGATTGTTCATGCAGCCAGCCCTTTTCCGGTAACTAATAAGGAATTTATGAAAACAATAAGGCAATCTATTTACATTCCCTTTGGGTTGCCAAATCCTGCCATATTTATAAAAATAGGTGCAGTTTTCATAGGTACAGAGGCAGAACTTGTCCTTTCCGGAAGAAGAGTGATCTCGTCAGTTTTACAAAAGAATGGATTTAAATTCAAATATCCCTACCTTCACGATGCAGTAGGAACATTGTTAAACGAAAATAAATTATCATTAAGTAAGAAATAAATTATAGTGGGAAAACCAGATTTTGATGCGGTTGTGGTTGGTTCAGGACCAAATGGTTTAGCAGCTGCCATAGCATTGCAACAGGAAGGCCTATCAGTATTGATTATAGAAGGAAAGAACGAGATTGGTGGCGGATTAAGATCTGCGGAGCTAACCTTACCCGGCTTTGTACATGATGTTTGTTCGGCTATTCATCCTCTAGCTATTGGCTCGCCATTTTTTAATACACTTCCGCTTCAGGATTATGGATTGTTTTATACATTTCCAGATCTTGCTGCTGCTCATCCATTTGATGACGGTACGGCGGCTGTCCTGGGAAGTTCTATAGAAGAAACTGCAAGATTGCTTGGCGACGATGAACAAGCCTATCTTAAATTATTAAAGCCGCTTGTTAAAGACTGGCCAGATATAGCAGCCGATGTTCTTGGTCCTTTGCATTTTCCTAAACACCCCATTGCTATGGCTAAATTTGGATTAAATGCACTTACATCGGCAACTTTCTTAGCTAAAAGATTTAAAACCAAGGCCGCAAGAGGATTATGGGCCGGAATGGCTGCACACTCTATTCAACCGCTGTCTAACTTAACCACATCGGCAATAGGATTGGTATTAATGGCTGCGGCACATCTAAAAGGATGGCCTATTCCTGTGGGTGGATCTAAAGAAATTGCAAATGCATTGTCATCTTATTTTATTGCGTTAGGAGGTAAAATTGAAACGGGACGTTATATAAAATCTTTAGATGAATTGCCTTCTTCCCGAACGGTATTATTTGATGTAACACCAAAGCAATTGTTGCAAATAGCTGGTCATAAGTTTTCTTCCATTTATAAATGGCAATTGGAAAGATATCGCTACGGAATGGGCGTTTTTAAAGTTGATTGGGCTTTGGATGAAGCGATTCCCTTTACTGCAAAAGAAGCACGTCGCGCTGGAACGGTACATATTGGCAATACGCTGGAAGAAATTACCTTATCTGAAAAGCTTAGCTGGCAGGGTAAACATGCCGACAAACCTTTTGTATTACTTGCGCAGCAAAGTTTATTTGATACATCGAGGGCTCCGGAAGGAAAGCATACGGCATGGGCTTATTGTCACGTGCCAAATGGATCGGTAACAGATATGACTGAAACTATTGAAAAACAAATAGAGCGCTTTGCTCCCGGTTTCAGAGATAGGATATTGGCAAAGCACACCATGAATACCGCACAGGTGGAGGCTTACAATCCAAATTATATAGGAGGAGATATTAACGGTGGTGTAATTGACCTTGGACAGATTTTTACGCGACCTGCCTTACGGAGTTCTCCTTATCGAACTTCTGCAAAGGGATTATATCTGTGTTCTTCATCAACTCCTCCAGGAGGAGGTGTGCATGGAATGTGTGGTTATCACGCCGCAAAATGCGCCTTAAAAGACGTTTTCTCTATCACAATTTAAAACAAAACAAACACAATACACAAATCAAACTAAATTCAAATGTCAGAAACTAAAAAACTAAACATTCATGAAGATTGGGTAGTAGTTATCCTTGGAGCATTAACAATCATTTTAACTCTTTCAGGACTGCTATTGCCCGTTCCTGTGTTTAATTGGAACAGCATTACTGATCTTACAACATCAGTATTAACAGCTTCTAATCTAGAGTATATTGGGTTACAATTTATTTTTGTAATTATTGTAGCCGCATTTGGTGCATTCTTAACCGGTAAATCAGTTAAAAGTGCAGTGCTAACCTTTCCATCTGTTTACGTTTTAACCATGATAGCGCTTGTGCTTGCAGGCAATAGCCAGGTTAAAGCATTGAACCTCGAAGCAGTAATTTTTAGCCTGGCCATAGGTTTGGCAATCAGTAACTTTTTTAAACTGCCAGAATGGTTTAAAACATCATTGTCTACTGAGCTTTTTGTTAAAATAGGACTGGTATTATTAGGAACCAGCGTAATTTTTTCGGATGTATTAAAAGCAGGTTCTCTGGGCTTAATTCAAGCTTTGGTAGTAGTGCTGTCAGTATGGTATTTTGCATTTTGGTTATGTAAAAAATTAAAGATAGACGATGAATTAACTATGATGATTTCCAGTGCAGTTTCTATTTGTGGCGTATCAGCAGCAATTGCAACTTCAGGAGCCATTAAAGGCGATTCAAAAAAACTATCCTACGTGATATCAATGGTACTCATAACGGCAATCCCCATGATGATCTTTATGCCTTATATTGCTGCATACTTTCATTTTCCTCAGGCAGTTACAGGTGCGTGGTTAGGAGGTAGTATTGATACAACAGGCGCAGTAGTAGCATCAGGTTCATTAGTGGGAGAGGAAGCCTTAAAAATCAGTACCATCGTTAAGTTTTCTCAAAATGTATTATTAGGAATTGCAGCATTTGCTATTTCAATATACTGGACTTATACCCAGCATCCTGCTGGAAAAGACAAAGAAACTAGACCCACTTTAAAGGTGATATGGGAGCGTTTTCCAAAATTTGTAATAGGCTTTATTGGAGCCTCGCTGTTATTTTCTTTCTTCATCACACCAGAGGTAAATACTCAGGTTAAGGGCAGCCTAAAAAACTTGCAAGGACTTTGGTTTGTACTTGCATTCACAAGTATTGGTTTAGAAACCAATTTTGCTGATCTGTTTGGTAAAAATAGTAAAAAGCCGTTCTATGCTTTTTTAATAGCACAAGGCTTCAATATCATCATCACTTTGATCATTGCATTTATACTTTTTAAATAAGAAAAAGCAATCATTTTCTTTTAAGTGGTTTATTCAAAAGCCTGCGGTTAATATCCGCGGGCTTTTTTATTCCATCTCGGTGCTAACCAAATGCTTTGAACCGGCATATTCCGAAGGGGTCATTCCAAACTGTTTAACAAAACATCTTCCAAATTGTGCCTGCGAGCTAAACCCTGTCATCGAGGCAATTTTTAATATCTTATAGTTTCCTTCAACCAACAATTCAGCAGCCTTTTTGAGCCTGGTTATATTAATCAGCTCATGAGGCGAGAGATTAGAAATCGCCTTTATCTTTCTGTAAAGTGTTGGCCTGCTCATATTCATCGCATCTGCCAGCAAGTCTACATCCAACGACTTATTATCAATGTTTTTATTGATAATTTCATTTAACTTTTCAAGAAAAGCCTCGTCAGCCTTATTATAAGCCATGCTCTTAATATGTACCAAAGGCGAACTTGCAAAGTAATTCTTTATCTTATCCCTGCTGGCAAGCAGATTTGAGATCTGGGTAAGCAGGTGGTCAGGAGAAAACGGTTTTTCCAGGTACGCATCGGCACCAACTTCCAGACCTTCAATTTTCGATTGCAGTGTGTTTTTTGCTGTCAATAAAATAATCGGGATATGAGTATATTCCAGGTTATCTTTAACTGCCTTGCATAATTCATAACCATCCATCACCGGCATCATAATGTCACTGATAATTAAATGAATACTTTTTTCATTTAAAACATTTAAAGCTTCTTGTCCATTGGCAGTTTCAATTACCTGAAAATCCTTAATCAGCTTGTCCGCTATAAACTCCCTAATCTCTATATTGTCTTCAACCAGTAAAATAACTGGCGATTCCATGTTCCTGTTCTCAGTGCTAGCCTCTCTAACACCCTGTCCCTCATCTAATGGATCATCATTTATTTTAAACTCCCTTTCATGATGTTTTGGTAAAGTAAGCGAGAATACATTTCTAATACCGTCATCAGTACTAAGCATTAATGTTCCTTCGTGCAGTTCAGCCAACGAACGGGCTAATGGCAGGCCTATTCCGGTACCTCTCTGATCTTTGTTACTTTCCATTCTGTAAAATGGTTCAAATATCTTTTTATGCATATTAGATGGAATCAGATCCCCATCACTTTTTACTTCGATGTCAAAAGTATCCGTATCTGAAGTTAAAACAATCTCGATTTGTCCTGCGGCATATTTTACAGCATTATCAATTAAATTACTTAGTATTTTGTTCAAAGCTTCAGGATCAGCATAAGCATAAAGAGGCTCCTCGGGCAAGTTAACATTTAATACAAGCCCCTTTTTTTCCATTGCAGATTTATACCTCAGGCAGTTTTCTTCAAGCAACTTGCTTACATTAATGTTTACAAAGTTCAGGTTAAACCCTTTAATCTCGGTTTTACGGAAATCCAGCAGTTGATCCGTTAGCTCAATTAACCTGTTGGTATTCTTCTTCATAATTACCAGGTTATCCGTAATAGCAGGTACTTCCTCAGCTTTTTTCATTACGTCCTCCAATGGCCCTTTAATTAAGGTAAGTGGCGTCCTTATCTCGTGGGTAACATAAGTAAAAAACTCAATTTTGGCGTGGTATAGCTCTTTCTCTTTTTTCGATTCCCACAATTCAATTTTGCGTTTATTTTTGTTGCTGATGCGCTGGTGGTAGTAGCGTATAGCATAGTATATAGCTACAGCAATGAGCAAAGCGTAAAACAAAAATGCCAGTGGGCTGGCCCATAGCGGCGGTTTTATAACAATATTTAGCTCCGTAATTTTATTGCTCCATATCCCGCTGCTGTTAGCAGCTTTTAACTTAAATGTATAAGTGCCCGGTAACAAGTTAGTAAAATACACCTTCCTGTTAGCTTTTAAGTACGTCCAGTTTTTGTCCAGGCCTTCCATTTTAAAAGTATACTCAGTCATTTCAGGCGCGGTGTAGCCCAATGCAGCAAAGTCAATGCTAAAAGTCGATTGATCATGGGCCAGCTCAATTTCATCAGTAAAATTAATAGACTTTGTTAAAGGAGAGTTTTTCTTATTAATTTCAATCTCTTTGTTATAAATCTGAAAACCTGTAATGTAAACAGGCGATACAAATTTATTTTGCCTGAACTGATCGGGAAAAAAGCTGATCAACCCTTTTACACTTCCAAAATACATTCTCCCGTTAAGGTCTTTAAATGCCGAACTGTAATTAAACTGGTCGCTTAGCAGCCCATTAGCCTTAGTGTACGATTTTATTCTATTCGTGCTCGTATCAAAACATACAAGCCCTCTCGATGTGCTTATCCAAAGGTTACCCTTCCTGTCTTCCAGTATTTTATAGAAAACATTGCTTAAAAAACCGCTTTTACTGTTATACCTTCTAAAGTTTCCTTCCTTTTCATTAAACCTGTTTAATCCATTTTCAGTAGCTACCCACAGCCCTCCCTTTGCATCTACAAACGTGCTGTTTACGGCATTAGAACTTAAACTTTTCCTGTTGTTTTCTTCATGTCTGTAATAACCCGATGTTTTGTTGCCAGGGTTATAAAAGTATAAACCATCCCGTAATGAACTTGCCCAAATTGTTCCATGATCATCCTCAATCAGGTTTGAGTAATGAAGATTCCCCGGTACCTCATTTAACAAAGTGAAATCATTGCCAGTCCGGTTATATCGGTACAAACCAAACGATGTACCAACCAAAATCTCACCAGATCTGGTCTTAAGCATACTTTCAATAAAATTGCTTTTCAATTCATTAGGCGCTTGTCCGGCACTGTAATGTCTTAAAACTTTCGAAGTATTAATATCCATCACATCCAGCCCCCGCTCAAAAGTTCCAATCCACAGCTCATTATCTACAGCAAGCAGTGCGTGTATATTTGTATGCGATATACTTGTTTTAGCTCCGGTAGGCTTAAAGTGCTCAAAAACACCTGTTTTATGGTTTAATTTGTTTAAACCCCCATCTTCAGTACCAATCCATATATTACCATCTTTATCATTGCAAATCTCCCGCACAGCATACCCACTTAAACTGTTAGTGCCACCCTGAGGAAAAAACTTTTCGAAAGAAGTATATTGGTTAGGATAATAATTTACGCCCCCAAAATAAGTCCCGGCCCATATTCCTCCTTCTTTATCTCTGGCCAATGTGTATACCGCATTATCCGAAATCGAGTACGGATCATCAAATTTATTACGCAGATTGTTGTATTTGCCTGTTTTCAGGTTGTATATAAACAGGCCCGATTCTGTAGCTATCCAATATTCATCATCACTTTTAGCAATAAAATCTCTGGCGTAAATGGGTGTTTGATCTGGGTTGGTAGCTAAAATATCCTTATAGGTTAGCGTACTGGTATCAAATGTTTTAATACCCTGGTTTGATGTTCCGATAAAAAAGAAACCTTTTCCAGTGTCGTATAGTTTTTCAATCCACGAAGAAATAGTTGGCTTCGAATTAATAAATACGTTATAGTTTTCAAACGTATTTTTTGTCTCCTTGTACTTTTGGATAAAGCCATCAGTTGTAGAAACCCAAACCTCATCATTGGCAGTAATACTTAATGATGTAGCTCCAGAATGTATTCTTCCACCAAATGTTTTCAGCTTTTTTGATTTCTCGTTATACTTACAAAGGGTTAAACCTGCTATGTACCAGATATTTCCTTTACTATCCAGCTTAATATCCCGTACATCCCTGTTTTTAGTTACCTCTATCAGATTAAAACTTTCATTTAAAGGGTTGTACCTGTAAAGGCCAATTAATGTGCCTACCCAAATGTTCTGGTCCTTATCTTCATAAAGGCTGTGTATAAAATTGTTTCCTATACTTTTTGGATTGTCAGGATCATTTCTAAAAATTTTAAAGGTATAGCCATCAAACCTGTTTAAACCATCTTTAGTTCCAAACCATAAAAAGCCTTTTTTATCCTGTAAACTGCAGATCACAGAATTATAAGATAAGCCGTTTTCAACCTGATAATGTCTGAAAGTGTATGATTGACCTAATGTTGAAACGACCGTACCAATGAGTATGGATAATATGAATAGAAACTTGTTCAATGCTATTTAATATTGGTTATCATAAAGATAGGTCGAAAACCCCCAAAAAGGAACTTGAATTCCTTATTTCTGCCATTTTAGACTCAATTGAGACAAATTGAACAACGTTTGATCAGTAAGATCAAATGTTAATTCATCAATTAGCATATCAATTCAGCCCCATTACGGAATGAATTGAACCAACCAAATATAAATTGTAAATGAGCATGAAAAAAAAATTACACTTTAGCAAAGAGTTAAAGCTCTGCTTTATTCTTAGTTCATTATTTATTCTCTGTTGCCAGGCCGTATTTGCCCAGAGCAACATAACCGGAACCGTATCAGACAAGTCGGGGCCATTAATAGGAGTAGGTGTACTTGTCAAGGGAACATCTGTATCAGCAACCACAAACCAAAATGGGGTTTATACCATTTCGGTACCTAATGCGGGCAATGCAGTTCTTGTGTTTTCTTATATCGGTTACACCACTCAGGAGGTAGTAGTTAACGGGCGATCTACTGTTAATGTGACCCTAGTTGAATCAGCTTCTGATTTAAATGAAGTTGTTGTTGTTGGTTATGGAACGCAAAGAAAAAAGGATTTGACAGGTGCCATTTCTGTTGTCAAAGCGGCAGATGTTAGTAAGAAACAAGGTACCACTGTTGCTGAATCTTTACAAGGGTTGGCAACAGGTATCAGGGTTAGAGGAGGAGGACAACCGGGTTCAGAGGCACAAATACAGATTAGAGGTCTGAAGAACATGTCAGACATAGCTGGAGCAACTCCCTTATATGTAATCGATGGATTGATTACTACAGCTAATCGTGACTTTAATCCTGCAGATATAGAATCCATTCAAATCCTAAAAGATGCTTCTGCAGCTGCTATTTATGGCTCCAGGGCAGGAAATGGGGTGATCATTATTACGACCAAAAAGGGTGCGGAAGGACCTATGAAGATTGAGTTTACAGGTAAAGCCGGTGTGCAGACGATGCCTCGTTATGATCTTACTGGGACTGAAGAATTCTCAAGGATTAATTTTATGGCCTATGATAATGCCGGTATTACAAGGCAAAAACTGGACCTTACTAACAATACAGACTGGCAGGATGTTGCTTTCAGAACAGGTAATATTCAGGATTATAACCTAAGTTTTAATGGTGGCTCTAAGGACGCCAGTTACTATGTGTCTGGGGGATATTTTGGTAATAAAGGTACAGTAATCAGTACTGATTTTGACAGGATAAATTTTAGAGTTAACACAAAAGGGACTAAGGGGATTTTTACTATCGGTGAAAATCTTGCTATAAGTAATGCCAAAGTTAATGAGATGTCAGGTAACCCTATCGTTGATATATTCCGAATGTTGCCTACTATTCCTGTTTATGATCCAAGTCATCCTGGTGGATATGGTTATGGTGATGAGGCAAAAGCACGTACTTTTGGTACAAACCCTCTTGCTATTGCCAATCTGGAGGACCGTACCAATGAAAATTTAAGAATCAGAGGTAATCTCTATACTGAACTTCAGTTACTAAAGTCATTAAAATACAGGGGAAGTATTGGTTATGAAACCAGCCGGGACCACTATACTTATTTGAAAAAAGACGGATTCTGGACACTCAATCAGGCCTATGATCCTGCAATACTAAATGAGAACAGGGGTCAATTATCAACAATTCTTGCAGAAAACACACTGACATTCAATCAGAATTTTGATAAACACAGCCTAACGGTAATAGGAGGACAGTCTTATCAAAAAGACAATTATGCTATGATGTGGGGTACAAAACGTAATATTTTACAGAACTCAACAACCGGCCATTATTATGACGTCTTAGATCAAGGAAATGAACCTCAAACTGGTGGCTATAGATGGCGTACAGATTTGATATCCTATTTCGGCAGGTTAGAGTATAATTATGCTGATAAGTACTTGCTTAACGCTATCATCAGGTCTGATGGCTCTTCAAGGTTGGGTAAAGGTTATAAGTTTGATAGTTTTCCTTCTGTTTCAGCAGCGTGGCGTATTAGTAAGGAAGACTTTTTTAAATCTCCATGGATAAACGACTTAAAGGTGAGAGCAAATTATGGTACGCTTGGTACGGGAAATATAGGGGCTTATGAATCTATTGCACTGATAAATACTTTTTCTACAGTTCCCTTTGGGCCAAATCAAGCCATTCAATCGGGGGGTACCCAAGTACAGTTGGCAAATGCCGATTTGAAATGGGAAAAGCTAAGCCAGCAAAATTATGGGTTCGATGCAGCTTTTCTAAACAATAAGCTTTCCGTTACCGCTGAGTATTTTATCTCTAAAACAAAAGATGTCCTGCTTCGGTATCCGATTCTTTTTTCAACAGGAAACGATGGTGGAAGTCCTTTTGTAAATGGTGCTACACTTGGAAACAGAGGGCTTGAGTTTACTGCCACTTATGCCGAGAATTCAGCAGAATTCAAATATAATATCACCGCAAATCTAACTACGCTTAATAACAAGGTAATCGATCTTGGATATGGGAAGAACAAAACGATTGTTGGTAACACGGTTACTGAAGTTGGGCAGCCAATTGGAATGTGGTACGTATTGCAAACTGATGGCCTGTTTCAGAATATGGACGATGTAAACAATTACAAAAATTCTAAAGGACAAGTGATCCAACCTGGTGCTAAACCAGGTGATATCCGCTTTAAGGATAACAATGATGATGGTCAGATTAGCAATGACGATAAAGTTGTGGTAGGAAGTCCATGGGCTGATTATGAATTGGGGTTAAATTTCGGAGCTTCTTATAAAGGTTTTGAATTTAGCATGGACTGGTTCGGGTCTTTTGGAGCCAAAGTATTTAACGGTCCAAGAAGTGTAATGGATAATTTTTCTGACAATTCTAATTATCGCAAAGGCGTGCAGCCGTGGACACCGGAAAATCCGAATACAAGCATTCCACGTGCTTTTTACGGAAGCACAATTAATGCCAGAGGTGACACTGATCGCTGGTTAGAGAACGGAAGTTTTGCCCGCATGAAGTATATAGGTATTTCTTATAACATTCCGGCCAATGCACTTAAGAAAATTGGGTTTAGCACGGCAAGGGTAACACTTTCAGGACAAAATCTGATCACAATTACCAAATATACAGGACTTGACCCTGAATTTAGTAATGCCAGCATCTTTGAAAAAGGATTTGATTATGGTGCGTTCCCTAATTTGAGAACAGTATCTCTTGGTTTAAACTTCGGATTTTAATTAAAAACAAGATGAAAAATATAATTTCAAAAATATTAATAGTAGGTGCAATAATCCTGATATCTTCCTGTAAAAAGTCGCTGTTAGATCAGGATAGCCCCAATACACTTACAGTTGACCAATTCTGGAAAACCGAAAGTGATGCCCAAAAGGGTATAAATGCAGCATATGCAATGTTTTATCAAAACGGAGGTTGGAACAGATGGATCTATTTCAGACTCGATTTAACTTCTGATGAAGGATGGAGCAATAGCCCCTGGACTGAGCTTGGCGATTGGACCAGATTCCAATACATCAATTACAATTTCTGGGAAGGGAATGTAAATACTTACAGAGATACTTATAAGGCAATCTTCAGATGCAATCAGGTGCTTACTTATGTTCCGGAAATTCCTTTTGCAGATGCCAAAAAGAAAACGGAAATACTTGCCCAGGCAAAATTCCTTAGAGGATTTTACTATTACTATGCCGCTATACTATGGGAGAACTTTCCTATTGTAACTACACTTCAAAAACCAACTGATTTACCTGAGCAAAGCTCTTTAACTCAGGTTTGGGCACAGGTTGAAAAAGATCTAACTGAAGCAAGTGCCGATTTGCCGGAACAATGGACTGGAGCTGAAATTGGTCGTGCTACAAAGGGAGCAGCCCAAGCTATGCTGGGTCGGGCTTTATTGCAGCAGCATAAATGGGGTGATGCCAAAACTGCTTTAGATTATCTGGTTACCGGTGCCGGTAAAAATTATTATGATCTTGTTGATTATAAAGATAACTTCAGGGCAGAAAACGAGAACAACAAAGAATCTGTTTTTGAAATTCAGTTTTCTGATGCCAATAAATCTGGAGAGGGTGATGGTCCCAGCTCTAATATGGGAAGTAACCGATCCCAGTTTTTTGCACCAAGGAGCATAGGATGGTCAGATGGACAAGCCAGATTTTGGTTGGTTAATGAGTTTAAAAAAGAGAAAACCATTGATAATAAAATTGACCCAAGGTTAAGATATACATTATTCTATCCGGGTCTTGAAGCTGATTTTGGCGATAAGACTTATGGCAGAAGTTGGGAGTGGGGGACTGATGAAGCCTGGTTCAAAAAATACTCGCGTGACTATATGAGAAATAATGAAGATTATTTTAATCAGGTAAACAACAGGGTGATTCGCTTTGCCGATGTTTTACTGATGTACGCAGAAGCATTAAACGAGCTTGGGCAAACAGCCGATGCTTACCAATATGTAAACCGTGTGCGCACAAGGGCAAATATGGCTGCTTTGGCTACCGCTTATCCTGCAATTGGTACCAATAAAGATTTGTTCAGAGAAAGGCTTAAAGTTGAAAGAAGCCTGGAGCTTTGTGGCGAAAGCGTTAGATGGGCAGATTTAAAACGATGGGGCGATCTTGATAATAAAGCTAATGTAGATAAAGTTGCCTTACGCGACCCTGATTTTAAAAACTTTGTTGTAGGAAAACATATCCGCTTGCCATTACCGCAGGTTGAGGTAGACAATAATACTAATCTTTCTCAAAACCCTAATTATTAATTCAGAAGCTATGTTTTTAAGAAGTGTAACCATTATTCTGCTACTGCAAACCATAGTTGGTTGTAGCAAAAGCCAGAAAAAGTCTGAACCAGATAAAGACAAGCCTGCGCCTGCTATAACCACATTTACAAATCCCTTGTTAAATAGCGGGCCAGATCCATGGGTTATCCGAAAAGATGGGTATTACTATTACATGAACACGCAGGGCAGCCAGGTTTCTATCCTTAAAACAAAAGCGCTTTCTCAGTTAAGCAGGGCAGAGGTTACTGTGGCTTACAAGGCACCCGCATCGGGTGCCGATTCCAGAAACATCTGGGCACCGGAGCTGCATTTTCTGAACAATAAATGGTATATTTATTATACCGCCGGATCATCTGGCGATTTATCTACCCAGCGCATGTTTGTACTCGAAAACAGCAATGCTGACCCTACAAAAGGCAGCTGGGTTGTAAAGGGACAGATTAAAGATAACAATGCAGATTTCTTTGCTATTGATGCTACTGTTTTCACCAGAGATGATAAAAATTACATCATTTGGAGCGGACATATTTCAGCTACTGATAACACCCAGCGTTTATATATCGCGCAGTTAGCAGATGAACCATGGAAAATGGCTACCCCGCGGGTAGAGATATCTACTCCTACATACGATTGGGAAAAGATAGGCTCGCCCCATGTAAATGAAGGCCCCGAAATTTTAACAAACAAGAACGGGAAAACCTTTCTGATCTTTTCGGCCAGCGGTTGTTGGACGGATGATTACTCTTTGGGTATGATCAGTTTAAAAGATAACGGAGATCCGCTGAAACCGGCAGATTGGACTAAAACAGATAAACCAGTGTTTACTAAAAAACCAGAAAACGGAGCTTTTGGCCCTGGCCATAATAGCTTTTTTAAGTCGCCAGATGGAACGGAAGACTGGATTCTTTATCATGCTAATCCCAGAGCAGGATTAGCATGCTCTAACGACCGTAGTCCGAGGATGCAAAAGTTTACCTGGAATGCCGATGGAACACCAAACTTTGGTGAACCTGTAAAAATCAATACACCAATCCTTAAACCATCAGGCGAATGAGATTAGCTATTCAAATCTGTGCTGCAGTGCAGTTCTGTGCATTACTGGCATTAGGCTGTAGTAAAAAAAATGAAACGGTTATTGTGCCTCAAAAACCACCTGTAAATAGCCATGTGGTATGGGATTACAGCACCCTTAAAAAGGTTTCCTCATCTGCCGCAGGCGAAAAATATTGTGGATACGCAAGGATGATTCAATTGCAAGATCAAACGCTCATAGCCATATACGAAGCCGATGGAAATATTGTGAGTGTTAAAAGTTCCGATCTGGGAGCCACCTGGTCGGCACCGGTTTCAGTTGCCCGGCGTGCCGATGGAACAAATATGTCCGTTCCCGATATATTAGAATTAAAAGATCATTCCCTGCTGGCTTGTTATAATCCGAGGCCATATGATATTTCGCCTTCAAGAAAATTCGGCATCCGTACCAAGAAAAGTTATGATGGCGGACTAACATGGAAAGACGAGAAATTACTTTATGAAGCAGGATACGAATTTAAAAATGGATGTTGGGAGCCATCAGCCGTACAATTGCCTAGTGGAGAAATCCAATTGTTTTTTGCTAACGAAGGTGATTATCTCAATTCCGATGAGCAGAATATCTCTATGCTGCGGTCAAGCGATAACGGTTTAACATGGACAAAAAATCGTGAAATTGTAAGTTACAGAGCAGGAAAACGCGATGGTATGCCAGTACCCTTATTGCTTAGTAACGGAAAAGAGGTAGTATTTGCTATAGAAGACAACGGTTTTGATGCTTTTAAACCTTACATCATCAGAAATTCTTTAACAGAAAACTGGGCAAACACAGTAGATGCAGGCAGTGCCAACAGAAGCTATGCCATGGCCGATAAAATTGCCGATAATATTTATGCAGGCGCACCTTATTTAAGGCAATTAAAAACCGGCCAAACCATACTTTCTTATCAAGGTACAGAAGGCCGAACCAATAAAATGGAGTTTGCAGATATGAAGGTAGTTGTTGGCGATGAGCAGGCCCGTAATTTTAGCAAAAAATCTACACCCTTCATTATCCCTGCCGATAAATCATGCCTGTGGAGTAGTGTAACTGTACTAAACGACAATACCATAGTTGCAGTAACAAGCACAAATGCATATTCTAATCACTCAGAAATCTGGATGATAAAAGGACGTTTGGTGCAAGAACCTATAGCACTTGCCGATCCAACAATATTTCCAGACAATGGTAAATACTACCTGTATGGCACCAGCAGCGACAAAGGGTTTGAAGTATACGAATCATCAGATTTAAAGAATTGGAAAGGCCCTGTAGGCAAAAACAATGGTTTGGCGCTTGTAAAAGGCGAAGCTTTTGGTACTAAAGGCTTTTGGGCACCGCAGGTTTTTAAGCGCAATAACGCCTACTATATGGCCTACACGGCTGATGAACAGATTGCTATAGCAAAAAGCGATAGCCCGTTAGGCCCCTTTAAGCAAGAGCAGATAAAGCCATTATCGGGTATTGGTAAACAAATAGATCCTTTTATCTTTTTTGATACTGATGGTAAAACGTATTTGTACCATGTAAAGCTTCAGGAGGGTAACAGAATTTTTGTTTCTGAAATGAAAGCTGACCTTTCTGATGTAATGCAGGAAACCGCCAAAGAATGTATAAGTGGTTTACTGCCCTGGGAAAATACCGAGAAAACAGGTTGGCCGGTTACCGAAGGGCCAACAGTAATAAAACATAAAAACCTTTATTACCTGATCTATTCTGCAAACGACTTTCGCAATAAAGATTACGCAGTGGGTTACGCCACTTCAACATCGCCAACAGGCCCGTGGAAAAAATATGAAGGCAGCCCAATCATAAGTCGCCAAAAGCTAAAATACAACGGAACAGGGCATGGCGATTTATTTACAGACAAAGCAGGGAATTACAAGTACGTAATGCACACCCATAATTCTGATACCAAAGTAGCACCACGCTTAACCGGAATAATTGATGTAAAGTTTGCCAGTAAAAACGGCAGCGAAGCTGACATACTGGAAGCTGATGATTCGACTTTTAAACTTATTTTTACTGGTACTGATGCCAAATAATACAAATGAATAAATCACTAAATTATAACTAGAACTATTTAAAATGAGAAACCTAAGAACCTATTATTTGGCGTTATGCTTGTTTGGACTCACGTTTCAGTCCTGCGTGCAAAAACCAGCCGATCAAACATCACAAACAGACCAAAAGCCAAGAGAAATATGGCCAGTAGAAAAGGCCAACAAATGGTATGAGCAATGGGGCTGGTTAAGAGGTAGTGATTTTATACCAAGCACTGCAATTAATCAATTAGAAATGTGGCAAAAGGAAACTTTTGACCCAACAACTATCGACAAAGAACTTGGTTATGCCGAAGGAATTGGAATGAATTCAATGCGTGTTTACCTGCACCATGCCGCCTGGCAACAAGATAAAGAAGGCTTTAAAGGAAGAGTAAAGGAGTATCTTGATATCGCTGATAAACATCATATTTCGACCTTATTTGTGTTATTTGATGATTGCTGGAACCCAACTTATAAAACAGGAAAACAACCTGAACCAAAGCTTGGTATTCATAATTCTGGTTGGGTAAGGGACCCGGGAGATCTATATTATCAGGATTCGACCCTTGTAGATACGCTTGAAGTTTATGTTAAAGACATTTTAACCACCTTTAAAGACGATAAACGCATTGTACTTTGGGATCTTTATAACGAACCAGGAAATTCAGACTATGGCAACAAGAGTATGGATTTGCTAAAAAAAGTATTTGAATGGGGCCGTACAGTTAATCCTAGTCAGCCGCTTTCTGTAGGTGTTTGGAAACTTAGCCTTAAAGAACTTTCAGATTACCAGATTCAAAATTCAGATGTAACCACTTACCATAATTATGGCGATGTTAAAGACCATGAAAAATGGATTGATACACTTAGAAGTGTTTCTAAACGCCCGCTTATCTGTACTGAATATATGGCCAGATCAAGAAACAGTTTATTCAGTAACATAATGCCTATTCTTAAAAAGGAAAATATTGGCGCTTATAACTGGGGCTTAGTTGCAGGAAAAACCAACACCATGTATGCCTGGGATACCCCAATGCCTGATGGTAAAGAACCTAAACTATGGTTTCATGATATCTTTAGAAAAGACGGAAGCCCTTATAAAAAAGCAGAAATTGATTCTATAAAAATGCTTACCGGAAAGCAGTAAGATTAAAAACCGCATCAAAAAGGGTGAAGGGACAACCCCTTCACCCTTTTTGATTTTACTAAGCAATTAATTTAGAATTGTTGATAGATGATTAGTTCACTTACTTGTTGTTTTATATAGCGATAAGTTTTTTTAGAATTAATCATGTAAATTTGTTTTATGACCACATTAGCGATAGAAATTACTAATGAAAAGGCTTTAAGACTCTTGCAAGATCTAGAAGACCTTAATATCATTCGTGTAATAAAAAATCAAACCAAACTATCATCATTGCGTGGAAAGATCAAGACGAAGATGTCCAATGAGGCAATCGATAAACAAATAAACGACTTGCGCAACGAATGGCAAAGAGATATTTAATAGATATCTAGTTCTTTTGTTTATGGGATTGATAATCAAATTATTTCAGAAACAATTAGAATTCGAAAAGAAAGCAATGTTAAATTGCCAGATGCATTCATTGCAGCGACAGCAATTATAAATGATCTGGTCCTAATTGGTGATAATGATAAAGATTTCCTAAAAATCTCTGCATTGAAATATATCAATCCAAGTCACTTCAAGTAATACATGACTTTGGTTAGTGATAGGTATAGTTAATAACCTGCTAATCTTATCATTTTAAATTCATAAAAAGAGCATAAAGTGTCTTATTGCGCATAATCTGTTAATAGCTGCTGTAAACCGCATAGAAGGCAAAACCACATTTAAATTTCTTATATATTTAATTATTAAAAAAATTAAATTGGATCTGGTTTGTTATCAGATTTGGAAAGAAAATGCTTTTCGGCCTATAATATAGTCGTCTCTTGCAGCGATCTTGATAGGGCCTTGTACGGCCCTCGTTCGACCAGAGTCGAATATGCAGCGAACCAAATTGGAACCAGGTACGAAGGAGCTGAACCTTCCAAAACGGATTCAAAAAAAAGTAGCAGAATCACATGTCAGGTGTACGGCAGCGTACGGCCGATGTTCAATAATGGACGGTTTCCTCATCAGTTTCCACAGAAAGCAAGTTGTAGCAGCAATTTAAAGCATTTACCGATCTTGGCACTAACTTAGCGAATTGCAGTTCAATCTTACCTTTAACCGATCAACCACTGCCACGATGTTCAGACTCAATTTAAAAATCGCTTTGCGAAACCTCTGGAGAAATAGTACTTCTTCTGTGATTAATATTACTGGTTTGGCAATAGGATTGGCATCCTGCCTTTTATTGCTATTGTATGTGAACTATGAATGGAATTTTGACAGGCAATTCAAAGACGCCGACAAGGTTTATCAGGTAATGATCAATTTTCAGGATGCATCAGGAAAAATCACCAGTACGGGTACTGAGCCTGGGAATGGCATCCACAGCGCCATTAAAAGTCGCATTCCAGAAGTGGATGTGGTAGCACGCATCGTGAAAGGTGGCAATACGCTCATTGCCAATGGCAGAACAAGCTTCAAAAAGGCTGCAATGTGTGCAGATCCTGAAATACTTAAAATATTTAATTATGAATTTATAGCTGGTAATCCCGCTACAGCGCTTGATGTACCCAATTCTGTTGTCATCACGGAACAGACCGCAAAGCTTTTGTTTGGTGGGGTTAACGTGCTGAACAAAAGCATAAAATGGGACAACAGTAGAGACCTGACGATCACAGGTGTGATCAAAGACTTTCCGGCTAATACTTCCATTAAGTTCGATTATATCTTGCCCTGGTCTTTCCTGGAACAGATATACGATGGTGCAAGAAATTGGAATTGGGGCGACTTTAGCTGGCCTGTGATGGTAAAAGTAAACGACCCCTCAAAAGTTGATTTGATTAACAGCAAGATCAAAGGCCTGTTTAATGAGAGAAGCCAGAACACCAAAGCAGAGAATTTCATATTTCCATTCGCTAAAACGCACCTATATAGCAAATTCGTTAACGGAAAAAGTGCTGGGGGTGACATAGAGAAAATCTACCTGTTCATTGGCCTGGCCTTTGGTATCTTGTTTATTGCCTGCATCAATTTTATGAATATGGCAACTGCCAAATCCGAACGCAGGGCAAAGGAAGTGGGTATCAAAAAGACCATTGGTGCCACAAGGGCTTCGGTAATAATACAGTTCCTTACCGAAGCGATGGTGCTAACATTAGGAAGTGTATTACTGGCCATAGCCACTGTAGAACTTACTTTGCCTATGTTCAATAATTTGTTGGGTATAGAACTCACTATAGACTATGGTAATATCTTGTGTTGGCTGGTCATTTCTGGCGTGATAATACTAACTGGTTTGTTGTCAGGTCTATACCCCTCGCTGTTCCTCTCTGCTTTTAACCCTGTCCAAACTTTAAAAAGAAAGGCCGCAAGGGCAAAGGCAGTCCCCGTGAATTTGAGGCAGGTATTGGTTGTGGGGCAGTTTTGCTTCGCCATTATGCTGATCATCGCTACCCTGGTGATCTACAAACAGATCGACTTCATTAAAAACAGGCCGATTGGCTTCGATGCAAATCTGTTGGCAGAATTGCCGCAGGAAGGCGAACTCTCGGGCAAATTTGAAGTCTTCAAAACAGAAGTTTTAAAAGCAGGAGCCGTTACCGCCGTAAGCCAGGCAGCCGGTAGTCTTTCAAGCGTAAGTAACTGGTTTTCGGGTTTTGAATGGCCCAACAGGCCTCAGGGAGGACAGGATATTGTTTTTAACCGTTTAGAAACCACTTATGGTTTTGTGAAGACCAGTGGCGTGAAGCTAATTGCAGGGCGTGATTTTTCTAAAGACTTTGCCTCTGATACTGAAGGGGTTCTGCTCAGTAGCTCAGCGGTAAAAGTAATGAACCTGCAAAACCCGGTGGGCACAAAGGTGAAACTTAATGGCAATGATTTGCATGTAATAGGGGTGTTCAAAGATTTCATCTGGGATTCGCCTTATCAGGCTCAAAAACCACTTGTCATCAACTTCAACAGAAACGCGGGTTATAGGATCCACTTGCGTTTAAATCCGGCCAACAGTTTGAGCCGGAATGTGGAACTGATCTCAGCTGTTGCAAAAAGACTGAATCCGGCTTATCCGGTCGACATTAAGTTTATGGATCAGCTGTACGCCCAAAAACTGCAGTCTGAAAAGATACTGGGCATACTGGCCAACCTGTTTGGCGGCATCGCTATATTTATTTCCTGCATGGGGCTTTATGGCCTGGTGGCTTACAGTGCAGAACAGCGTACAAAGGAATTTGGTGTGCGCCGTGTATTGGGTGCGTCAGTAGGCAATATCATGAGCTTGCTGTCTGTTTCGTTCCTGAAAATGGTATTTGCAGCTGCTTGTATTGGCGTGCCTTTGGCTTATTACCTGATGACCAAATGGCTCACTAATTTTGAACTCCGGACAAGTATATCAATTGCGGTGATATTGATAGCAATAGCAGGTACTACAGTCATTGCATTTCTGACGGTCAGTTTTCAGGCGTACAAGGCTGCAAAGGCCAATCCTGCTCATGCGCTGAAATATGAATAATAGGGGATTTACTTTTGATCATTAAAGCATTACTTCCAGAAAAGCTTAATTGATTGCCAATATGATTTATTTTTGCTACTGTTTATCTTCTAAATTTGTTATTTATATAACTGAATAAACCAGGTAAAACATGAATAGAAAACTATTGTGGGGCTTGATGCTAATCTTGCTGTCCACCTCGGCCGTACAGGCTCAAAAGAAGATTGGAAATGAAACCGATGAGCAAAAAGCCAAAAGAATGGAATGGTGGAAAGATGCCAGGTTTGGTATGTTTATCCATTGGGGCTTGTACGCTTTGCCTGCTCGCCACGAGTGGGTAAAAAGTAATGAACACATCACTAACGAAGGTTACCAGAAATATTTCGATCAATTTAATCCTACTCAGTTTAATCCTAAACTATGGGCAAAAAAAGCGAAAGCTGCGGGAATGAAATATGTTGTATTAACCACTAAACACCACGAAGGATTTACATTGTTTGATAGTAAATTTACCGATTACAAGGCAACCAATACTTTGGCAAAAAGGGATTTAGTAAAAGAATTTGTTGATGCTTTTAGAGCAGAAGGCTTAAAAATAGGGTTCTATTACTCACTAATAGATTGGCACCACCCAGATTTTACAGTGGACGCATACCATCCTTTAAAACCTGCCAACAACGACGAAAATCAGTATCTGGCATTAAATAAAGGTAGAAATATGGCTAATTACCGTAAATATTTAAGCAATCAGGTTAACGAGATTTTAACTAAGTATGGAAAAATTGATATACTGTGGCTTGATTTTTCATATCCGGGCAAGCATGGCAAAGGCAAAGACGACTGGGCATCTGTTGACTTGTTAAAGCAAATTAGAAAACTACAGCCTGGTATAATTGTAGATAACAGACTGGATTTAGATGATTATGCAGACGGTGCAGATTTTGAAACACCAGAACAGGTTAGTACTGATGCTTTAGCCAAATTTAAAGGCAAAACCTGGGAAACATGTCAGACTTTTTCAGGCTCATGGGGTTATTACAGAGATGAAAATACCTGGAAAACCAATAAGCAATTGTTGAATTTATTAATTACATCAGTAGCCAATGGCGGTAATTTATTGTTGAACGTTGGGCCAACAGCCAAAGGCGAATTTGACAACAGGGCAAATACTGCGCTCGATAGTCTTGGGATTTGGATGCATGCCAATTCTAGTTCAATTTACGGATGCACTTTCGCGCCTGATAAATATAAACCTACACCGGGAACCCAGCTTACCTACAACAAAACCGGCAAAAAACTGTACGTTCATCTTTTTGAGTATCCTAAAGATGGTAAAATAGTGCTGGATGGATATGGCGACGATGTAATTTATGCCCAGTTTTTACATGATAATTCAGAACTCTTAGTTGATAAAGACAAATCGACTTCTGGTAGTCTAGTCTTGAAATTACCAATCCAAAAACCCAATTTTCAAATTCCGGTTATTGAGCTGAGTTTGAAATAATATGATTTATTGTCTCACAGAAATAGCTGTGAGACAATAAATTTTTATGTTTTTTAGTATCAAGATTAAATGGTTAAGATCTTGCCTAATAATGGCGCACACCTTAGTAAGTGTTAAAACTTTCCTTTAATTTGCTTAAAGCCTGTTCTGCTTTGTTTTTCACTTCCCCTTCATTAGAACTGATCAGGTTAACATTTACAAAATCGTTGCGGTCATACAAATAATCCAATTAGTAATCTCTGATGTCAAGAAATAATGCATCTAAAACTTCTGCAATTTTCTGATCAAACATTCCTGATCGCCAATATTCATCATCGGCTTTAATTTGCATAAATAGCTCTTCAAACTCTGCAACTTCAATTTTTGCTGAACATAATAATGAGAGTAGGTGCAGGTATTTCTGCAAATGGATTTTGTCTAATACCTTAATCATCTGCATCTTTTATGATCATATAGTTCTCGTTTCCTTTCTGCTCAATAGTTATGTTATAATCAGGAAATTCCATATGCAGGTTTTGCTGCATAATGGTGTAAAAGTTATCTATTTGCTGTTGGGGTACAAATAGTTTATAGCACCTGATCTGCTGTAGTTTTTTAGGCTCTGCCACATCAATAATAACCTGCTCATGGTTTATGGGAGTCCCGGTGCCATATGCTATGGCAAAGAGCTGCTGAACAGTGTAATTACGAACGGTGATGGTTTTGCCTCTATTGGCTACTTCTTTTTTAATCCTGAAGCCCGGCTTGTAGCCGGAGTTAAAACCAGAGAAACCATATTGAAATAGCTGTAATTGGTTTTCTGCAGGCGATTTTTCTTTGAGTTGAGCATAACTAAAGTTTAAACATATGGTAGCCATTACAAATGTTGGTTTGGTTGTTTTCATGTGTGGTTATAATTTGGCGATTACTTTATATAGATGATTTTTGGGCAAAGCGTGGCCATTGCGATGATTTTGTTCGTTATTAAATGGGTGCTGATTAGGACCTTGTGTTCGGCAGAATCTAGGCAGATTAAGGACTGAGAGGAGATTGCTTCGGAAAACAGGTGCTTTTTTCCGAAGCAGCCTCGAAGTTGTCTGCTCGCTGTGTCGACGCAGGTCATACCAAGCTATAAGAAAGCCGTAAGCTTGCTCAGTCTGGCGGGCAAAGGATTAGTGCGTAAAGAATTGTTATGAGTACCTCCATATTTTAATAATCATGGCTGATATTATATGGAACTTTGATGGAGGTAGTTGGGTTTTTTATATTTTATTTACGCGAAAAGCGCGGTACTCACTACATCCGTCCAACAAGGTACTGGTATACCCACACCGACGAAATAAGCGAGCCCACGCTCTTACACGTGAGCACCTTTCACTTATTCCTTTGTCGGTTTAAAATTACCAGTTTTTGTTGGACAAAGTTCTTAAGTGCTAAATGCTTCAAATATTTTGAAGATTTGGCAAAAATATAATATTTAGCTTTTACATATCTTTTTTGTTTTGACTAATCTATATAGATAAAGTTAAAGAACCAAATATTTCTTAATAATTTATTTTTGTAATCAAATGTAGTATTTTGAGTTAATTTTCAGAATTTTGAAGAGACAAGGAGTCTATTTACAGAATTTCTCTATTAATGTGTAGTGTAGCCTGTGTCTGCTTCTGGTTTGGTTGTGCTTCGTCTAGTTGCCGGAAGGATAAATGATCAACAGATAAATTATTGTAAGTTTATTGATGAAAAATCAATATATTTTTAGATGATTCCATTTGATATAGACAGTCAGACTTTAAGTGATTTGGAGATATTTGAAAGTGCGGCAAGTGGAAGGTGCATTTTCTCTTTTTTTGATTTTACCTCAACAATAGGAGGGAAAGAGCAGTTAAGGAGCTTTTTTAATTACCCTCAATCTGATATTCAGATTATTGAAGAAAGAAAAGATCTCATTCAATATCTGCTAAAGTTTAACAAGGCGATAGCATTTAATAAAGAATCTCTTGATTTCGTTGAGTTTTATTTGAGGCAAAATGATAAGCCAGATCAACCGGTAGGTTTAGATATTATAGGGGCTACTTCAAAGTTCTTCTTTAAGAATAATCAACAGCAATATTTAAAGCAACGCGGGGCACAGGAAGTATTAAAACTGATTCATTTACTATTTGATTTTTGCTTTGAACTTGATCTGGATAATGCGCCGGAATTTTTAAAGAAACTAAATATTAAGGTTAATGGAATAATAGAGCGACAACCTGCTGTTAAACATCATAATCAATTAAGACCTGCTACTTTCAAACTTTTTGATTTAGAGAAATATGATTTTATAATCAGAAATTCAGAAGCCACAGAATTTAAGGAGCTACTGGAATTTTGTTATTCTTTGGATGCCTTTTTATCTGTTGCAAAATCTGCAAGGACTTACAATTTGTCGTTTCCTGTGTTTAATGCTTCAGCAAACAAATCAATTGTAATTAAGGGTGTCTTTCATCTTTTTGTTAAAGAGCCTATAGCAAACGACATTGATTTCAACACTGATAAAAATGTCTGTTTCATTACCGGGGTAAATATGGCGGGGAAATCGACCTTGCTTAAATCTATCGCAATAGCAATATATCTGGCACATTTAGGGTTTCCTGTGCCCGCTAAAAGTATGGAAACCAGTGTTTTTGATGGCCTTATTACAACTATAAATCTGTCAGATAATTTAAATCAGGGCTATAGTCACTTTTACAATGAGGTATTAAGGGTAAAAGAGGTTGCGCAAAAAGTAACCGCATCTAAAAATATGGTGGTTATATTTGATGAGCTGTTTAGGGGAACGAATGTAAAGGATGCTTATGATGCTTCGCTTTCAATTATAACGGCATTTAGTAAGATCAGAAAGAGCTTTTTTATTATTTCAACACATATTGTTGAGGTGGCAAAAGAGCTTAATGAAAATAATAATATCAATTTCCGGTTTTTGGAAACCAAAATAATAGAAGGAAAACCGGTGTTTACCCATCAGTTAAAAGCCGGCATTACTGATGAACGTATGGGCATGTGGATAATTGAAAATGAGGGGATAATGGAAATATTGAACGGCAACAATGTATTGTGATAAATAAATGCTTATCAGATTTAAGTATTTATGGTAATTTTGCAGATAAGTGTGAAGTGGCTATTGCCTCTGCACCGCTAAAAATAAAAAAGAATAATATGAAAAGAGTAGTAGTAACGGGTTTGGGTGCTGTAACCCCAGTGGGAAATACAGTAAAAGAATTTTGGGACAATATAGTAGCCGGAAAAAGTGGCGCTGCTAAAATTACAAAATTCGATACTTCAAAATTCAAAACCAATTTTGCTGCTGAAGTGAAAAACTTTGATGCTGAAGCATATATTGAAAAAAAGGAAATTAAGAAATATGATTTGTATACTCAGTATGCAATTGCAGCCAGCGATCAGGCTATTAAAGATTCTGGATTAGATTTTACAGCAATGCCTGAGAATGAACGCTATGAAGTAGGGGTGATCTGGGCATCTGGAAATGGTGGTATCGGTACTTTTGAGGAACAATTGAAAGAATATCACCTTGGTGATGGTACGCCAAGATTTAGCCCTTATTTTATTCCGAAAATGATTGTAGATATCGCCGCAGGGGTAATTTCTATTCGTCATAAACTTCATGGGCCTAATTATGCTACTGTTTCGGCCTGCGCATCTTCTAACACAGCAATTATCAGCGCTTTTGATACGATCCGTTTGGGTAAGGCAATGGTTATGGTAGCTGGTGGCTCTGAAGCCGGTATTACCGAATCTTCTGTTGGAGGGTTTAACTCTGCACACGCTTTATCAAAAAGAAACGATGATCCTGCAACTGCTTCCCGTCCGTTTGATGTGGATAGGGATGGCTTTGTTATAGGAGAGGGTGCCGGTGCTTTGATTTTAGAAGAACTGGAGCATGCTCAAAAAAGAGGTGCACATATTTATGCTGAAATTGTTGGTGGCGGTATGGCTGCCGATGCTTATCACCTTACAGGTACTCCGCCAGATGGTTTGGGCGCATCGTTAGGTATTTCTAAAGCGCTTGCTGATGCAGGAATTACTCCTGATAAAATTGATTATATCAATGCTCACGCAACTTCAACCGGCTTAGGAGATTCTGGTGAATTGGCCGGAATTAAAAAGATATTTGGTGATTTGCCTGTTAAAATTAGTGCAACCAAATCTATGACGGGTCATTTGCTTGGCGGTGCCGGTGCTATAGAAAGTGTAATTAGTATACTTGCTATCCGTGATGGAATTATTCCGGGAACTATCAATACTCAAAATCTGGATCCTGAAATTCCACAAGGCTTAAATATTGTATTGGGCAAGTCTATTCATCAGCCGGTAAATTATGTGCTGAATAACACATTTGGTTTCGGTGGCCATACTGCAACTTCTGTGTTTAAAAAGTATGAGGCTGGTAAATAATTAATTGTTTTTTACGTAAGGTCTGCTGAGGTAGCTAATAATATTGTTTTTGTCGGATTTCTATGTTGATGCGTCTTCACCAACTGGTAATAGGGGGTGGAATGATCTATAAATAAAAACGGAAATAATTTAACCATAGCAAAACATTTTAATACCGCATTATACCAAAGCCCGAATTGGACTTTTGTTCTCCTAAAAATAAAGATTTAACTTGCCTGTATGAACATAGAATTCAATAAGAATGAAGACGTTAATAAGCAGTCGGTTTATGATTTAAAAACACGTCTTAAAAAGATATATAAAGGTGGGGGAGACAAGAATGCAGCTAAACAAAAAGACAAGGGTAAGCTATTGGCAAGAGAGCGGATCTCTTACCTGATAGATAAAGAAAGCCAGCTTTTGGAGATTGGTGCCTTTGCTGCCGATGAAATGTATACAGAGCATGGCGGCTGCCCGTCGGCAGGTGTAATTTGTGGTATAGGTTACGTATCAGGCAGGCAATGCATGATTGTAGCGAATGATGCAACTGTAAAAGCGGGTGCCTGGTTTCCTATGACTGCCAAGAAAAATTTAAGGGCACAGGAAATTGCAATGGAAAATCGCTTGCCTGTGATATATTTGGTTGATAGTGCAGGGGTATATCTACCTATGCAGGATGAGATTTTTCCGGATAAGGAGCATTTTGGCCGGATATTCAGAAACAACGCGATGATGTCGGCCGAGGGAATTGTACAAATTGCTGCAATTATGGGTTCCTGCGTAGCAGGGGGTGCCTATTTGCCAATTATGAGCGATGAAGCAATGATTGTTGATGGTACAGGTTCTGTGTTTTTAGCAGGGTCTTATCTTGTTAAATCGGCAATTGGCGAAGATGTAAATAATGAAACACTGGGTGGAGCTACTACTCACTGCGAAATATCGGGTGTTACCGATTATAAACATCCTAATGATCAGGCTTGTCTGGATAGTATCCGTAACATTATGAGCATGTTGGGCGCGCCTCAGGTTGCTGGTTTTGACAGGGTTAAGCCTGCTCTGCCTAAGCTAAATGCCGAAGAAATTTACGGGATATTGCCAGAAAACCGAGAAAAGCCTTACGATATGCTCGAAATAATTCACCGTTTGGTGGATAATTCTGAATTTGAAGAATATAAACAACTATATGGGCAGAGTGTTATTTGTGGTTTGGGTCGCATTGATGGCTGGGCAGTTGGTATAGTGGCCAATCAGCGTAAAGTTGTGAAATCCAAAAAAGGAGAGATGCAGTTTGGCGGGGTAATTTATTCTGATAGTGCTGATAAGGCAACACGTTTTATCATGAACTGTAATCAGAAGAAAATCCCTCTGGTGTTTTTGCAGGATGTTACCGGTTTTATGGTAGGCAGCAGATCTGAACAAGGCGGCATCATTAAAGATGGTGCAAAAATGGTAAATGCTGTGGCAAACTCTGTTGTACCTAAGTTTACTATAGTGGTGGGCAACTCTTATGGTGCAGGTAATTATGCGATGTGTGGCAAGGCATACGACCCGCGTTTAATTTATGCCTGGCCAAGTGCCAAGATAGCGGTAATGGGTGGCGCACAGGCTGCAAAAGTATTGCTGCAGATTCAGGAAGCATCACTAAAGGCTAAGGGAGAAACAATTACAGAGGAAAACGAAGGGGAATTATTAAAAGAAATTACCGATAGATATGATAGTCAGACTACTCCTTATTATGCTGCGGCAAGATTATGGGTTGATGGGGTTATAGACCCGGCCGACACAAGGAAAGTAATTTCTATGGGGATAGAGGCCGCGAACCAATCGCCTGTTAAAAAGCAGTTTAACGTAGGTGTAATACAGACCTGAGGTGAATTATAATTTAGAAATCACAATGTTGGCATTGTGAGGTACTAACGTTTGACGGATAGCGGGATAAAGCGTAATTTTGTACTTTAATAAGAAAGAAACATATATGTCAGAAGAAATAGAACACGTTCAATGTTTAATTATAGGTTCAGGTCCGGCAGGATATACTGCTGCAATTTATGCAGCCCGTGCTGATCTTAAGCCGGTTATGTATACCGGTATGGAACCTGGTGGTCAGTTAACACAAACTACCGATGTTGATAATTTCCCGGGTTATCCGAGTGGTATAATGGGACCTGAGATGATGGAAGATTTCCGTAAGCAGGCTGAACGTTTTGGAACTGATATCCGTTTTGGATATGTGAGTTCTGTAGACTTTTCATCGCTGCCGCATAAAGTAGTTGTTGATGAGATTAAAACCATCACAGCTGATACTGTAATTATTTCGACTGGTGCTACAGCTAAATGGCTTGGTTTACCTAGTGAACAACAATATAATGGTTTTGGTGTATCGGCATGTGCGGTATGCGATGGCTTTTTCTTTAAAGGACAGGACGTAGCTATTGTTGGTGCCGGCGATACTGCTGCTGAGGAAGCGACTTACCTGGCTAAACTTTGTAAAAAAGTTTATATGATTGTACGCAGAGATGAGTTCAGGGCTTCGAAAGCTATGGTGCACAGGGTTTTAAATACTCCGAATATTGAAGTGATCTATAACTCTGAAACTAAAGAAATTCTGGGTAATGGTAAAAACGTTACGGCTGTAAGAATAACAAACAACCAAACAGGTGCAGAAACTGATTTACCTGTTGAAGGTTTCTTTGTGGCTATTGGCCATAAACCAAATACCGATATTTTTAAAGGATGGTTGGATATGGATGAAACCGGTTATTTAAAAACTATCCCTGGAACTTCAAAAACTAATATTGAAGGTGTTTTTGCCAGTGGAGATGTTCAGGATCATTACTATCGCCAGGCAATTACTGCTGCCGGTTCAGGTTGTATGGCTGCTTTAGATGCAGAGCGTTATCTTGCTGCTAAAGAACATGAGGTAAAAGAAGTAATATAATTGATATATTGATAAGAAAATGGGCAGAATCATGTGATTCTGCCTTTTTTTTGCCTGTCTTTTTTAATAATTTTTTATCTTGGGACTTGATTTAAATAAATTATTTAACCTAACACATGAAAAAATTATTATCAGTTGCTCTTGTGGCATTTATGTCTGTGAGTGCTTTTGCACAAACGGATGCCAATATGGGCATTATTCCTGCACCTGTTTCAGTAAAAAAGAAAAGTGGGGCCTTTAAACTGGATAAAACAGTTGTATTGATGTCTGCCGATGCAGCCAATGCGAAGATGGCAGATTTGCTAAATGCATCTATTACTACTAAAGCAGGATTTGCACTAAGGGAAACAAAAGCTTTAAAAGCTAACGAAAGAGCAATTGTATTGACATCGGCAGGGGCTGATAAATTACCTGCAGAAGGTTATACTATTGATATTACTGATAAAAAAATCACCGTAACGGGTAAGGATGCAGGATTGTTCTATGCTGTTCAATCTATGATTCAGTTGATGCCTGAAAAGAAAAACAATGAGGTAACTATAAGCGCAGCTGAAATTAACGATTATCCGCGTTTTAAATACAGAGGTATGCACCTTGATGTTGGCCGTCATATGTTCCCGGTAGCTTTTATTAAAAAGTATATCGACTTGATGTCTCAATATAAATTGAACAATTTTCACTGGCACTTAACTGAAGATCAGGGATGGAGAATTGAGATTAAAAAATACCCTAAATTAACTACTGTTGGTGCAACCAGAAGCGGTACCATTATTGGCCACCACCCTGGTGTAGGGACTGATAACAAAGAGTACAAAGGCTTTTATACTCAGCAAGAGGCTAAAGAAGTTGTTGCCTATGCTGCAGCCAGGTATATTAATGTAATTCCGGAAATTGAAATGCCGGGTCATGCTTCGGCAGCTATTGCAGCTTACCCTGAGCTGAGCTGTTTCCCTGACAGAGATACTTTTGTTGATGCAAAAACACCTTGGTCTGGTTCTAGAAAAGGTAAACAAGTACAGCAACAATGGGGTGTATTTGATGATGTTTTTGTACCTAGCGACAATACGTTTAAATTTTTAGAAAACGTAATTGATGAGGTAATTGCAATTTTCCCGTCTAAGTATATCCATATTGGTGGCGATGAGAGCCCTAAAGAATACTGGAAAGAAAGTGAGTTTTGCCAGAGCCTGATTAAAAAGCTTGGGTTAAAGGATGAGCACGAGCTGCAAAGCTATTTTATCCAGAGAATGGAAAAGTATATTAATGCAAAAGGCCGTTCTATTATTGGATGGGACGAGATTTTGGAAGGTGGTTTAGCTCCTAATGCTACTGTTATGTCGTGGAGAGGTACCGAAGGTGGTATTGCTGCTGCAAAACAAAACCATGATGTGATTATGACTCCTGGTGGTCCAATTGGGCTTTATTTTGACCATAAACAATCTAATTCGGTTGATGAGCCTACCAATATTGGTGGTTTGGCACCATATTCTTTAGCTTATGCTTACGACCCAATGCCAAAAGAATTGACCCCAGATCAGCAAAAACATATTGCAGGTGTGCAGGCAAACTTGTGGACTGAATATATAGAAACTCCTGAAAAAGTTGAGTATATGATTTTACCAAGGATATTCTCGTTAGCGGAAATTGCCTGGACTAAACTTGATCGTAAGGATTTTAAAAATTTCTCTGAAGAGCGTCTTCCTGTACATTTGGCCCGTATAGATAAAACAAATACTAACTATTGGGTACCAACACCGCTTGGATTATCTAATGAGAAAGTATTAAATGGCGAAGATTTTAGCCTTGACTTAAAAGCGCCAATTCCTGGTTCAAAAGTGTTTTATACTTTAGATCTTACACGTCCGTCTGAAACTGCTAACCAGGTTACGAGCCCTCTTAAGGTGCTTGTTCCTAAAGGCGAAAAACGTGTTTTAAAAACTATTGTAATTGCTCCTAGTGGTAAACGCAGCGTTGTTACTGAGACAATTTTAAACAATGGTGCTCCAGATGTAAAAACTAAATAGTAGTTTGCATTGTATAAACTGTATTTACGTTAAAAGGTAAACGATGAAATTAATGAAATACTTAATAAAGCAGCCCCTTCTATTAGCAGGGGGGCTGCTTTTATTAGCGTCATGCGCAGATTCTTCTAAAAAAGATACGGCTGTAAAACAGAGTGAACCTGTTGCGGGTAAGCAGAAAGGGCAGTTTGTTTTTTATAAGGATATTAATATTAGACCGGGTATTAATTTTGAGGTAGTTAGCTGGGGTAAAGGGGTTGATAGTGTTGGGGGTTATCTGATACTGATGTCTGATTCGCTTAAAAGCAACTATAAGTCTTTTTCTAATGAACGTAATGGCATTATAACCGATGCCTGGAACATGGATTTGGATAACGATGGTAACCCTGAGATTTACATTGAGTTACTGAGCAAAAAGAATGTTCATGATCTGAATGTTTTTGAATATTCGGATGGTAATTTTAATAAGATCACTTTCCCGGCTTTAAGCGACAGGGCAAAAAAGACTTATGGGGGTAACGATAAGTTTGTGATTAAGAATGGCGACCTGCTCCGCACATATCCTATAGTAAATTCAGAGGACAGCACCGAAAAAGACGGCAGTTTAAAAACATTACAATACAGACTTAGCGGTAATAGCTTTTCTATATCAGAAGTAAAGGAATAAGTTATATCAGCTTATTGGTTCTTGCCACATTTATGGCGTCAGCTTTCGAGTTGACGTCTAATTTAATGTAAATGTTCTTTACATGGGTTTTAACCGTTTCTACATCTATAAATAATTGAGTGGCTATCTGGCCGCGATCTTTTCCCTCAGCAATTAATTCCAGGATCTGTGTTTCTCTTTTAGTAAGTGGCGAATGCTGGTTCTTTTGAAGCGACATAATTACCTTTTTTGAAACATCAGGGCTCATTGGGCCTCCGCCGTGCATTACTTCTTTAATTGCTTCAATTATTTTTGCTGATGGAGTGTTTTTGGTAAAGTATCCTGAAGCTCCATTTGCCAATGCATCGAGTATTATTTTCTCGGTTTCGTATACGGTAAGCATAATGATGTAAACATTTGGCAGCATCTTTTTTAGTAAAGGCAAAGCATCAATACCGCTTGTTCCTGGCAACTGTATATCTAATATGATTACATCAGGATTGTCTTTTGTTATTTTTAGTTTTGCTGCATCAAATGATGGATAGGCATTTACCACGGTATAGGGCGAGGTGTTATCTATCAGGTAGTGATAGCCCTCTCTAATGGTTTTATCATCTTCAATAATTACTATTCTTGCAGCTTCCTGATTATGCATTTTTAAAATGTTTTAAAGTCGAAAAATTAACAAGTAACAATACACTTGTGCCATTTTCATTAGATATGATATTTAGATCGGCATTTATCCTTTTGGCCCTAACATACATGTTGTGCATGCCATGGCCTTCGTTAGGGTTTTCAGTATCAAAACCTATTCCATCGTCTTGCAGGGTAATCAATAACATGCCATTGTTTAGTTTGGCCTCAAAATTAATCACATTTGCTTTGGCATGTTTCAGGGAGTTGTGTATTGATTCTTTAAAGATCATTAAAATATTCCTGCTCATATCTAATGATAATTTGGTGTATTTGTTATTCAGGTCAATGTCAAATTTAAAGAGGATAGGGGTTTCATTAACCATTTCCTGACCAAAATCTTTAATGTGGTTTAACACCTGGTCTAGTGAGTCGTTTTTGGGATTTAGCGACCATAGTATATCTCTTGTTCCGCTGTATAGTTCATTAACATTGCAGTGGATTTTTTTAAGAATATTCCTTTTTTCGATATCATCTTTATCGATCATACTGCCCAATACTTCTGAAAGGACTGTTATTCGGGTTAACTTGTTACCAAGATCATCATGAAAATCCTCGGCAGTTTGTTTTCTGATTTTAAATTGTTCTTCGAGCTTTATTTTTAGTCTTAGTTTGCGTTTGCGCTCATTAAACATCAGGATGGTGTATACTGTAAACAGGATTAGTGCCAATATTAGCATCACTATGCAAAACTTAAACAGAGGAGTTTGATAGTATGGAGGAAGTATTTCGAACGAGACAGATGCGGTATTAATTGATGAAAGCCCATCTTTTGTAACTGCTTTTACCTCGAATTTATATTTCCCGGCAGGAATGGCAGTGAAATTCATTGATGAATTGCTGCCAGGCTGGCTAAATTTACTGTCTAACCCAATTAGCCTGTAGCGGTACATTAATGCACCTGGGTTTTTGAGGTAAATTCCTGTATAATTAATGTTTATACGATTGTGGTTGTAGGGTAGTGTAAGTACGCCTTCAACATATTCAGGTTTGTAATTTGGTGTTGTACTTACTGAGTTGATGTAAATATAAGGTTTTATTTTTTTTTCGGGATTAGGGTTAATTCCATAAACAAGAACTCCTTTGGTTGTTCCAATCCATATGTTGTTATCGTATTGGAGTATAGCGTTCTGGTTACACTCAACCAATAACTCATCTTCATTGTTCGGAGATATTATTGTAAAGGTTTTAGGGTTAATTCTGTTGATGCCCCTTCCGGTTCCTACCCATATTATTCCGGTTTTATCTTCCAGCAGGCTGTAGATATGATCTGATGCAAGTCCTGATTTGGTGTTTAAGAATCGTGTAATGCCGGTTTTAATGTTCCAGATCAGTAAGCCATAGTCGGCTGTTCCAAAAAGAACGTAATCCTTATGTCGGAGCATAGAAAGGATGCTTGAGCCCGACAAGCCTTTGATTTTTAAAGGGGTAATTGTTTTTTTGTTTACAATTAACCAGGCTCCGTCTTGTGTGCCGGCAATTACTGAATCGGGACCTAGCTTTAATATTCCGCCACCAAATTGTTTGGTGATGCGTGTGAATTTTCTGGTGTTTGGATCAAATGTTAAGCTTCCGTAATTGGTTGATAGCCAAATTGTACCATCGTTATCCTCAATCATTGCATTGTAGGCTATATGCTCCTTTTCTGAATCCATACGTTCCATACGCTGACCGCTCTGCCTCCATAATCCACCTCCGGGAGTTCCTATCCAAACGTTATTTTTATGGTCGGTATGTAAGAAATTAATGCGGTAAGAATTTGGATTTTGCGAAGGGATCTTAATTTTTTTGATCCTTTGATTTTGCTTGTATTCGTACAACCCTCCGTATGATCCCAGCCATATTGTTCCGGGAGTTGGGCCATTGGCAATAGCCATTACAATTCTGCTTTCTATACCTTGTGTTTCATCAAATGTTACGTAGCTGTTATTGTTGAATCTGAACAATCCTGAGCCGTCTGTGCCGAGCCAGATATTGTTCTCTACATCTTTAAATATCTTATTAACTACATTGTCAGTAAACCCGTTGCCGGCATTGAAATGTATAACGGTGGCAGGCGTAATGTAATATGCACCACTGTTTGTGCCTATCCATACAGCTCCTTTGTTATCTTGTATTATGGTATTACACTCAGTTGTAATTTCAGTATATGCTTTGTTGATAGTATTATTTTGCGAGATGTAAATTCCATTGGGTGTTAAAAGCCATATTTTACCTTTATTAAGTTCATCAACCAGTATGTTGGTAATAACAAGATCTTTTATCTTTTCTTCTAAAGCGAATGGCAACCATTTCCCGTTTTCAAGCCTATACAAGCCTTTGCCATGAACTGCTGCCCATATATTACGGAAATAATCTGTTGTGAGGGCAGTAACCATTTCGGTGGTATCGTTTGATATGGTTACTAGTGCATCTTTGCTGGCATTGTAAAGACGTTTAGCTTTTAACCCATAAGTAGTTCCTGTTTTATCGGTAGTTAAATCGCTTATCCATTTTCTTGTGTCGGCCGAGTTACTAAAGCTATGTCCATTGTATTTTGATAAACCCCTTGCAGATCCTATCCATATTTCATCGTTTTTACCGGCTGATAGGGAGAGGATAAAGTTGCTGCTTAAACCGTTAGTTCTGGAGTAATTGGTGAACTGTTTTCCATTAAAACGGCTAAGCCCGCCAAGTGTTGAAATCCATAAGCGACGCTTGCTATCCTGCGTAATTGCGGTTATTTGCGATTGCGTAAGCCCGTCCTCAATGTCGTATTGTTCAAAATTGTAGCGCTGAGAAAAACCATCGAAACAATAACTAAAAAGGAAGAGAAAAAGTATTAATATCTTTCTGCCCACAGGATATAGAAAATACAGGATTAATCCGATTGTAAATATATTTATCAATATACAATTAAAAAATCACCCTTTAGGGGGTATTTTTTTCATTTAGCTCAATATACCCCTTAAGGGGTGAAAAGAAACCCCTTGTCTGGTTTTAATTTTGAATAGATAATTCAATTGTGATGAGCACTAAAAGAATACTTGTTGGTAGTAATGAAATTGTTAGCCAAACTTCTTATAAAGCCAACTGTACCTGCTTAGCAGGAAAGTATTCTATTAATGTGGTATTTAGTGGTGCTGCCGACTATGAATTAGGAAACAGGGCATTACGGCTGCATCCTGAAAATTTCATTTTCTTAAATAGCGACACCAATTATTCAAGTAAAATTGACTCGGCAACTCAGGTTAAATCGCTGTCTGTTTTCTTTGATCCTTGTTTTGTGCAGGATTTTGAATATTCAAGAAGAAGTGAATCTGTTTTGCTGGATAATCCATTTGATTATAAGTATGAAAATCCGGTTTTTGTTGAATCTATTTATCCTTTGCAGGCTTCGCTAAAAGAGAATCTCCTGAATATTGGAACTCTTTTGAATAGCAATACAACTAACCAAATGCTGCTACAAGATTGTTTGAACGATTGTTTGTTGAATTATTACAGTATTTACAATACTGAGGTGGTAAGCCGGACGGCATCATTAAAGTTCCTGAGCCACGTTACCAAATCTGAGATATTAAGACGTTTGTGTATCGCTAAGGATTACATTATCAGTAATTACAATAAAAATATCCGTCTGGATGATATTGCACGAACAGCTTGCTTATCCATTAATCATTTACTGAGAACTTTTAAACAGGCTTATCAGCAGTCGCCACATCAATTTTTAACAACATTCAGGCTTCAGCAAGCAAAGTATTATTTAAGAAATACTGATTATCCTGTTAGTGAGATTGTAGATATAGTGGGCTTTGAGTGCCCAAGTTCGTTTATCAGATTGTTTAGAAGTTCATTTAACATTACTCCCGGCCAGTACAGATAGTCTGCACTGTATTAAGATGCTATAAAGTATATCCATGTATTTAGTTTAAATTTTTTAAAGTTCATGAAAAGAAAAATCCTATTGTGTATGGCGATACTAAGTATCTCCTTCACATATGCATTTGCTGATAAGGATAAACCTGCAGCTAGTGTAAATCTAAAATCAAGCTCTGTAATAGAGGCTTACATTGATGCCAACCTGCATTACGATGCGGCTTTGCTTAATCAGGTAATGGATAATGATGCAATATTAAAAATAACCAGACAAGGCAGGGTAATAGAGCAAACCAAAAAAGAACTGGTAGATTTTTATAAAAAAAGAGGCGACATTACTTTAAACTTTACTTCGGACTATGAAGTTTTATCTACCTGCGATTGTGTAGTTATGGTAAGGGTAGATTTTAAATATCCATTATTTACCCAGCAGAACTATGTAACTGTTGTAAAAGACGCGAATGGAATTTGGAAAATAAGCCAGGTACACAGGTTTAATGGATAAAGCAGAATTGGTGAGTTTCGCTTATTAGCAGTTAAGCGCTACACCTATATTTGAAACAGGAAACCCAGTAATAAATTTGGATAGATTTAAATTTGGGTTAGTTAATAATAGAAGTCATCCCTTAGGTAGGATGACTTTTTTTATACTTGTTCTTTAAACTGACTGCTTATTCTTTCGAACTTCTCTATGAGTAGATCTAAACGTTCTTTCTCTCTTTTTAAATATGCTTTGCGTAAAAAGGTAGCACATAATGCCATCCAGAATACAGTAAATGTGGTTATCCCGATCTGAAACCATAGATCTAGGTTGTTTAGCATTTCGTAGAAGTAAAGTATAAAACCAAGGCATATTGCCGCGGCATAGAACCAGTAGAGTTTGTTGTATATAGAGAATTTATTTAACTGATAGATTTTTAGCTGCAACAAAAATTCATTTGGATGCTGCGTAAAGTCATTTCTTGATATTATTTTATAATCCTTGTACAGAATAATGGTTGATACGGCTATGGCAATGATAATGATGGTTAAACCTGCCTGCGTTGTCCATGAGGTAAATGGGTAAAGTATTAAAAGTGCCACAAGAGCAGCAAAAGAAATAATCATTCCAAAGATGTTCAATAGAGACCTGGTTTTGATACCTGATACTTCTTTTTTTGCCTGCGCAAGCATTTCTTCAGAGGATATTTTTACCTCAACCGAATGTGATTGCCAAAGCGATTGTATATGATCAAATTCTTGCATGTTGATTGTATAGTTCTGTAAGTTTTTGTTTAATGCGATGAATTTTTACTCTAAGATTTCCTTCGCTGATACCAGATATATCTGCTATTTCATTGTAAGGGAGCTCATCGAGTACCATTGTAATTATGAGGCGATCATTTTCTTCTAATTTTGATATTGATTTATATAGTAGTGCAATCTGTTCGTTTTTTTCTGAGAATTCCTCTGGACGGTTTTCTATGATATTGTCGGTAAGTTCATCTTTTGCCTGTCTCTTTTCTGACCTTAAGTAGGTTAAGCAAGTATTTACAGCGATACGATAAATCCAGGTTGAAATCAAAGATTTATTACGGAACTTATCTAAATTTTGCCAAACTTTTAAAAATGTTTCCTGTAGCAAGTCGTTGGCCGAATCCTCATCGCCAGTATAACCATAACATAAATGGAATATCTTTTTGGAGTTTGTGTCGAAAATTTGTTTAAATAGCTGGTCCTTTTGTTCCATTAATTAACGGCTGATGATTGTTTGATCGCTGTAATCATTAATTGTTACAAGCGGTTGCGCAATCAAAAATAATAAATGTTTGCGGGCTTACCACAATTAATTACTTTTGTTGCCACTAAAAACTAATTTATGAAACAAAACCGCCTCGGGCTAATAACATTGATATTTATTACAATTGCTACTGTGCTCGGAGTTTTGAAAGATTTTGACATTCTTGCTGTCCCTGATAATGTGATGATGGCGGTTCGTTGGATTCTTGCGGTTGAATTGTTTATTTATGCTGTTGTTAAAAAGAACCTTACCACCTGGATATTGGTGTGTATGATTTTTGGGGTTTTTATTGGAATTGATTATCCGCATGTAGCTATAGCACTGCAGCCATTAAGCAAAGGTTTTATTAAACTGGTAAAAACCATTGTTGGCCCAATATTATTTGCAACCCTGGTTTATGGTATTGCCGGCCATTCTGATTTGAAACAGGTAGGTAGAATGGCATGGAAATCTATGCTGTATTTTTATTGTGCTACTACACTTGCTCTGTTTATTGGATTGGCAGCTATCAATATTTCGCATGCCGGAGTGGGGGTTAATATCCAAAATATGCCTCATAATGAATTGCCAAAACCGGTAAAGGATTTGACTGATGAGAGCATTTTGCAGAGTTTGCCTGATAGCATACACTGGTTGTATAAGACACTGGCTTTTTTTAGGAATGTTTTTCCTGAGAATATAGCAAAATCTATCTATGATGCTCAGATTTTACAGATTGTGATTTTTTCTGTGATTTTTGGTGTTGGCCTTGCCATGGTTGATGAGAAGAAAAGAAAACCTATGGTTGATTTTTGCGAGAGCTTGTCTGAAACCATGTTTAAGTTTACCAATGTGATCATGTACTTTGCTCCGATTGGGGTAGGGGCTGCTATGGCTTATACAGTTGGCCATATGGGGGTTGATATTTTAAAGCATTTGTTTATGCTGGTGGCAACTCTTTATGTAGCGCTACTTGCTTTTATCCTTATTGTATTACTACCTGTGGCTTTATATATTAAGCTGCCTATACTAAAGTTTATTAATGCAATAAAAGAACCGGTATCTATTGCTTTTGCCACAACCAGTTCTGATGCTGCGTTGCCTAAAGCAATGAGCGCGATGGAGAAGTTTGGGGTTCCGCGTAAAATTGTATCATTTGTAATTCCGACCGGTTACAGTTTTAATCTGGACGGAACAACATTATATCTTTCATTAGCAGCGATTTTTGTAGCACAGGCCGCAGGAATGCATTTGTCGTTTGGCGATCAGTTATTGATTGTTTTTACACTTATGATTACCAGTAAAGGGGTAGCTGCAATACCAAGGGCATCTTTAATTATTTTGATCGCTACGGCTGATCAGTTTGGTCTGCCAACCTTTATTATTGCCGCAATTTTAGGGGTAGATGAGTTGATGGATATGGGTAGAACATCGTTAAATGTAATAGGAAACTGTTTAGCAACAGTAGTAATAGCAAAATGGGAAGGGGAATATAACCCTGACTATGAGGCACCAACAGAAGCTTAATTTATGACTAGCAAAGGGAAAAAGATTTTTTTAGCACTAAGTATTGTAGTGCCGTTTTTAATTTATTGCATTGTGTATTACACCCCAATGATAAAAAATGCGCCTTTCAGATCAGCAGATTTTGTTTCATTTGAATATAAATGGGGAGTAGGGAAGACCTTGGCCAATACTTATAATTCGGCTACAGGAGATTATGAATACCTTAACGATAAGGATTCGTTGGTTAAGACTAATGTGAAGCTCAGGAAAAATGATATGATCTATCTGCACAGTAAAGCTAATGAGCTGGGCTTATGGAATTTTCCGGAGGTAATTGCGAATAGCAATGCTGATTTGAATTCGCCAAGGATATTGCGTTATGAAATTCAGTTTAACTACAAAACAAAATCAAAGAAGGTAATTTATATGACGGATTACAATGAAATACCTAAACTTAGAGATGTGGCTGCTCAAATGCAAAAGCTTATTGCACAAAGTATAAATGATGCCGAAGAGCGTTATGGGAATAAAAAGTAATTCTGTTGTGGATTTAGAAAAAATAATTCTATATTTGCACCTCGATAAAAATAAACAATTTAAAATAATAAATATTTAACAATGTACGCAATAGTAAATATAGCAGGACAGCAATTCAAAGTTGCAAAAGACCAGCACCTTTTTGTACACCGTTTGCAAGGAGATGAAGGCGCTAGTATTGAATTTGACAATGTATTGTTGGTTGAAGATGGTGGTAAAATCTCTGTAGGAGCTCCTGCATTGAAAGGTGCTACTGTTTCAGCTAAAATCGTGTCTCATTTAAAAGGTGATAAGGTAATCGTTTTCAAAAAGAAACGTAGAAAAGGTTACAAAAAGAAAAACGGTCACCGTCAGTATTTCACCAAAATCCAGATTTCTGGTATCAGTTTATAATTAGTGTTAAACAAAGATTACCAGCTTAATCAGGTAATTGATAAAATATAAAACAAGATGGCACATAAAAAAGGAGCCGGTAGTTCGAGAAACGGACGCGAATCGCATAGCAAACGTTTAGGTATCAAAATATTTGGTGGTCAGGAAGCTATCGCTGGAAACATTTTAGTACGTCAGCGTGGTACAAAACATCATCCAGATAAAGGAGTAGGTATTGGTAAAGACCATACTTTATTCGCTTTGGTTGATGGTACTGTAATCTTCAAAAAGAAACAAGATAACAAATCTTATGTTTCTGTATTACCTACAGTAGCTAAAGAAGTTGTTGAGGCAGCGCCAGCTAAAAAAGCACCTGCTAAGAAAGCTGCTGCACCTGCAAAAGAAGAAGTTGCTGCTGAAAAAGCACCAGCTAAAAAAGCACCTGCTAAAAAAGCTGTTAAAGCTGAAACAGAAGCAAAAGCAGAATCTGCAGAATAATAAGATCTTAACTTTATTAAAAAGGGTTTCAATATACACTGAAACCCTTTTTTTGTAGGTGTTGTTTTTCGCTTCTTTAACTGGCTATTCTTTCAGTTTTCCTGTTCTGATTTCAACAAGCTGCTGTTCCAAATTTTCTATTGCTTTTTTAAAGCCTATAAGGGTTTCCTCCAGATTGATTATCAGTGATTCAAATTTATTAACAGCTTTATAATTTTCTGAATCATTAAGTTCGCCATGTAAAATCCATTCATAACTTTTGCTATAATATCTGGCGATTAAATGCAGGGTATCAAAAGTGGGGAACTGATTTCCTAATTCTATTTGAGAATAATTGCTTCTGGATATATTCAGTATATTAGCTATAGCTGCTTGAGATAGATTGTGTCCTAATCGCAAATTTTTGATTCTTTCTCCAACGTGTACTTTTGATAGTATTTCTTGCATAACTGGTTTATATTGTGTTGATTTGTATATGGTCGAATGAGAAACCGATTACCCGGTTGCAAATTCTAAACCATAAATAAATTGGGATAATTATTGGACTGAAATTGTACCATAAACTCGAGGAGTAATAAGCCAGGGCTTATTAAAAAACTAAGAAATCTGTATAAAAAATGAATTGTGGGCAATATAATAGTTTAGATAAGATTAACAATGCTGATTAGTACTGTGTGGGAGCATTCATCTTGTTCATTTTTTCTTATTAATAGAAAATTTGAATTGGTATTTTTCAAAATTGTTCCTGATAATAATATGCGGGAATTTATTACTGATTTCCCGAAAGTTGGGGACAATGTTGAGGAAATAATTACGCAAATCTATAAATATAAATTCCTAAAACTACTCGAAAAGTGTTTTGATGACAATTGTTTTAGTATTGAGGTTAGAATTCCTGGCCAAAATGGGGAACTAGACAAATCTTTTCAGATTGTGTTTACCCCATTAATGACGGGTAATATTGAGACGGTGGTTTGTACGGTTATAAAGAATCATGAAAGTCTTGATCATTTGACGAAGCTTAATGATTATTCTCACCTTACTTCGCATCAATTACGATCTCTTACTACAAACGTATCGAGTTTGTTTAATGTTACCAGCTATAGCCGTTTGGGTGGTTATAATGTTTCGAAAATAAATCAATTGCTGAGCGATGTTAACTACCAGGCAAAAAAGCTGGATAATGTAATTAGAGAGCTCTGTATTTCGCTTGGGAAGCCTATAAGTGGTAATGTGCTGGGAAAGGGGGGGAGTGAACAGGGAAAAAAGCATATAGTGCTTATTGATGATGACTTAATGACCATTAAGGTGCATCAGGCATTGATAAGAAGTCAGCATAAGGAAAAGCAGGTTGTTTTGTTTAATAATCCTGAAAATGCGCTTGATTACATTAGGCACAATAAACCCGATCTTATTCTTCTGGATTTAAATATGCCTAATGTAGATGGGCTTCAGTTTTTAAAGATGCTGGAAGATAACAAGATTGCTATTGATGTGTTTATTGTTTCATCATCGGTTGATCCATCTGATAAAAGAATTGCAACATCATTTCCTTTTGTTAAAGATTTTATAGGCAAGCCTTTAACTGATGAAAAGGTGAAGTTAATATTTGATAATTAATATTCTCTGTTCATTAGTTCTTCTGCCAGTTTAATGATTTCAGATTTTCTTGCTTCAGGAATGGCAATCTTCCTTAAAGCACTATATGCTTTGTCAAGATAGTTTTTCATTTCTTGTGTGGCAAGTTCTCTGATCTTATAGTTGTGATATAAGTCGGTAATGTGTTTGATCTTATCTTCGTTGTTCTTATTTACAAATTGACCAATAAGTTTAGCATGATCTTCTTTACTAGCCAATTCTTGTAATTTTAGGAGCAGGAATGTTTTTTTATTGGCTATAATATCTCCGGCTATTTGCTTTCCAAATTTCTCCGGGTCACCAAATACATCCAGGATATCATCCTGCAGTTGAAAAGCAATGCCCAGGTTTTCTCCGAAAGCATAAATCAGATCAGCTTCTTCGGGTTTTGCATTTGCAACAATTGCCCCCAGCTTCATAGAACCACCTAATAAAACTGCTGTTTTAAGGCGTATCATATCTATATATTCCGGGATACTTACATCACTACGGTTTTCAAACTCCATATCCAATTGCTGACCTTCGCATACACCTTGTGCAGTTGCATTAAAAGTATCAAGGGCGGGTTTTAAAATGCTTACATCAACGTTTGTTATGTGCTTGTTGGCTTCAACCATCATTACATCTCCACTTAGTATAGCGGTATTGGTACCCCATTTTTCATGTACTGTTTGCTTGCCTCTTCTAAGCGGGGCATTGTCCATTATATCATCGTGGATAAGAGTAAAGTTGTGGAACGTTTCAATTGCCATAGCTGCCGGCAAAGCTTTACGGATATCGCCGCTAAACAGATCTACTGCCATTAACAGCATTGTAGGACGCACTCTTTTGCCTCCTAAGCTCATAATGTAGCTTATGGGCTGATATAAGTTGCCAGGATATGTTGGGTATTGGATTTCGCTTATTGCTTGTTCTACGTGCTTTAATAATTCTGAAGGAGAATGCATTCTTTTATTGTTGTTATCTAATCCTGTACTAAAATAAAATCTATTTGACGTTTAGCCAGATCTACTTTCTTAACTTTTACCTTAACCTCGTCGCCCAATTGGTATTTCTTCTTTTTGCGCTGACCTACTATGCAGTAGTTTTTTTCATCGAGCACATAGAAATCATCAGATATATCACGAAGTCTTATCATGCCCTCGCATTTGTTTTCAATGATCTCTACATACATTCCCCATTCTGTAACTCCGGAGATAATACCAAGAAAAGTATTCCCAATGTTTTCTTCCAGGTACTCGGCCTGTTTATATTTAATTGAAGCACGTTCTGCATCTGCCGCACGTTTTTCCATTGTTGATGAATGGGAGGCTGCGATTTCATATTCCTCTTCGTTGGCAGATTTTTCATTGTTTAAATAAGCTGCCAGAAGACGGTGTACCATAACGTCAGGATACCTCCTGATTGGAGAGGTGAAATGTGTGTAATGGTCAAAAGCCAGTCCGTAATGGCTTGTCTTTTTTGTGGTATAAACAGCTTTTGCCATAGAACGAATGGCAAGTTGGGTTAACACATTTTGTTCCTTTTTTCCTTCAACATCTTCCATCAGGTAGTTTAGGGATTTTGCAATCTCTTTATCTGATTTCATATTGATCTTGTAACCAAAACGGGCCGCGAAAAGCGCAAAATTACCGAGGTTTTCGAGATTAGGGGAGTCGTGAGAACGATATACAAAAGTATATTTCTGTTTCCCTTTTCCTTTTTTGGCGATGAACTCTGCTACTTTTTTGTTGGCCAGCAGCATAAAATCTTCTATCAGTTTATGTGCATCTTTCCGTTCCTTAACATATACACCGATAGGTTTGCCGGTTTCATCAAGCTTAAATTTAACTTCGGTGCTTTCAAAGCTGATGGCTCCATTTTTAAACTTCCTGTCGCGCAATATATAAGCAAGCTCATTAAGTTTTAAGATCTCATCAGCGTAATCACCTTCTTTGGTTTCAATTACTTCCTGAGCTTCTTCATAACTAAAGCGCCTGTTCGAATGGATAACTGTACGGCCAAACCATTCTGTTATAATGTTTGCTTTTTCATCAATTTCAAACACAGCGGCAAAGCATAGTTTGTCTTCATTAGGGCGTAGTGAGCATACACCATTACTTAAGCGCTCCGGAAGCATGGGTATTACCCTATCAACCAGGTAAACTGAGGTGGCTCTTGAATAAGCCTCTTTATCGAGGTGGCTATTAGGTTTAACATAGTGGGAAACATCAGCTATGTGCACGCCCACCTCATAATTACCATTGGGCAGTGCTTTAAAAGATATGGCATCGTCAAAGTCTTTAGCATCAGCAGGGTCAATGGTAAATGTAATGGTTTCTCTAAAGTCTTTACGTCCTTTTAGATCGGCTGCCGTAATTTCTTCAGGTATGGCATTAGCTTCTTTTTCAACCTCTGGAGGGAATACGAGCGGAAACCCAAACTGAGCCAGGATGGCATTCATTTCAGTGTTGTTCTCGCCCTGTTCGCCAAGAATTGTGGTTATTTTTCCAATTGGATTCTTGGCGCCTTCTGGCCAGTCGGTAATGCTTACCTGTACTTTTTGTCCGTTTTTAGCACCATTTAGGTCACTTAAAGGAACAAATATGTCGTGCAGCATTTTGCGGTCGTCTATATTTACAAAAGCAAAGCGATCTGATATTCTTATTACTCCGATGAAATCAGTTTTTGCACGTGTAATGATTTCAACAACTTCACCTTCGTTTTTACGGCCACTCTTTTTAGCGTAAATGTAAACCTTTACCGTATCACCGTTTAGTGCGTTATGAAGCTTGCGTGCTGAAACAAATATGTCTTTTTCAAACTCGTCTTCAGGAACTACAAATGCAGAACCATCGGCTGTCATATCTACTTTTCCAATAACAAAAGTTTTGAGATCCTTTAATCGGAATTTTCCCTTTTCAGGTTCTAGAAAAACACCTTTTCTGGACTGTTCTTTAAGCACCTCAAGAATTGTTTCCCGTGCTTCCGGATCTGTTATGTTTAACTTAGCTGAAACCTGTTTATAGTTCAGAGCTTCTTTATTGTTTTTTTCCAGCACATCACTAATCAATTGGATTAAAACAAGTTCTAAGTGCGATGATTTCTTTTTTGCCATAATAAAAATATGAATCACCCGAAGGTAACAATTTGAAGCTGGAAATTACAATTGTCTACTTTTCCATGACCTTTAATTTTGATCGGTTGCTTCCTATATTTCCATCTAAATTACTTCCTTCAATACTTATCGTATAACTGCCCGGAATATCTGCTGAGTAGAATGAAATTGTTGCTCTTCCGTTTTTATCTGTGATGATGTCTGGTTCCCAATGTATAACTGATCGGGTATCAGAAGTGGTTGTACTATTTTGATTTTTATATTTAGGTCTATAAAACTGTTGAGCTGGCATAATTGAAAGGGGATTGGGATTCTTACTCTTTTTCTCAGAAGTTGTAAGTTGAATAATTGCAAACAATTTAATCTCGGCTGTTGGAGGGGGGGTGGGAAGAGGATTTTTTGCGTAAGCCGCCATGTTTTTTGCCTGGCGTCCGGGTACAAATGTTTCTGCAGGTTGAGGAGGGTCGTATTTCCATAAATATTTTTGTGTATACATAATCTCAATAGCGCTTATGCCTTCCGTTTTAAACTCATTTAACCTGTCTTTTAGACCTTGTGGGGTTTTACCTAAAAAGAGCGAATTATAAGGAGAACTATTAAAACGTAGTCTAACCCATCTATCTCCAATTTTTAATGAATATCCTTGTTTCTGTTCTAAAGCTAGGTATTCCCATTCAATTTCAAGTCCTGGAATCTTTTGCTTTAAAATTTGGTAAAGTCCTGTTGTTTCTGATCTGCTTATAGCAGCTGAATCTAAAAAAATATCTGCCTGTCCAAATCCGTTTAAATTATAGGCAGTGTAATCTATCTTTTTCGATGTTATTTTAACTTCTTTAAGCATGTTTCCGCTTAGTGTTTTTTCGTAATCTATTTGTTTGTTGAGGTTTTGGGCATATTTAAACATAGTTTTATCTGCATTTACGAACCATGGCTTAAGTTGTAATGTTTTAATTTCAGGAAATGTCATTGGCATAACCTTTCTCATAGTTTCTTCTAAAATTATCCCATCATATTTAGGCGGTTCAATGGGATTGAATACAGTTTTCCAGTCAAAGCCTGTCCATCCTTGTGTAAGCATCAAATGATCCAGTGCTAACCATGCTATTTTATTTTTTCTGTTCATATAGAACCCGGGATCTTCAATAAAACCTCTTAATTCATTGCAAAGCAACAGATTTGTATTGATGCCGAAATTGCCTGTGTCATCGGGTTTTATCTGACTATCATCAGTTACTGCCAACGACAGACTACTCATAATTGGCTTGCCACTTTTATCTTTTACTTCTATTTCTAAAGAAACACTATCTCTTTTATTATAAGAGGCCTTGTGCGGTAATACTTTTATTTGGAGATTGTTCTGATGATCAATAAATGTGATTCTTTCGTTTATAGGCTTGCTGCCATTTAGCAATGTAAATCTGGCTATGCCTGAGGGAAACAAACTTTTAGCAATGCTTATTTTTGAATTTTTTAAGTCAATCGATTTGGCATAACAAACTATATCCCTTGACGAACCAATTAGGTAAAAAGGGCTGGCAGAAGTTGCTATGTCATTACTGGCATTTATGCTAAGTTTTAATGAATCTGATGACTCCTGATTTTCAATGTGCAATACAGTTCCCGAAGGAGTAATTTCCGGCAAATTATAAGTCGTTTGGGAATCTTTAGGTAAGTTTAGCTTAGCTACATATTTTTCTCCGGATACAGGGGTGAACTCAAATGAACCCATTCCCTTATGTAAACTTGCAAACGAACAGATCATATTATTCTTGCTATCATATATATTGCCAGTAACGTCTGTTCCGTACCCATTTTCCGCGATAGCCTTAAACCCTACAGTTGATTTTAGTCCTGATACGAGATTACCTCCTTCGGGTAAGAATTGAAGATCAATTTTATCAGACCGATTAATGGTTAATGGAATTCTTAAAAGGATTTTACTATCATCCTTCTTTAAATTCCAGATTTCTAACCTCATATTTCCGGCATCTCTCTTTTCTTTCAGACTATATTGGATATTAAATTTGCCATTTAGTGGAGTTTCTATAGTTTTATCGTAAAGGGATTTGTTAGCTTCCATTATCCTTACTTCTAGCTTACGCAGTCCGACAGGTATTTTGTTGATGTCCATTAAACTGACATCTATCAGGAGTTCATCTTTGCTTCCTGACCTGTTTATTTTAGTGTTTGAATTTACGAGCCATGTATCTTTACTGGCCGACCCCAGATAAAAACGTTTAGCAAAGGCATAATCGATACCAAAGTTTTGTGTCCAGTTGGTATATGCCCTTAAAATGTAGCCCCCGTCATGGAATATTTCTTTTGCTAATGGAATTTGAGCGTAGCCTATACCATTTTTAAGTGGTATGCTTATTCTTCTTACCACTTCCGTACTATCATCATGGAGTTCCACAAAAAGTAAATTGCTCTTTTCGGAACTGGCGTGATGAGCTCGATCTAAAACATAAGCTTTAAACCATAGGGTATCGCCAATGTTATAATTGTGCTTATCAGTATGCAGGTATATTTTTTCTGCCGGCAATTTGGTTTGCAGTTTATCAGTGGCTTCTACAATATCTTTGATGCTACCCGTAGTAGCATTCTGGGAATAAGCATTTAAGCTAAATAAAATAATGAGAAGCAAGAGATACTTCCTGCCTCTTTGCGATGTGCTTTTCATGAATATAGCCTCCGTTTTAAGGTGAGTGGCTAGCTTCTGGTGTTGAGAGCGCCATTATAAAGCTATTAAATTATATTGATACAGCTGTATAAGCTTATTGTTACAAAGAATAGAATCATAGCTTCTACGCATTGTAGTATTTGCTAACTTTGTTTTAGATATTGACAGGCAATAACCCTTAGTAAAAATGATAGAAGACAGAGAAAGAAAAACCGGTAAAGAGTTACTGATGATCTTGATAAAAGCAGTAATTTATTTACTGCTGGTTTATTGTTATATCAATAAGCCACAAATCTATCATGATTACCCTCGTTTGGTGAGATTAACAGGAGGTTTGATGATTTTTCTGGGGCCAAGTCTGGCTATTTCTATTGTAAGATGGGTGGTGATTTACTGGTATATCAAAAAACATAAGTTCAAGAGCAATATTAAGGATAATTTTATTCTGGGGATTAACAGAATAGAGTCGATATTAAACACAGTGTTTTTTATGCTTGCCTTAACCTCGTTCTGGAATGTGAAATTGGAGGAGTTGGTATTTAGTATTTCTATTGTTGCTGCAGCGTTGGCGGTTACATTTAAAGATTATGTAGCCAATATGATAAATGGGTTGATTATTATGTTTTCTGACAGGCTTTCATTGGGAGATCATATTAAGATAGGCGATCATGAGGGTAAAATATTAGACATTACACTTATTAATATGATCTTACAGAATGAAGATAGCGATATGGTAATTATTCCGAATTCGCTGGCTTTTAGCTCTGTTATTGTGAACCAGTCTAAACAGAATACTAAGAAGCTGAGCATTGAGTTTGATATGTCGCTTGACAATGGCTATACTCCAGAATTTATTGAAAACCAATTGAATAAGGTTATTGAAAATTATGCTGATAATGTAGTGCCTGGTGGGCTTACTGTTAAAACCATAGCAATCAATAAAGACGTGGTTATATTTAAAGCAATGATTTTATTGAAGAGATATGATAAGGTTAAAGAAAGAGAAATAAGAAGAGCAATAAATACCTCACTTATCAGGCTATCGGCAGTTCTTAAAACTGACACAAAAACAGCGCCCGAAGCTCCTTTAGGAACACATTCAAATTAAGCGCTGGTGCCTGGAATTGCTGCAATTAACTTGCGTGTATATTCGGCTTGTGGGTTGTTGTAAATATCTTCAGGGTATCCCTGTTCTTCAATTTTTCCTTTGTTCATCACAATCATTCTATCAGAAATATGCTTTACAACGGCAAGATCATGGGAAATAAAAATATAGGTTAATCCAAATTCCTGTTGTAACTGGCGAAGCAGATTTAATACCTGGGCCTGCACAGAAACATCGAGTGCTGAGACTGATTCATCGCAAATAATAAATCGTGGCTGTAGGGCAAGGGCCCTGGCAATTACAATGCGTTGGCGCTGGCCACCAGAGAATTCATGTGGGTATCTGTTAAAGTGCTCGGTCTTTAAATCTACACGTTCAAGCAAGTTTAGTACATAAGCTTTTCGTTTGCTATCGTTGTCAAATAGCTGATGTACCTGCAAAGGTTCCATTATGGCATTGCCAATTGTAAGCCTTGGGTTTAAGGACGAATATGGGTCTTGAAATATTATTTGCAAGTCTTTTCTTAATCCCCGTAAATCTTTTTTGTGAAAAGAGGTGATGTTGTTGTTATCAAAAAAGATCTGACCTGATGTTGGTTCAACTAGTCTTAAAATGCTACGCCCCAGAGTGGTTTTTCCACATCCCGATTCGCCAACGAGGCCGAGTGTTTCACCAGGAAAAACATCAAAGCTAATATGGTCAACAGCCTTAACATAACTGGTGGTTTTACCAAATAAACTGTTTTGGATAGGGTACCAGGTACATAAGTCTTTAACCTGCAACAACGGTTTTTGACTGTAAAGCTGATTTCTTCTTTGTACAATTTCGAACTCAGTGTAATTATTTTGTTCCAACAGATGTGCCGTGGCCTGATCTGAATCCTCATTTAAAAAGTCGGCCACAACGGGTAGCCTTTTTAGCGATTTATTAGGCACAGGCCTACAGGCAAGCAAACCTTTGGTATATGGGTTTTGTGGGTGATGAAAAATCTGATCGGCAGGTCCTTGTTCAACAATTTCACCTTTATACATAACAGCCACTTCATCTGCAATTTCACCAATTACAGCCAGATCATGAGAAATGAAAATCATGGCCATGTTACGTTCTTTTTTAAGCAGTAGTAAAAGCTCCAGAATTGTTTTTTGAACGGTTACATCAAGCGCTGTTGTGGGCTCGTCTGCTATTAAAAGTTCAGGATTGCAGCTAAGCGCCATGGCTATCATTACCCTTTGCTTTTGTCCTCCGGAAAGCTGATGGGGATAGCTGTTGAATATTTGTTCAGGCCGCGGCAGCTGAACTTCTTTAAAGAGGGCGATAGTTTTAGACTTTGCCGTGCTTTTATCGAGCTTTTGATGCAGCATAATAGCCTCTTTAACCTGAGCACCACATGTAAATACCGGATTTAAAGAAGTCATGGGTTCCTGAAAAATCATAGCAATTTTATTGCCTCTGTATCTTCTGATTTCCTCTGCAGTTAAATTAAGTAAATCGATGTTGTCGAAACTCACTTCGCCATCAATCATGGTGCTTTGCGGATCATGGAGTCTCATGATTGAAAAAGAGGTTACAGACTTGCCCGACCCTGACTCACCAACAATACCAAGGACTTTACCTTTATCAATGGAAAAGCTTACATTATTAACTGCCTTTAACCAGGATTTATCCTCTTTGTTTAAAAATTGAATATTGAGGTTTTTAACGTTCAGCATCTATTTAATGGAACAGATTTTCAATATGAAGAGACCATGATTGAAAAAATATTTACGGGTGAAAATAATTGGCATCAATATAGGGATTTTATCGTCTAAATCCATCTGATTGTGCTATTTTTGCAAAATGGAAAGAGAAATTCTTGATACCAAGCGTAAAGCTTTAAAGATTAACTTAAACCCTAAAATTTACGGGACATTTGCAGAGATTGGAGCCGGACAGGAAGTAGCCCGTAATTTCTTTACCGCAGGTGCCGCATCGGGTACAGTTGCAAAAACTATGTCGGCATATGACATGACATTTAGTGATGCGATTTATGGGGTAGAGGAGTCTGGCAGATATGTAAGTAAATCCAGACTATTAAAAATGTTAAACCATGAATTTGGTTTATTGACAGAAAGATTGAGTGGCGAAAAGTATGATGACAGAACTTTTTTTGCCTTTGCAGATACAGTAACTACACTTAACTATAACAAATCTAATGATCCACATGGTTGGATAGGGCTTTGCTTTCAGTCGGAACCAGGCGGAGAACCTAATGAGATATTTTTCCATGTTCGTTTGCTTGATACTGATGCCGCATTGCAGCAAAATGTATTGGGGATAATTGGTGTTAATCTGGTTTACGCAGCATTTTATTATAATCAAGACCGCAAGGCAATGATTGAGTCGCTGGCAGATAACCTGACGGTTGGGTCAGTTGAAATTGACCTTATTTCTGTAAACGGACCTGTGTTTAAAGATGCTGACAACATTTTGTTAAATCTTTATCTGATTGTTAAGGACTTCTCTGATGCGGCTATTTTTGATGCTCAGGGCCAACCTTGTTTACCTAAAGATTTATTGTATAAAAAGGATATCATGATTTTGCGTACAAAGTATGCGCAAAAATCTCATCCTAATTTTAGTATGCTTAACAAAGCTGTTGATCAGTTTGTGAAAACAGAGAATGTAAAGGATGATAATCTGAGTGTACTGATAGAGGTACTGATGTCTAATCTTTTATCTACTGCAGATGATCTGCATGAGATAGATTTAAGGGCAGTTGCAAAAAGGGCAGAAGAGATGTGTAAAACAGGAAATAAGGTAATTGTATCAAACTTTTCCAGACACAATAAACTGGCCAAATACCTGGACCGCTGCAGGCCAAAAAGCGTAGGTATATCTACCAATATCAACAACTTAAAATTCGTATTTAATTCCAATAATTTTGGTGAAAATTACAGTAGTTTATTGCTTAGCTATGTAAGTGATATGTTTAGCAAAAACGTAAAGCTTTTTGCTTATCCGTTTCTTGATAAGAAAACAAATGAGGTAGTTACTTCGGTAAATATGCCTGTAACGCCTGATGCTAAACCTCTGTTCGATTTCCTGATTTTAAATGGATATATTACAGATATTCAGGATTATAGTGATGATGATGTAAAAACAGTTTAATAACTGTTTTTACAAATCTTTATAAGGGTTTTTGATTGCTATTCCCATTAACCTATCCGGATGTTCAATTGGTTTAAAACCGAACTGAGCATATAAGCCGTGAGCATCCTGAGTGGCCAGCATGTATCTTCTTAAACCCTGCAAATCTTTATGGAAAAGCATTAGCGACATGAGCTTTTTTGATAAGCCCTGGCCTCTGTATATTTCTTCAACATAAACGTCGGCCAGGTAGGCAAAAGTAGCCTTGTCGGTTATCCATCTGGCAAAGCCAATTTGTTTTGTGTCTTTGTAAATTCCAAAGCACAATGAGTTTTCTATAGACCTTTTAACAATCTCTAAAGGTATGTTTTCGGCCCAGTACGACTGAGTGCTCAGATAATGATGAATAGCAATAGGATCTATTTTATTCTTATCATCTGAAAAGATAAAACCATGATCTTCAATTTCCATTAGTTCCTCATGTTAATGAATTGCAAAGGCTGTCCAAAATCTTCGTTACGGCAAAGTGAAATCACGGCCTGAAGTTCATCGATACTTTTACTTTGTACACGAACCTGATCATCCATCATCGAAGCCTGCACTTTTAAGCCGCTTGCCTTTATTTTTGCCACTATTTTCTTGGCAGTTTCCTTATCAATTCCTTCTTTAACCGTAACTTCTTTACGGATCATATTGCCAGATGCATATTGTTCTTTACCAAAATCCAGACTTTTAGCATCAAGGTTCTGCTTTATCATTCTTGAAATAATAGCACCTTCAATAGCTTTTAAACGCATATCATCCTCTGTAATTATAGTTATTACATTGGTTTTTTTATCGTGATCAATGGTACTTTTTGAATTACTGAAATCATAACGGTTAAGGATTTCCTTTTTTGCGTTATTCATTGCGTTGTCAAATGTTTGAGCATCTACTTTGCTTACAATATCGAAAGTGGGCATGATTATAGCTTTATAGTGAAAAATATATTAGATTTAAGTGAAAATTGAATTCTCTGTACAAAAAAACAAAATTATTACGAACCATTACGCTTTTTACCTACATAAAATGTAATAATTGAGAGTTCTGATAATTTAAAAGCTGTTAAATTAAAACTTATAACATATGAAAACCAATAACTCAAAGGTGCAAAAAAAAGACGCAAAAAAGGCCGTTAAAAAAGAATTGGAGAAAAGTTTAAGAGAGAAGTTTCTGGAGGTTGTAAAACATTTGGGGCATGATGCAGAAAGGATAGGGAAGGACATTGAGATAGCCAGTAAGTTTGTTGCTAAAAAACTATCGAAAAAATTTAAGGATGTAAAGTCTGTTGTAGAGAATAAGATTGATGAAGCAACCTCAGCTAAAGCGCCTGTTGCTAAAAAAGTTGAAGAGGTAAAGAAAAGTGCCGTAAAAGGGACTAAGAGCGCAGGTAAAGTAGTGCAGAAAGCGGTTGCAAAAGCAAAACCGGTTGCACAAAGTGTTAAAATGGCTGCAATTGCAACAGAAGAGAAGGCTAAAGCAATATCGAAACCAATTCAGGCAGCTGCTAAAGCAGTAGAAAAAGCTGTAGCAAAGCCGGTAGTTAAAGCAACAACTAAAGCTACACCTGCAAAGCCAACTCCAGCAAAACCAGCTGCTACTAAAGCACCTGTAAAGAAAGTAGTTAAACCTGCGGCAACAAAAACACCCCCAGAGAAAGCTAAATAAATGCTATTAGCACGGGTGTTAGATTAAGAGTTAAGTTTGAAACTATTATTTGAGTAATAATTAACAATTACTTAACAATAGAATTTGCAGTTTTGAGGACCAATAATATTTAATGAAAAAAAAGGCACCGTTTCTAAACAGAGAGATCAGTTGGTTATATTTTAACGAACGGGTTTTACAAGAAGCTGCCGATGAAACAGTACCGCTCATAGAACGGATAAAGTTTTTATCTATCTTCTCGTCGAACCTTGAAGAGTTTTATCGGGTAAGGGTAGCTACGTTAAGCAGACTATCTAACCTAAATGATAAGGCCAAGGCGTTGCTGGGTTTTAATCCCAAAAAAATACTAAACGAGATAAAAAATATTGTTGTAAAGCAGGAACGCAAGTTTGAACAGCTTTTTCAAGCCACGTTGATAAATGAACTGGCCCAAAACAAGATCTTTATTTTAAACGAAACACAGCTTAACGTTTCTCGCGGTGAATTTGTTCGTAATCATTTCAGAGACAGGATTCTTTCAACTCTTGTTCCTATTATGATTGATCTGGAAAAACCCTTTCCGGAACTTAAAGACAGGTATTTATATTTCTTTGTAAGGCTTTCAAAAAAAACATCTAAAAAGAGCGAGAAATATGCTTTAATAGAGCTGCCTCCTGATTTATCAAGATTCCTGGTTTTACCCGAAACTAATGGACTCAAGTTTATTATCCTGGTTGAGGATATTATTAAATATTGTTTAGACGATATTTTCTATGTTTTTAACTATGATATTATAGATGCATATTCCATTCAGCTTACCAGAGATGCAGAGTTGGATATTGATAATAACATTAGTGATAAGTTTGTTGAAGACTTAAAAAGCAGCCTGGATAAGCGTAAAAAAGGAAAGCCTATGCGCCTTCTTTACGATACAGAAATGCCTTTTAATATGCTTACGGTTCTGGTATCGAAACTTAAGGTTGAAGCAGAAAGTTTAATCCCAGGAAACAGGTACCATAAATTCGGAGATTTTATTGCCTTTCCAAACGTAGGTTCTAAAGACCTGGAGTATGCACAAAATGTTCCATTGAAAGTAGCTGGCCTGCACAGAACAGAAAGTATTTTTAATAAATTAAGTGAACGCGATTATCTGATCAATTTGCCATATCAATCTTACGATTATATTATTTTGTTTTTACGAGAGGCAGCAATTGATCCGAAAGTAACGGAAATAAACATTACGTTGTACCGACTTGCCGAAAACTCGAAGGTTATAAACGCATTGATAAATGCCGCTAAAAACGGTAAAAAGGTTCACTGTCTGGTAGAATTAAAAGCCAGGTTTGATGAGCAGGCCAACATATTTTGGACCAGCAGGTTAGAAGAAGAAGGTGTACATGTTAATTACGGATTAACGGACTATAAAGTGCACTCAAAAATTTGCCTGATAAAAAGAATAGAGAAGGGCAGGGCAGTTTACTATGCTAATCTTGCTACAGGTAATTTTAACGAGAAAACAGCCAAGTTGTATTGCGATCACAGCATTTTCACATCAAAAAAAGAAATTACACTTGATTTGCTTAAACTCTTTAATGCTTTAAATAAAAGGACAGTAATAAAGGGTTTTAAGCATCTGATTGTTTCTCCGCTTGAATCAAGAACCAGAATATATGCTTTAATAGACAGGGAGATTAAGTTTGCAAAGCAGGGTAAAACTGCTTACATGATTTTAAAGGTAAACAGCCTGGCAGACGAAGGGGTAGTAGAGAAGCTGTATGAAGCAAGTAATGCCGGTGTAATAGTTAAACTTATTGTTCGCGGCATTTGTACACTGGTTCCCGGTATAGAAGGTTTTAGTGAAAACATCACGGTAATAAGCATTATTGATAAGTTTCTGGAACATGCCAGGGTATTCATATTTGGCAATAATAACAAAGAAGAAATGTTTCTTTCGTCTGCAGATTTGATGAGCAGGAACTTTGAGCATAGGGTAGAAGTAGGCTTTCCGGTTCTGGATGAAGAAGTAAGACAGGAAATTAGAGACATTATTGAGTTTCAATTACAAGACAATGTAAAGGCAAGAGATATTACCCGCCTGAACAACAATAAATACCATAAAAACAGACTCACAACAAAAATTAGGGCGCAGGTGCAAACCTACAATTACTTAAAAAATAAACACCAGTAAAGCAATGTTAAGATACGCTGCAATAGATATAGGGTCAAATGCTGTAAGGTTACTGATAGCTGATATCTCAAAAACAGAAAAGGGTTATAGTTATAAAAAGAACACACTGGTAAGGGTGCCGTTAAGACTTGGGGATGATGCTTTTCTGGACCACAGGTTATCAGAACGTAAGGTAGAAGATCTTGTTAAAACAATGAGCGCTTTTAAAAATCTGATGGATGTTTATCACGTTTCGAAATACCTTGCCTGTGCTACCTCGGCTATGCGCGAAGCAGAAAATGGGGCTGAGGTTATAAAAAGGATTAAAAAAGTAGCTGATCTTGATCTGGAAATTATTGAAGGACAGCGCGAAGCAAATATCATTTACGCTAACCATATAGAAGAAAATCTGGATGCTAAAAAGAGCTACTTATATATTGATGTAGGAGGTGGTAGTACTGAGCTTTCTGTTTTTGTAAACAAGGAACCTATTGCCTCTAAATCTTTTGATATAGGTACCATCAGAATCCTGGACAATCAGGATAAGGATGAAACCTGGGAAGATATGCGCCTTTGGGTTAAAGAAAACACCAAAAACCTTAAAAATGTAGCAGGTATTGGAACCGGTGGTAACATCAATAAACTGTTCCGGATGTCGGATGAAAAAGAGGGATTACCGCTGTCGTTTTTAAAATTAAAGGGATTGTATAATCAGTTGAACGGACATTCTTTAAAGGAAAGAATCAATGTATTTGGTTTAAACCCGGATAGGGCCGACGTAATTATTCCGGCTTGCGAAATTTACATCACCTTAATGAAGTGGACTGGTATTAAACAAATCTATGTACCTAAAGTTGGTTTGGCCGACGGTATCATTAACCTGCTGATTGAAGAGAATTTATAGGTAAACTAAGGCAAGGTAAGCGCCATGGTGACTTACCGATGCCGGTTTGGTTTTTTTGTAATCAAAAAGAGCATGGCCGATAATTTTAATTTCAACTTTTTCAAGCTCTTCCGGTTTTGCTGATGCTACGGTGTGAATGTAATTTTCATCAAAAAAGCTTTTGGTATAATATAGTTCATTGTCGTAAGCAACATTTCCTGTAGCGGTGTTGTCATGAATTATCAGGTTGCTGCATTGAAGCTTAAGCGGGGCAAATTCGCGGAGTTTAGCCTCTCTTGAATATATTTTATAGGCAGACTCTTTCATGCTCCAAAGCAACCATACAATTACAGAATGATGAATGCCCGAGCTAATCATAAATTGCTCTTCCAGATTAAATATTTTGTCCAGAAAACCCTTTCTTTTCCAATCGCTGTCAACCGAGGCCTGGGCAAGATCAACTATGTCGTTGCCGATCATTTTGTTTCCAGTTTATCTTCAATAATTTCAAGTGCAGCGCTAACATTCAGCATGCGTTCCATTGAAAGGTTGTCAATTTCGATATCAAATTCCTCTTCAACATCTAAAATTACATCAACAAGGTTGGCAGAATTGATCTTCAGATCTTTAATGAAATCAGTTGTTTCATTTATGGATGCCACTGCATCTTTATCCTGTGCATAAGTGGCAATAATAGGCGTAAGCCTTGCTATTAATTCTGCTCTGTCCATATTTATACAGTATATTTTTTTAGTATAATGCAAGCATTTACATCACCAAACCCGAAGCTTGCTTTAGCCACAATATTAACATTTGAATTTAATAATCGTTGTGGAATTTTGTTGGAATCTACTATGTCGCTAATCTCCGGATTCAGATCTTCACAATTGACATTTGGAAATATAAAATCCTGATGTAATTGTAAGATTGAAGCCACACACTCAATGCTTCCGGCGGCACTTAGGCAATGGCCTGTTGTAGATTTTAAAGAGTTTATATAAGGAAAACCCGACCCTTTTCTGTTCAAGGCTACACTCCAGTTCTGAATTTCGGTAGCATCTTTAGAAGTTGCTGTAAGGTGCCCGTTTATCGCATCTACCTGACTGGCATTTATGCCTGCGTTTTGCAAAGCTCCTTTTATACAGCGCTGAACTGCAATACTGTTTGGAGCAGTCATTGTTCCGGTGCCTCTTTGTCCACCTGAATTAATGTGCCCTCCTAATATTTCAGCGTAAATTGTTGCACCCCGTTTAAGGGCACTGTTTAATAATTCCAGGACCACAGCTCCTGCGCCACTTCCGGGTACAAAACCACTGGCACTTGCACTCATTGGTCTGGAACCTTGGTCTGGAGATTGGTTGTGCTTGTAGGTGCAAACTTTCAATGCATCAAAACCGGCCCAAATATAAGGTCCACTGTCGCTTGTGCTGCCAGCCAGCATCTTTGTCGCTTGTCCGCTTTTAATTCGCTCATAAGCCATTAAAATGCTTTCTGTGCCGGTAATGCAAGCGGATGAGTTGGTGGTTGTCTGATTTCCGAAGCCAAGCTTACCACCCAGATAAGCGCTAATGCCACTTGCCATGGTTTGCGCAACCACAGTACTGCCAAGTTTTCTTAGCTGCAGATCATCAACCTTGTAAATAGATTCTCTGAATTTTTCAATTCCCGAAGTGCCGGTTCCGAATATTGCACCGCTGTCCCAATCAGGTTCTTCACTTTCCAGAATTGTTAAGCCCGCATTTTTCCAGGCATCCATACCGGCAATAACGCCGTATAAGATGCCTGTACTATTAAAATTCCTTAGTTCTAAGCCTGTAAAATATTGTGCAATTAAATCATCAGACAGTTCAGGTTTACCTGCTATCTGACAAGAAAACTGTAATTGTTCTAACTGAGGATAGTATTTAATGCCCGAAATGCCTTTTTTTATGGCATCCGTAAATGCAGTTAAACCAACTCCATTTGGGGCAACAACACCTAATCCGGTTACAACAACTCTGTTATCCATTCATTTTATTGGTTACCATTCCGGCAATTGTGCCTTTGCAAACTACTTCATGCTGTTCATTTAGCATTTGCACAGTACAGTTTAGTTTTTTAAAGCGGAAGTATACTTTTTCTGCAACAACTTTTACTTTTTCTCCCGGAAATACGGGTTTCATAAAATCAATGGCAGTAGAAGTTAGCATTACATGTCCTGGTACGCCACCCTCGGTACTTCCTGTTAGGTATATACCCAAGCAAACCAATCCAATTTGAGCCATTGTTTCGGTTAAAATTACGCCAGGTGTAACCGGATGATCTTTAAAATGACCTTTATAAAAGTCGAGATCTTTATCAAATGTGAAAGTTCCGCTTGATCCGTTTTCATCGATATGCAGTAATTCATCAACAAATAAAAATGGTTTGGAGTAAGGTAAGTGTGCTAAAATTTCTTCTTTATTCATGTTAAACTAATTATTAAGATAAAAGTATTCTTTTTTTAGTTACCATTTTAACAATATTCTTTGTGCAGAAAAACCGGGGCCAAAGCTTAGCACCAACCCCAGATCTCCTGCCTTTGGCTCAGCTTCCATAAAGCGTTCTAAAACATATAAAACTGTAGCGCTCGACATATTCCCGAACAATTTTAAAACCGCCTTAGTATCTTCTATATTCTTACCTAATTTACCAAATAAGTCCTCTACAAGCTGTACAATTTTTTTACCTCCCGGATGAAAAATCAGGTGGTCAACATCATTTATAGTTAGATTGTGTTTTGCCAGAAATGGATGGATAATATCGGGGAAATGACTTTCAATAGTATCAGGAACTGCAACATCCAAAACCATCTGTAAGCCACTGTTTGCCAGTTTAAAACCCATCATCTGCTCCGCATTGTAAAAATGATACATTTCATCAGCTACAATTTTAGGCCCCTTGTCATTAGGGTGGGATGAAAGCAGTGCACATGCCATGCCATCACCAAAAATTGCGGCACTAACTATATTGGCCATCGAAAAATCATTAACCTGAAAAGTAGCCGTCGGAGATTCGTATGCAACTACGGCCGCGCGTTTTCCGGGGTTGGCTTTTAAAAAATTATTGGCATATATCATGCCCGAAACACCAGCTGCACAGCCCATTTCAGTAACAGGTAAACGTATTATATCCTGTTTCAGATTTAACGCATTAATGAGGTAAGCATCAATAGAAGGGATCATAATCCCAGTGCAGCTTACCGTAATTAAGTAGTCGAGATCGGTTGGCAGCCATGCAGCTTTTTCTAACGCTTTTTTGAGGCATTCGGTAGCCAGGTTAATGCCTTCGCTTACATAAATGTTATTCCTTTCCTGAAAAGTCAGATTGCTAAATACCTGTTCCGGCGACATGATGGAGTAGCGCTGATCAACTCCTGCATTTTCAAAAATCTTTTTTACTTTTCTAATAAAACGATCCTCCTGCCCGTTTAGCCACAAATCTAAATAAGGAATAATTTCTTTAGTTTTTCTTGAATACCTGGGTAGCAGCTTGGCAATAGTTTGGATCTTAACGCTCATAAATGGTTTACGTTTTTAATTGAAAGTTGGAATTATCCACTGATAGCGAAATGCCCATTTCCATTTTAAGGTATATTTTTTAAAGTTCAGCTTTCTGGAATAGTATAGGAGATCGTCTTTTTTAAACCCCCTAAGTATCGACACCAAGCCATCATCTTTAGACATTTTATTTAGCCTGAAAACAAAGCATATTGCTAAAAAAAGGTAATAAGCAATAGCGCTTCTGTGTAAATCATTAACAATAATTCCCATCTCTGCCCGGTTCCTAAAGCCATTCATTAGCTTCAGTATTTCCGGATCTTTGAAATGATGAAGTGTTAATGTACAAAGGATAACATCATAACTGCCTGGTTGTTCTATTTCATTAAAAATATCGGCGCATAGGTAGCTTATGTTTGGATAGTTTTTTGATAATTGCCTGGCATGGCCAATGGTATAAGTATTGGCATCAATTCCAACAAGGTTGAATTGCAGGTTGTTTTTTAAAGCATAGTCTGCCAGAACCCTAAGCATATCGCCATTGCCGCAACCCACATCCAAAATACGAATCTCTTTTGGGGCATTATTGCTATAAGCCCTTTCGTTTAATAAAGTTTCTACACCTTGTAAGGTTACTTTGTTGCCGCCCAATAGCCTGTTTATGCTTGCAATCTTATCTAAAGCGTCTTTTAGTATTTCTCCTTTCATAAAGAAATTATCCATTATTTCAGGCTCGTCGCTTCTTTTATCAGTGTTTACAAACATTTAAATTATTGGTTTACCGTGAGTTTTTTTAATGATTTTGGGTAATACAGAAGGAAATTTAATCAATAGATTTAACAATAGGGTAAATAGTATTTCATTTCTTGTAATTGCAGACAGGAGTTTTCCTATGGCTAGTCTGCTTTTGAAATTACGGCTCCATTCTTTTTCATATTTTTCTTCCAATCCGGTTCTGGATAAGATATTGCCATTTAAAAATTGGATGGTTAGCTCTGCACAAATTTTTGCCCCATGAATGGCCATTGCCATGCCATTTCCACATAAAGGATGGATTAAACCAGCTGTGTCGCCAATCATTAAAATATGATTATAAACTGGTTCCTTTTTTTCAAAAGAGATCTGGCTTATTGTTAAGGGCTGATCGAACATAGGAATACAGTTTTCAAATATCTCCTTTAGCCAGGGGTTTTTATAAAGTACTTTATTCTGAAAATCTGGAATGCTCTTGTATGCTTTAAAACTTTCGTAATCGGTTAGGTAACATATGTTTATAAGGTTGTTTTCAACTTTGGAAACCCCGCAATATCCGCCCTTAAAATTGTGAAGCGCAACCAGATCGCTCGGAATATTACCCTTATAATGTGCTTTTACGGCAAGCCATGGCGACTTTTTTTGAATGAATTTACGCTCCAGCTTTTGATCTAATGACGATCTTTTTCCGAAAGCGCCAATTACTATTTTAGCATTATGCAACCCGTTTTTGGCTGTGCTAATGCTAAATGTATCATCTTTAAATTCAATAGAATTTACAGTGTCATTTATAAAGGCTAGGCCGTTTTGCAGGGCCTTTTCTAAAAGGAAATGATCCAGGGTAAACCGGCTGATTCCGAAACCTCCGAGGGGTAATGCTGTGTTTATTATTTTGCCGCTGGCGGATGAAACAAATAACCTGGTAATTTCTGTTGGATTCAACTGAGCCGGATCGGCATCCAGCCATTTCAAATAGGGGAGAACCTCATTGGAAATGTATTCGCCGCAAACCTTATGCTGCGGGTAAAGGTTTTTTTCTATTAACGTAACGCCAAAACCTGCCTTTAGTAAATGTATAGCGCAGGTTAATCCGGCCAGGCCACCACCAATAATAATTATGTTGTTTTCTGAATTCATACCAATTAATGAATATAGTGAATTTATGAGCCGATTACTTTTATTAATCGGCTCATAAATTCACTATATTTGAGCCGATTAACAAAAGTAATCGGCTCATGAAATATAATTGGGAATTACCAGATTGGCCAAATTTTAAGGTGCAGCTTAATAAAACTGAGGCGCTATTGTACGAGTTTGCTTTAAAAACAGGAGAAGTGAATGGCATATTACAAACTTTACCTCAGAACATCCAACAGGAAGCGTTATTGCAGATCATGATTTCTGAAGCAGTAAAAACTTCCGAAATAGAAGGAGAGTTTTTAAGCAGACAAGAAGTTATGTCCTCAATTCGAAATAATCTAGGGCTTAATATTCCATCCGATATTGTGCATGATCGAAGGGCAGCTGGTATAGGTAAACTTATGATTGATGTTCGAAATTCATTTAATAACCCCCTTACTAAAGAAACAATATGGGAATGGCATATTGCATTACTAGGTTCATCGAATAGAATAACGATTGGGGCCTGGCGAAAAGGTGATGAACCGATGCAGGTTATATCTGGTAGGATTGGAAATGAAATAGCGCATTTTGAGGCACCACCTTCTAATCGGGTACCTAATGAAATGGAATACTTTATAGATTGGTTTAATGAAACAGCTCCCGGAGGCTCCCGTGAAATTAACAGTGCGCCTGTTAGATCTGCTATTGCACATTTGTATTTTGAATCAATACATCCACTTGAAGATGGGAATGGAAGGATAGGAAGAGCAATTGCTGAAAAGGCACTTTCTCAAACACTTGGAAGGCCAGTTTTGCTTAGTCTCTCTGAAACTATTGAAATGGATAGACCAGCATACTATGCGGCTTTAAAAAAAGCTCAACAAAATAATGATATTTCAGAATGGGTAAATTATTTTGTTTCCGTAACGCTAACAGCCCAGCTTAAAGCAAAAGCACTAGTGAATTTTACACTACAGAAAACCAGGTTTTTTGATAAATACAAAGAACGATTAAACAGTCGCCAGCATAAAGCTATCATGAAAATGTTAGAAATGGGTATTGAAGGATTTAAAGGCGGGATGACAGCAAAAAAATATATGTCAATTACTAAAACATCAAAAGCCACGGCTACAAGAGATTTACAGGTGCTAAGTGATTTAGAAATTTTAATAGCAAAGGGTAGTGGGCGCAGCGTGCATTATGATTTAAACCTTAAACTCATCTAAAGAGTAAGGCAATTCTTCGCAAATGAAACCATATTTCATTAATATTTTTCGGATAGCAGGTATATAAGAACTGGCACTAACAACCCTCAGAATTTTATCCTCATCCTCTAACGCAAAAGTCCAGTTTTTGGTGCCAAGCAAATTGTCCATTTTACGTCTGATGGTACTTAGATCATTCTTATCCCGTACCGAAGTTTTAAAAATAATTATGTTCATCGCTCTTAGTTGATTGTATTTACAATTATAAAGATGGATGATTTGTGAGTTTAAGAAAAGAGAATTTACAGTGAAACGGACAAAATTGAAGCTGAATTGCAACGGTAAAATTATTTTCTGGAAAGCCAGTCTAAAAACTGAGGTGTTTTTTCTTTGCTTATTGTAATTGTTTCTTTAAATGGAACTAACAGGTTTATAATCAGCTTGCGAGAAAAAAAGTGAGCAGCATCTTTAACTGCTGCCCTGTTTAATAAGCATTGGCGATTTACCCTAAAAAAATCATCACCACAAATACGTTCCAGCTCTTCCATTTTTTTATTTACAGCATACATTTTGTCGTCAAATGTAAACAGGCAGGTTTCCTCATTTTTAATGTAAAACAAAGCAATATGTTCCATCTTTATGGGAATAATCTTGTCTTTATGAGTAACTAAAATAGAAAATGTTTTTTGTGCGGATTTGTTTGCAAACAGATCTAAAATAGCATCGTATGATACGGTTGATGTAGTAAATTCCTTCCGTAAAGTCTGATACTTTTTTAAAGCCTGTTCAACTGTAGATGAGACTATTGGTTTTAAAATATAATCAATACCGGTTGTGCGGAAAGCGTTAAAAGCATATTCATTATATGCAGTGCAAAAAATAATAGGAGCAGTAACTTCAACGGATTTAAAAATATCAAAACTTAATCCATCACCAAGTTGAATATCACTAAAAATAAGATCAGGCATTGCATGAGTTGTAAAATAGAGCTGGGCTTCTTTTACAGATCTTAAACTTGCAACAATCTGAGCATTAGGTTGTAATTTAATAATAAGATCAGCGAGGTCCTCAGCTGTTATTTGTTCATCTTCTATAATTACAATCTTCATGTTTTAATATTTTTAAGGTTACAGAAAAGGTAAAACCATCATCTCTGATGTCAATTTCATCCCCAGACAGGAGGTTATATCTTTCTGCAAGATTAGCCAAACCACTGCCTGTAGAATGTTCGAGGTTTGACTTAAGCTGAATATTGTTTGTTACACTGATCCAGTTACCATTTTGTTTGATATTAATATTGAGCGGAGCTGCATCTGTAAGCTCATTGTGCTTAATTACATTCTCTAAAAGCGGCTGAAGAGAAAAAACAGGAAGTACCATTCCGGGACTTTCTTTCTCCTGTATGTCCAGGTTAAAGCTCAATGCCTCTCCAAATCTTACTTTTTGCATCTCCAGGTAATCAGCACATAATTTCAATTCATCATTAAGCGAAGCTATTCCACTTTTATTACCAGATATGGAGACGCGCAAGAAATCGGACAGGCGCAGTAAATAATCTTCTGCTTTATCAGGGCTCCGTTTAATTAAAGATTTTAATATGTTAAGCGCATTGAACAAAAAATGCGGATGAATCTGTTGAAGAAGTAACTCGTTAGCGGCCTGAGATCTTGCTGCTATTAAACGTGAGTTTTCCAGCTGAACCTGGTTATTAAAATCCTGTACAATAATGAAGTTTAGTAGCAGTAATACGATTCCGTTAATAAAGAATCCTTGTAAACTGAGATATAAGTAAACCACATTACCTCTAACCTTAAAAGCTTCTTGTTTTTCTATAAATCCCTGATAGGTAAAGTATTGTCCAATCCAGTAAATAAGTATTATTACTACTGCACTCATAACAAAACTTGCAAAATAAAACCATTTGGTGCACTTACTTATCGTGGGCGATTTTTCGTCGCTGCAAACAACTAATAAGCCGATATTTAACAAGCATATTAACCCCAGCAGAGCCAGAAAAAACATACATTTAATGAGGGATGTATACAGATCTCCCTCTTGTATAAAAACAGAAAGCAGCAAAAATAAACTAACCGCCACAGAAAAACAGCAGCTTATTTTTATTAAACTTTTAAGAGGAAGTTTCGTTTTCATTTTGTGCAAATATATTCATGATTGTCGAAGAACTTTTATTTTATCAAAAAGGACCTCAGGTTCTCATAGAATTGAGTTTCCACAAAAATGGATAGTAGAAAGCTTGAATTAAAGATGTTTAGTGCCCAAACGGACAAAACCATGCCTGAAGCATACGGTTAGAAATCGTAACACCTGGATGATCTGATTTTTCTCATATCTTTTCGGCCTAAATAAATACCCACAGAAAACTCATGGCTTCCGTAATTGTAGTACTGTAATTTGTTTAAGGAATAATCGTATGAATAGCCTATCCTAAGGTTGTCTGTAGCAAAAAGCTCGAACATCATACCCAGTGCATTCTTTTTAGTAAGGTCTTTTTGCAGGTACTTTTTGTTGTATAAGGGAACTGTAGTTCTGTAAAAACCGCCTATCCATACCTTTTCGTTAAGCAGGAGGAAGGCATTTACATCAAGAGATGTTGGCCCTTTTATATCATCTTTTAATAGCATAACAGGTTTTAAAGCCCATCCATAAGTAATGGGAATTAAAACTCCTGCAGTTAAAAATATGTGCGGTTGCGGAACCGGAACAAGCAGATTGTTGCTATAATTTTTTGCCGCCCAGCTTGCAATAAGATTACTTGCAGAAAGCCCTGCAAAATATTTTTCATTTGAGTAGTAAATACCAGCCCTGGCATCAGGGAAAAACCTTGTTTGCATTCCGGTAGGGATCACCTCATCATCGGGATCTATGCTTGTTAATTTATCTCCATCAAGACCCAGTTGCATAACACCTGCGGCCAAACCAAAAGAAAGTTTTGAATTTTCATCATATCCCAGTTGGATTTTATAAGCATAGTTGGCGTAAGCAGAAAGGTTCTTTTGAGCCCCGATCTTATCATTTGAGGCAATAAATCCGAGACCAACATTTCCATCGTCAATTGTGCCATCTACAGCTACCGAAACCGTTGTAGGAGCTCCTCTTACGCCTACCCATTGTGCGCGGTAAAAAGCTTGCACGTAAACTTCTTTTTTGTAGCCTGTATATGCAGGATTAATGTGAATAGTATTGAAAATGTACTGCGTAAATTGGCTGTCTTGCTGTGCACTTGAGCTACATACAATTCCAATAGATGCCAGAAATAAAAGTATGATTCTTTTCATCATTGTTTGCCCCTTAATAAAGTGATATAGCCTTTATAGATTTCCCATTTACTGCCAATTTTTAGCCTTAATACATAGAAGTAAGTGCCTTCATTAAGCCCTCGGCCGGTCCATTCATTGTTATAGCCTTTTTTGAAGTATACAGTTCCTCCCCATCTGTTCAGGATAGTGATTTCATTCTCAAATGATTGTACGCCAGGTATTTCGAATGTTTCGTTTTTGTTGTCTCCATTAGGGGTAAACACATTTGGGATAATAATACCAGCTACCGAAGTGCTGGCTGTTGATACATTGTTGGCAAGATTTGGATCTTTCTGATCAGCCGAAACTTTTGCTGTATTGTAAATAACACCAGCCTTAAGTGCCTTGGTCTTTATCCTTAAATCGGCAGATTCACCATTTTCAAGCTTGTCTATTTCCCATAAAACAGTTCTGTCTGCAAAGCGATATCTTGCATTGCTGCCGGCACTAGGAGTTAGTTCTTGATATTCAACCTCTGGCGGTAATTCATCAGTAACCTTAATGTTGGTTGCCTTATCTGCTCCATTATTTTTTACTTGAATAGTATAATCGAATGAGTCGTTAAGGGATAAAGCCCTGTTTTCTGATGTTTTGGTAACCATCATGTCGGCGCTTAGAATAATAGGAGGGCCGCCTCCAACTACAATAACTGCTTCTGAAATATCAGAAGCACAACCTTCGGTGTTATATGATATTACAGTGTAAGTGCCAGCCACAAATACCGTAAATTCCTGACCAATGGCACCACTTATAATTTGATTGTCTTTGAGCCATTGATAGGTTGATGCATTAAAAGAATTTGCCCGCAACTTTAAAGAAGCCCCCTGAGGAAGATTCACCGTTTGCGAACCAGAAGATTGCGCAAAGGATGCCGTTGCACTAAGCAACAGCATACTTGACACAAAACTTATTTTTCTGTTAAACATGAAATAGATTATTTAAATAACCTTTAACTTTAAATCAATTAAAAGTTGGCCTGTCCCACATTACCTACAGTAATTGTTGGTGTGGTTGGTCTTGGTAGAACATTTACAGTATGCTCTATGCTTTGAGGACAATATTTCAAGCTGTTGATCTCATAAGCAGTCTTTAATCTGTATGTTGCAGTTATGCTTGTAGTTCCAGTATTTAAAATAGTTGGATTAAATGTTGCACTTGTTGCCCCACTTATTATTGTCTCAGTTGTTCCTGAAACAGTATACCATTGATATACAAGTGTTGAACCTGTAGGTGCAGCAGGTGTCACGGAGGCTGTAAAAATTGTTGAAGCTGCATTTTCTGTACAGTAATCCGCTGAAGTGAATGTAGGAACTAATGTAGGTAATACATAAACTGCGATAGTTTGAATATCAGATTCACAAGCTCCTGCAGCAGTACTCTTATTAGTGATTAGGTAGTAACCCGTTTTTACATCAGCAGCGGCTATCTGATTAGTCGCGGGATCTATCGTTAATGTAGTAGGAGAAGAGGGGGTAGCGGATGTAGCATCATATTTAACAATCCATTGATTTGAGCTTCCTGGTGAGCCTAAAGTTAGAGGAGCACCCTCGCAAACTATTTGGACATCTGTAGTGGCTAATGTTACTTGGCCAACTGATTTAAATGAATTGCCGAATAGTACCACTATGGTAGCTATTGCAAGTTTTGTAATGATTCTTTTCATGTTTTTTTAAAATTAATATTGAGAATTTGTTGTGAAATTTAAATGTGGTGTCGGTGGTCTTTCGAGAATGGTAACAGTTGCACTTCCTGTTTGGGTATTGCTACATTGCGTTGAACTTGCATCCATTACGCTTAGAAGATTATATGTAAATGTTCCTTGAGAAATAGTTGAAATAGGAATTGAAACTGTATCGTCCCCTATAGCAGTAGTAATAGTTTTGCTATTTCCTCCGTTAATATTATAGGTGAAAGTATATGGGCTGGTGCCATTTGAGCCTGTAAAAGTTATTGCTTGGGCTGCAGTTCCCTGACAAACTGTTGCCGTTCCTGATATGGTTGCGTTTGGTAATGGATTGACGGTTATTACCAATACAGCTGCTGAAGAACATCCAGCATTTGTTACTGTGTAAGTAATAGTAGTTTCACCTTTGGCAATTCCCATCACAACACCGCTTGAATTGATTGAGGCTTTAGTATTGTCACTACTTGCCCATGTCCCACCACTTATTAAATTAGATAATGTGATTGTTTGATTCACACATAATGACGTATTTCCGTTAATCATTCCAGGATCTGGTAATGCATTAACAGTTATGTTTTTACTATCTGAATTAGTACACCCTGTTATTGGGTCTGTAACAGTGTATGTTATGATTGCTGATCCTATAGCAATTCCTGTTACAAAGCCACTGGAATTTACTGATGCTTTTGTAATATCGCTGCTTGTCCATATTCCACCTGATGCTGAATTTGAAAGTAAAGTTGTTCGGGATACGCAAACACTTGAATTTCCCAAAATAGTTCCAACCGTAGGCAATGGATTAACTGTAATAGTTACTGGAATTCTTTCAGAACTAGTTGTTGTACAGCCTTGCCTGACTGATTGGACATAATAAGTGTAAGTTCCTTGTGGCAATGAATTCCTTACAAAGGATCCACCTGTATATAATAGGTTTCCCCCGGAAATTGCATCATACCATTTATAATCGGTGCAGGATTGGGGAATATTGATAGATAAGGTAGTATTTTGACCAACACAAATTGATTTGGAAGTTATGGATATGCCATCAATTAATATAGATGGTTTTGGAACAATTCTTTTAATATCATAGACATAAGCTGATGTTAAGGCCCCGACTAAACCGCCCGCTTGAACAGAAATTCTATCAAAGGAAGAATTAACTGCATAAGTGAATTGATAAATATGGTTTGTTGCATCCAATAAACGAATTCCTAAAAGGCTTGAGCTAGCTGGCATGGTTGCTACAGCTGTATTCCCATTGTATGCAACAACAGAGAGCTTTGAAAAGACATTTGCATCCAGGAGTGGAACACCTGGAACACTTAATAATACACTTATTGAATCTCCTGGGACAGAAGGCGAGGAGAATAAGGTTGTTAAATGTACATAGCCAGCAACTCCAACATTTTGTCGAATTTCGGCGTAACTAGTTAAATCGCCATCAATTGCGTTGTTTGGCGTTATTACACCGTTTAACGCACCTAGTACTCCACTAGTCGTACCTGTTATTAAATCTTCAATAGTGTTACAATTGATGCCGGCAGTTTGGGGCTTATTAACGTAGGCAGCATAAATATTCATAGAACCAGATGATAGTAATGCTCCAATAATTGTAACTTGTACTGCGTCATATGTCGCACCAGGGTCAGGAATTACTATATCGGCTATATTTGATCCTGATAAAAGATTTAGAAGTGCTCCAGATGATAAGGTAACCTTTGTTCCGCTTGGAGATGCTCCATTATATGCTTGAATTTCAACCGTTACAGCTAATAAACTTAAGCTTACACTACTTGCTAATTTTACATGTATAGCTTCTGAATTTGTGAAAGTTTGACCAAATGAAAGTTTTTGGTAACGAGTAATTCCTAAAGAAGGAATTGCTATAGTACTAAAATCATTAAGATTATTTCCAACAGCAAATGAAGGATTAGTTACATCATTATTGTCTCCTAAGCCTAGAAAAGTGCCTGTTACATTGCTATTATTCTCGCTGTTTGCATATTTCCTTTCGTATCCAAAACATTGCCCCTTCACATTACTTCCAAAAACCATTAACATCACTGTAACCAGTAGTGTTAAAAGTGGAATATATGAGCGACAGATCTTCAAGGTATGAGCGGTAAATCAGTTTAACCTATACTATCTGTGAATAATTTTTAGGACAAAAAATTATCTGCATGTATAGTATAGCAAACTTATTACTGTTCTTTCAATGATTTTTGTTCATTATGTTCAGTTTAACGAAAGACATGATCGCTAAATGACTGATTGAAATTAAAGACTTTATGGAGTTTTTACTTTTAAATTATTGTATTTCAGTTTGTTTGAAATCTTTATTGATTTTGTTCATTTTGTTCAATACTATGCCTTAAACAAAATAGTTTCTGCCAGCATATTCTGTTAATCAATTTTCTTCCTAAACAATACTAGGGGGAGGGAATTTTCGTTCAAAAATCTAAATCTGCGAATCAATGCAAACAGTGAACTTTACAACAATTTTCGGGTTACAATCAAGCGATAACTTTTTCTTAATCGAAAGTTAATATCTATAACAGGTTGTTTAGTTTATTGGACAGGATTTATTGTTTTTTGCAGCAATTTGCATTAATCTTCTCTGCCTAAAACAGAGAAGGTTAGTTAAGATTTTAAACCACCTCAATAACTCCTAAATATTCGTTAGTTGAAGCTATTTTTCTAATTTTAAAATTGTTGCTTTGGATAGCATAAGCTCAGGTATGAACTATAAGCTAATAAGGTCTGGTCCTCACATGTAGAAACACTAATCTTGTGAACAATTATTGCTAGTTCTTACTTTAATGATGCTAAGGTAGCTTTGATGGTCTTCTCTAAAGCAATTTGGATTGATTCTTTGAATGCTAAGAAATTAGTTTGGCGTGTTTCTTCGGATTCACTCTCTTTAAGGGATCTTTTTCCAGTTTTTACTTCCTGCAATTCGTTGTTGTATAGATCGGCAAATGTTTCTGGTTCTTTGTTTTTTAGAATCCTTACAGTGTGCGAGTATTGCTCATAAATATCAATTAAAATAGCTAAATTCTTTTGGTCATAAATGTTTATGCCAACTATTTTTGTTGATAGCTTTTCAAGCTTACTTCTTTCTTTTGCGTAACCCATAATGGCTGCAATATACCAGTTCTGGTTCGGAACTATGCTATAGGTCAAAATGTTTATCAAACAGATGTTCGATTTTTAAGATTGAGATTCGCCCTTTTCTACCCGGACAAACCTTTTCAAAAAACTGAGGAGCATAATAGTCCAGTTTTTTTATCTCGTTTTTTGTAATCAGATACAAATTAATTCCTCCTCCATCATAAATATAATTTCCGGTTCTGTTGCCTTGACTATCAATACATGCATGACCATCAGCAGAATCGTCGGCTAATTGCCAGGGGGGGTCTTTGCCAATGTTTTTCCAAAGATTAAGCAGTTTTTTAGGACTAAAATAAATAGGTTGGAAATACATATTTACGTCAATTGGCACTAAATTTACCATGACAGAATTCCTGTGCCGAATTTTTAACCCTATAGAACGTGGAAGTTTAATTCTCTTATCCAATTTGGGTAAGGCTTTATATGTATATGCTGTTATGGTGTCCGCTTTTTTACTTAAAATATAATAGGGTGACTGTGGAAACCAATTCGATGATTGCTGAAAAATAATTGTGCTATCGGCATTTGCCTGAAGAAATAATTGTAGCGCATTTGGTTTATCTTCTTTTTGTGCGAATGTTACAAAACAAGTTGAGCATAGAAGGACTACGAATAATAGGGATCTGAGATTCATTGCGTGCATCAATAAAGTTAAAGAAACACATTTTTATGGTAAAAGGGAACTTTTGCGTAACCCATAATGGTTGCAATATACCAGTTCTGCTTTAGAATTATGCTATGGCTGATACTGAGTGGTTGAACTTATAACAAAAACTCGTGGATATTCTCTGGAGTAATTATTTTAGTTTCTGTATCCTTATAAGCGTCTAAGAATGTTTTAGGGAATTTATTTTTAGTTTTTACATTCCACTTTATTTCATAAGCTTTCATTAAACCATTGCGCTCCTCGATGTAATCGATTTCTTGTTGTGCGTGTGTGCGCCAAAAGTACTGATTGTAACTAATTTGCTCGTAAGCAAGAAGCTTAACACGTTCACTAACTATGAAGTTTTCCCAAAGAGCACCTATATCCTGACGTAATAGAGCGGGGCTAAATTGATTAATGACAGCATTTCTAAGGCCATTGTCATAAAAATAAAATTTACGGCTCTTCTTTAGTTCATTGCGCAAATTACGACTTAATGAGCTTAGTCTAAATACAATAAAAGATTTCTCTAAAAGGTCTATGTATTTTTCTGTAGTTTGGTTATCCAACCCTACTATTTGGCCTAATTCATTATAGGAAACTTCGCTACCAATCTGAAAAGCAAGTGCCTGCACTAGTTTTTCCATTTTATCAGGCTTTTGGATTCTTTCCCATGTAAGAATGTCTTTATAAAGGTAGCTGCTTGAGAGTTGTTTTAAGCGCAATTCCTCTTCCCCTGGATTGTTAACAATTTCTGGATAATATCCATAGATTAGTCTATGGTTTAGTAAGCGTTTTTCTTCAAGAAGACCATGATCGTTAACCATTTCAGAGAAAGAAAATGGATATAAATTGTATTCCCATTTACGACCGGTTAAAGGCTCATTAATGCTATTTGCAAGCTCAAATGCAGAAGAACCGGTAGCAATTACTTTTACCTCTTTAATTTGATCAATAATTAGTTTTATACAGAGGCCAATGTTTTCTATTCGCTGAGCTTCATCAATAACCAGTGTCTTTGCTTTTCCAATTAAAGATCTCAAGATACTCGATGTCGGATTAGCTAATAATGTACGAATATCTGCATCATCGCCATTCCACCACAATACATCCGATTTAAAATCAGAAGATAGTTGCTGCAATAAAGTACTCTTACCTACCTGGCGGGGACCAAGTAATATGATGGCCTTTTCATCACTTAAGCGATGTTTGATTGATGCTGTTATTGCTCTTAAAATCATTATATTTGCGATTGTATTCGCAAATATAATATAAATTTTGCGATTGTATTCGCAATTTTAATTTTTAGAAAAGAATCTAGATAGAGATAATGTCGGCAATTTGACAATTGAATCTCAAGAGTTTAAAATTCTCTGTTTATCTTTGAGCCCTAATATTTTACCTATGAAAAGTGCTAAATTATTAACCCTCAATATACTGTTACTCTTTAGTTTGTTAACTGCAACAGTAGTAGCGCAAACTGGTGATAAAAGTGATCCTTCACCTTTAAAATTTCCAATTCCAAAAGGAATTTCCAATCAGCTTTTTTATCTGCAGAGAGATCCGAATACTAACACGATTATTTGCGAATTAAACGCAGATAAGAATGGGGAAGTGGATAGAAAGGAGCCTATTCTTATATACTGGATCCGCTATGGCGATGATGGGGAGAAAAAAGACTTAAATTATATTCAAAGGAAATTTGCTTATGGAATTGTGTCTAAAGAGATAGGCAAAGATCATTATGAACTTAGGTTTGTTTCGCATAAAAAACTGCCAATGTATTTGCTTAGGTCTGAGCAGGACAAGAAGTTCCATGTTTATGTAACGGTTAACAATAAAAAGATTCAGCTTGACAGGATTTTTGTGAGAATTGAAGGTGGTTCTTTTTGGTTGCCTAATGTTAAATATGTGGAACTAAAAGGTGTAAATACTGAAAATAATACGGCTGTTTTAGAAAGAATTAAAGTTTAAAGAGCATTGTTAGCTGCTCTTTAAACTGTATTTTCCTACTTCCGATCCGTCATCTTTAAGCATAACCAGATCCAGCGTTTTATTGTTGGCTTTTACTTTAATAAGTGTACGTTTGCCTTCCTGTGGTCCGCCCCCTATAATAACAGGGTAAGGGTGCTCTGCAGATGGCGGCCAAACTCCATATGTATGTGTATGGCCTGAAATTACGATATCAACTTTATGTTTTTTAAACAATGGATCAAAGAGTTCCCTGCAATGCATCGGACCATGCCAGTCGCCTGAATGGTATAGCGGAATATGCATCATAACCACGCGGAACTTTGCCTTCTTATAAGCACTTGATTTCATGACTTCTTCTAACCATTTTGCCTGTTCTCTGCGGTAGCCATCAAAGTCTACAATCCCGGCATAAACAGGATGATCGTCCGGCTTATCCTCTCCAGTATCTAAAACTATATTGAAAACAGGCCCCCATTGGTAGGCAAAATATCCTTTGTCGTCTTTTGTAGAGAAGTAGTCTTTGAGTTCGCGAGAAAACTTGCCTCTGGTTTCGTGGTTCCCGCGAACAAACATGAACGGTTTTGTACTTGCAAATACATCCGTAGATGGATTGAGCATATGATCAATGATCTGTTGCTCATCTTTCTGGAAATCGAAAATATCACCATTAAAAAACACGTAATCGTAATCGTCACGGTTTAATTTTAGTAAATGTGGTATCGATGTCGGGCGATCATGAATATCGTTCAGTATGAGCCACGAAACTGCTTCAGGATTAACTTTTGGTGTTTTAAAGGAATAGGTTTCACTAGAAATTGTTTCGCCATATTTTAAAGAATAGGGCTGGAAATCGGTAATTTCTTTAGATAATACGCGGTAACTGTACTGAGTGTCGGGTTTTAAATCCTTTAACCTAACAAAGTTTACCCTGTTGTGGGCGTCCACCAAACCATCGGTTACATGGTGCGCCTTTGAGTTCAGATCTTTTCCTTCGCCATATTCAATCCAGCTGTAGCAGAGCTTATTGGTAACCCATCTTATGGTCATGCCGTCTGCTGAGGGTAATTGCAGATAGGGCTTTGTTAAAAAAATATGCCCGTCTTCTGGTACCGCGGTGAAGGATTTAAGCACTTCGGCAGAACTGCTGCCGGGCAAAAAGGCTGCTAATGAGCCTAATATTCCTACTTTTGATACATTGCCCAGAAACTGACGGCGTGGTAATGCATTAATTTCTTTTTTCATAATAATAGGGGGGTATTTTGAAGCCAAGTTACTAAATTGGAATATTTCTGCTTTGTAACATAATTGTATTTTTTAGAGAAAAGTTGGTCCAAAAAACAGGGTGTATCATGATTATATGATACACCCCATAATATTATTGTTTTATGCCTTTATTAGTTGTCTAAAAGGGCAGCTGCAGCATCATCTAAAAACCATGTTACGCTACCATCGACAGGGTTGATTAGTTGTGAAGGATACAATTTTGTATTCTTTTTTGGCGCTTCGATAACGTGTTTTACAGCTTGTGCTTTCGACTCGCCAAAAACAAGGAATGCAATGTTTTTAGCCTTGTTTATTAACGGTGCAGTGAAGCTGATTCTGTAGGTTGATAATTTTTCTACAAATACTGAATCTATTTCTACTTCCTTATTATCAAGGATAGATGTTCCGGGGAATAATGATGCAGTATGTGCGTCATCGCCCATTCCTAGCAGAATAAGATCAAATATGATATCTGCACCATTAAAGTGTGCAGTTATCGCTTTATTATACTCAATTGCGGCCTTTTCAGGAGCAAGTGTAGTATCTACATAAAATATATGATCTTCAGCAATATTTAAAGGATCAAGTATTGCTCTTTTAGCCATTAAGCCGTTATAGCTTTCGTGATTAGGCAAAACGTTGCGCTCATCGCCAAAGAAGAAATATACTTTAGACCAATCAATTTTATCGCGATAAGTGGTAGCTAGTAATTCATATAAAGCTTTAGGTGAGTTTCCTCCAGTTAGTACAAAATTAAAGCAGCCATTTTCTGCAATTGACTGATTGGCTATAGTTACTATGTATTCTATCAGATCCTCAAATAATTCGCTTTGAGTTTTATAAATTAATAAATTCATTATTCTTTATTTAATGGTAAAGCAAACCAGTGGAAACCATCTCTTGCAATCAGCGCTTCGGCGTCTTCTGGTCCCCATGAATCTGCAGTATAGTTAGGGAAGCTTAAAGATTTTTTGCTTTCCCATGCATTAATAACCGGCATTAATAATTCCCATGCAGCCTCTACCTGATCGGCACGCATAAACTGGGTTTGGTCGCCCGTCATAACGTCTAATAAGAGCGTTTCGTAAGCCTCTGGTGTATCTGAACTATAGGTTCCTTTGTAATCAAATACCATATCAACAGGGTTCAATACCATGTCTAATCCCGGTCTTTTGCCTTGTACCTGTAAACGGATACTCATTTCGGGCTGGATACTGATGATCAGTCTGTTTTGTTGCCAGTGCTCAGTTACTCCCGAAGGGAAAATATGATGTGGTACATCTTTAAACTGTATGGTAATTAATGAAGATGTTTGGAATAAGCGTTTTCCTGTACGTACGTAAAAAGGAATTCCCTGCCATCTCCAGTTATCTACAAAGAACTTAATTGCAGCAAAAGTTTCGGTATTTGAATTAGGATCTACACCTGTTTCATGTCTGTATCCCGGCACTTCTTTACCTTCTACCCAGCCTTTGGTATACTGACCTCTAACTGTGCTGAAACGAATATCTTCAGGACTAAACGGACGCATTGCTTTTAATACATCAACCTTTTTATTCCTGATCTCATCTGCATCAAAATTTATCGGTGTTTCCATACCAATTAAACATAGCAATTGAAGCAAATGGTTCTGGATCATGTCTCTTAATGCACCAGCACTTTCATAATAACCACCTCTATCGCCAACGCCAAGCTGCTCGGTTACAGAAATCTGGATATGATCAATATAAGTACGGTTCCATAGTGGCTCAAGGAATGAGTTGGCAAAACGGAAGGCCATTATGTTCTGCACCGTTTCTTTACCCAGATAATGGTCTATACGATAGATCTGTTTCTCGGTAAATATGCCGGTTAAAATGCAGTTTAATTCTTTAGCAGTTTCAAGATCTCTTCCAAATGGTTTTTCTATTACAATGCGGCAGTTGTCTTCATTTCCTGCCAATCCATAATCTGATAAGCATTTAGCAATAAGCGGGAACAAGTTTGGCGCCACGGCCAGGTAGTAAATTACCTGTGTTTTAGGTCCAAATTCTTTTTGAAGTTTTTCTATGCTTTTTTTAAGCAGGCCAAAGCTTTCTGGTGTTTCAACATCAACAGAATTATAAATAACATTTTCTGCAAATTTGTTCCACTTTTCCTGCTTTACTTTTCCTGATCTTGAGAATTGGTTTACACCATCCATTAGGTTCTCTCTGAATTTTTCATCAGTAAGTGGTCTGCGGGCAGTTCCAATGATGGCATATTTTTCAGGCATATAGCCGTCAGCGTATAAGTTATAAAGAGCGGGCGCAAGTTTGCGCAGATTTAAGTCACCGGTACCTCCAAATATTACTACTATGGTTGGGTTAACGTTGAGGCTAGTTTTCATTAGAATGTTATTATATCAATGTTGGGTTTGATTTATTAATTGTTTTCGTTCCAATCAGCATGGAAAATACCTTCTTCATCAATGCGCTCAAAAGTATGTGCGCCAAAGAAGTCTCTCTGTGCCTGGGTTAAGTTTAATGGAGATTTATCTGTTCTAAGAGAATCGTAATAAGTAAGTGCCGAAGCGAAGCAAGGAATTGCCAGACCATTAGCTAAGGCTGTAATTACAATGTTTCTTGTACCTGGGATAATTTCTTTTAACTGATTCTGGATGCTCTCGTCTGAATACAGGTGTGGCAACTCTGGCTGTTTTTTGTAAGCCTGATAAATATCTTCAAGTAATACCGCACGGATAATACATCCACCACGCCAGATTTGAGAGATCTCTTTAAGGTTTAGTTCATATTTAAACTCAGCAGAAGCTTGCTCTAGCAAATGAAGTCCTTGTGCGTATGAAGTAATCATGGCAAAGTAAAGCGCTTGCTCTAATTGTACTTCAAATGCTGCTGCGTCTTCAACTTTAATTTGCTCTTGAGGTAATGCCTTTGACAATGCAATACGCAATGCTTTGAATTTTGAAAGATCACGGGCACTTACAGATTCGTTTATTGTTGGGATAGGCAATTGCAAGTCCATAGATACCTGCGAAGTCCATTTTCCGGTACCTTTTGATTTTGCTTCATCTTTAATCACATCTATCAGAAAGGCTCCTGTCTTTTTGTCTTTAACTTTAAAAATGTCGCGGGTTACTTCAAGTAAGAAGGATTTTAACCTGCCATTGTTCCATTTCTCGAATGTGCTGTAGATCTGCTCGTTGCTGTAACCAAGTACATTTTTTAACAGCTCATAAGTTTCGGCAAGAATCTGCATCATTGAGTATTCAATACCATTGTGAACCATTTTTACAAAGTGGCCTGATGCACCGGGGCCTATGTATGCTACGCAAGGATCGCCGTTAACCTTTGCTGAAACAGCTTCTAGGATTGGTTTTACCGCATTATAAGCAGTTTTATCGCCACCTGGCATCATGCTAGGTCCGAAACGGGCACCTTCCTCTCCTCCTGATATTCCCATTCCGAAGAAGTGAATTCCTTGGTCTGAAAGTTCAATTGCTCTTCTGCTGGTGTCTGTAAAGTGAGAGTTCCCGCTATCAATAATCATATCTCCTTTATCAAGCAGGGGAACAAGTTCCTGAATTACGCTGTCAACAATTTTACCAGCAGGTACTAAAAGCATAATTCTTCTTGGAAGCTCAAGACTTTGTATAAAATCCTCTAATGATTCAAATCCTTTTAAGTTATGGGCTTTGCCATCTTCCTCAAGTTTTTTAAGCATGCGGGCATCCTTATCATAACCTGTAACCTGAAAGCCATTATCGGCCATGTTAAGCAATAAATTACGGCCCATGGTTCCGAGGCCGATCATTCCTAAAGTGTATTTATTCTTCATTATTCTATTTGTCGTTAGGACGGGTTGTGTATACGTGATATTTTTCGGCAACTTCCCAAAGTTTAGCACCTCCTTTGATGCCATCTTTATTGGTTACCAGGTGAATGTTGTGGTCAAGTTCAAAAGTAATGTGTTTTGAGTTTCCACCACCTATATATAAGGTATCGTAATTGAATACTGTTTTATAGATTTGAATTATTCGTTGCAAGCGCTCATTCCAGTCTTTCTTGCCAATTTTTTCAAAAGCTTTGGTTCCTATATAATCATCATAGTCTTTTGTTTTTGTTACAGGCAAATGAGCCAGTTCAAAATGGGGGAGAAGCTCGCCATCAAATACAAGTGCGGTACCAAAGCCGGTACCTACAGTAAATACGATTTCGAAGCCAATTCCGCTTACAATTCCAAGAGCTTGCTGATCTGCATCGTTAATTAACCTAACAGGCCTGTTAAATAGGTTGCTTACCTGCTGAGCAAGGTTAACATTGGTCCATTTGTTTTTAGCCAGGTTTGGAGCGGTTTCTACTTTGCCGCATTTAACATATCCGGGAAAGCCGATTGATATCCTGTCAAAACTGTCCTCAAGTGAGGATACCAGTTCTTTAATGGTTTTAATCACTTCCTCAGGAGTCGAGTTTTTTGGAGTAGGGAGTTTTTCGAATTCAGATAGTAGGTCTCCTTTTGAACTTAGTATACAAGCTTTAATACTGGTGCCACCTATATCTATCGATAATATGTTATTTCCACTTTCTTTTTTTTGCTTAACTGGCATATCTGTTTTGTGTAAAGGGCCTGTCTTTTTTAATATAGTTCAAAATAACAAATTTTCATCCATTAAAAAGGCCTTGTTAACGTATTTATATTTTAATAATTACTACAACGTGATAATTGCTGTGTAAGGGTATACATATAAAGTATAGGATACGGGTTTAAGTGCGAAAACAAACGTTTGCGACTATAACGTTGTAGTATTGCTTTATCGATTAAACAGGCCTTAATAGGCAATCGAATGCGGTTATGTAAATTTGTGTAAAAAAAATGATGTAAAAGATTTGGAATTTAAATTTTCTTTCGTATTATTGTTAGAGATAATCGATTTAGCACCATAAGTCATTGTCGGGAAACCAAATACTAACCTAATAAGCCAAACTATGAATCAAACTTTTACAAGAAATCTATGTGGTGAGTTCTCACAGCATAATGACAATTTTTTTTCTGGGCAGTATGTGCCGCTGTTAAATCCGGAGGCTAGGCTTGTGATCTTATGATCGCGGATATAGCTAGCTAAAACGTTTTAAACATATTTTATTTTTTTTACTTGTTGCTGTTCGGTCTACCTGGTCGGCAGACGAGCTGGCATCGTAGTATCTAAGATTTGATCTGTGAATTTCTATAAAATCAAATAAAAAAGGTTTTCAATCAGTTAATACTTAATTGTCTGTTATGCGCTTTATTGCAAATATAACTTTCCTGGGTTTGTTGTGTTCATCAACATGTTCTTTTGGTAATGCCGCTAGGTCTGCCTGTATGTCGGATGTTTCATCTTTTAAGATGAACTTTCAACAACAGACTGATTCTGCAGAAGAGGATTCTACCAAACTTAAAGTAGACACAACACGCTTTCAGCCTAAGTCCAAGAGGACCGTTTTCTCGGCGTTAGAATCTAAAGGGAATGATGTCGATCCTAAAAAGCTCGCTATTTTTCCTGCGTTTACATTGCAGCAGTATTTAAAAGGCGAAGCTGCAGGTCTTTATGTTCAGGAGCCATCTGGTGAGCCAGGTACGGTTCAGAACATGTTTATACGCGGAACATCACAACCGCTTGTATCGCCACGCGAACAATTTGCTACACAACCGCTTGTTGTTTTAGATGGGATACCTCTAGTTGGAGAGCATCCTTTTGCTTATGACATCCAACAATTCAAATTTGATAGAATTGGTCCGGCAACAAATACGCTTGCCAATATCAATATGGATAATATTGAGTCCGTTCAGATCCTTAAAGATCTTGGATCAACTTCTGTTTATGGGCCAAAAGGAGTGAATGGAGTGATTTTGCTTACCAGCAAAAAAAACTCAACTGTTAGAAAAATTAATTTCGAATCGCATATAGGGGTAGCCCAGCCAAGCGGTGTAACTACTGTAAATGGTAGATTCGAAAATGACTTTAGAAGGCAGTTTTATGATAAATACACTGCAAACGGAAGTTATTCGGAAAATGATTCTTATCCTCTTTATCTGAGTGACTCTTTAAATAATGACTTTTTCGGGCCAGCCAACTGGAACGATAAATATTATGGTAGTGCATTGTCGTATTCTGTAAATGCCGGAATCTCTGGTGGTAGTGAAAGGGCTAACTTCCGTTTTGGTGTTGGTACTACCACAAGTGGTGGAGTAGCTGATAACACTGGTGCTGATCGCTACAATACTCGTTTCCAGATTAACATGAGGCCAACCGACTGGATGGCATTTACTGCTATTATTAATGCAAATCGTGTTGATCGTCAACGAAATAGGAATGTTAGAGACAGATTGTCTCAAGTAAACTATATACCGGATTTAAGTTCGCCGGTTGCACCTAACAAAACGAAATATTCTGAGTATCTGGCTCAATTCGATAAGGGATTTGATGATAACAGATCTAATATTGTTGAAGGGTTGGTTAGATTAGGGATAGATCTAGGTAAGTTTAAGTTCAACACAACTTTCGGATTAGATCATAATGAAGGCTACAGGGATATATTCTATCCTAGAACATTGCTTCAAACAACAAACTATGCGTCAAACTATTATGGTTATAGCAGAAGGGTATTTTTCGATAATACCGCTACTTATGATCTGAAAATAAATGATGTTCATACTTTTAATTTTGTTGTTGGTTCTTCATTTCAATATGATACTTATAAATATAACTATGCTTACGCTTATAAGGGATCTAATGACTTCGTGAAATTGAACTTACTACAAAGTGATCCAAATAGAAGTGATTATTTGGAGCCTTTTGTATTTAGAAGAGAGCTTGTTTGGAAATTTTTAGATAAAACCAGAAACAATCAAATTTCATTTACTGGAAAAGCAAGTTACAACTACAAAGAGATTTATACTTTCTCTGCAATGTTGCGTGCTGATGCATCATCAAACCAGCAGCCAACCAATCGTTGGTTCTATTCTCCAATACTTTCGGGAAGCTGGAACATGAAAAAAGATTTTCTTGAAACAAACGATTTTGTTTCAGATTTGAATTTACGCGCGAGTGTTGGACGTATGGGCAGAGCAGAATTGTTCGATAATTATGCTCAGGGTCCTCAGTATACGGCCTTTATTGGTTTTACAGGTAACTTAATTGCACCTGGTTATAACGGATTTGGAACATTAACAAGACCTTATAATGCTGGGGCTATTCCTTATGGTTTAGAGTGGGCATATCAGGATCAGCTAAATGTTGGTGTTGACGCTGCTTTCCTAAAGAATAGAATAAGAGCTTCTGTTGATGTATATGCTAAAGAAGATAAAAATCAACTATTAGGAGTTCCGGGAGCTGCTGAGTACGGTTATACTACAATTATCAGAAATGGTATGTCTATATCAAACACTGGTGTAGATGTTGCTTTAGCTGCCGATATCTTGCCTTCAACTCAAAAGGTTTCATGGACATCATCTCTTAATTTAAACTTCAATAAAAATAAATTAAAAGCATTGCCAGGTGGTTTATCTGAACTTATTATTGGCGACAGACTTTTAAAAGTTGGAGAATCTGTAGATAGCTATTGGTTATTAAAGAACGAAGGTATTTTTAATACAGATGCTGAAGTTCCGGTAGGAGCAAATGGCCAAAAAATGAGCTACAATGCAATTACTTTAAAAGCAGGAGATCCTATCTGGAAAGACCTTAACAATGATAACATCATTAACAATAGTGACAGAACCTTGATGGGACATGCACTTCCGCTTGTTTCTGGTGGTTTTAACAACGAGTTTGGTTATGGAAACTGGTCGCTTGCTGTAAATATGTATTTCAACCTGGGAAGAGATTTAATAAATCAGGAAATGGCTAACCGTTTTGATTTTGTTAATCGTGAAGGTTTAAATAACATCAACTCTGTTAGAGAGGTTACTTTCTGGGAGAAACGTGGCGATTATTCAAAATATCCATTGTATAACCCATGGAGTTCAGCAGCCCCTTATCAGGCCAATCAGGATATATTTCTTGAAGATGCATCATTCTTAAAATTGAGAACTGTGTCGTTAGGTTATGATTTAACCAAGCTGATGAAAAAGAAAATGCCAAGGCTTGAAAGATTTTATGTTTATGGTAGTGTGTATAATGTTTTCACCCTTACTAAATATACAGGGCAAGATCCTGAGCTTGTAAATTATACAGGTTACGATTCGGGATATGGAATTCAAATTCCTAGAACGTATATGCTGGGTGTTAAAATGGATTTTTAATTCGATATCACACATAAACAAATAATATTAAGTACCATTTAAAATAGACGAAATGAAAAAAATAGTTTTGCTGAGTCTTATCTTTTTTGCCCTGGTAACGGGTGGCTGTAAAAAAGCGCTAGATATAAACTCAACCCGTGTGGTAAATGAACAGAACTCCTGGAATAATATGGAAGATTCCAGAGCTAAACTGCTTGGGGTATATGGGTTAACCAGAGCAGCATTAGCGGATAACAATGGCCATTGGATATATGGCGATGTACGGATGGGGAATTTCGATAGCCCCCTGCGTCAAGATCTAAAAGCAATTATAAGAAACGATCTGAAAGCGGCATATCCGGTTGTCCAGGAACTTTCGAACTGGAGAAGGTTTTATGCAATTATTAATGCGGCAAACATTTTTCTTGAAAGAATCCACGAGGTTAAAGAGAAAGATGCCAGATATACCGATAACAATATGACAGTAGATGTTGCACAAGTGAGATTTTTGCGTGCATTTGCTTACTTCTATATGGTTAGAATTTGGGGCGATGTACCTTTTATTACTTCATCGCGAGATGGTCAATTTGAAAATATGAAAAGATCTGATCGTAATGCGATTATGGAGTTTGTTCAGGCTGAAATGATAGCAGCCGCTGATCTGTTACCTTACAGATATAGTGCTGATGATATTCAACAGCCTGGCCAATATTATAATGAGGGACAAGGAAGATGGAATGGAACATTGGTGAGGAAATTAAGTGCTTATGCAGTTGCGGCTCAGGTAGCGGCCTGGCAAGGGAAATATGCTGATGTAACAGTATATACCAAAATTGTGCTTGATAACTTCCCTAAAGCAGCAATGTCTTATAATTCAACTGATTATATCTCAAACCGCAGAGGACTTTTCTTTGATAAGAATAATAATCAATTATTAGGTTTTGGATTTATTTTCGGTCATCAGGATGCTACATTTTCAGGTAACATTGAATCTTTAACACTTGCGGAGCCAATTGTAAATAAGAATCTGCCAGATATTTATGTACCAAAGGATTCTATATTATCAATATTTAAAGAAGCTAATGATGGCAGGTTTAATATTGATAGTAATGGAGTTACTCACTCTCAGCTTTATTTCACAAATTTCCTAGGAAAATATCCAATCTTTAGTAAGATCAAATGTATGCAGGATGGATCATCCGACCCGACTTTCAGAATCTTTTCAAGTGCTATACTTTTTACCAGGTTGGAAGATGTTACTTTATTAAGAGCTGAGGCTCTAGCTGTTCTGGGAGAAAGACAAGGAGCAATTGATGCACTCAATATAGTAAGGGCATTTAGATATAATGTGGATAACGTAGGTGCTACAAATAGTTCTTATATCCCTTACTCACCTGAGCGTAGTGGAAATCTTATTGATGCGATTTTTAATGAGCGTAACAAGGAATTTATGGGAGAAGGTTACCGATGGTTTGATTTGGTGAGGTATCATAAAATTGTTCAGAAAGATCCGAAGTTTATGAATTTGATTAATTCAGGTGGTATTTACTGGCCTATTGATCAAGCACTTATTGACCAGAATCCTCAGTTGGTACAAAACTCCTATTGGAAATAACTAAACATTAATAGATATGAAAAAATCAAATTTATATAGTAGATATTTAATAGCATTCTTGTTTAGTGCCATAATATTTCAAGCTGGCTGTAAGAAAGAAAAAGGCTATTACTCTACCCAGGATATCAATTCAGGTACCTCCTTAAACATTTATGATTACCTGAAAAGTAAACCAGGAGTTTATGATTCATTACTACTGGTGATTGATAAACTTAAAATGAAAAGCATTCTTACTGATAGCAGTGTATCTGTGTTTGCGGTTTCCAATCCTAGTTTTCAGCTGGCAATTAGAAACTTAAATGACACAAGAAGGGCAAATGGTAAGAGAGCCATCTATTTAACTGAATTGGCATCCGGGTTTGCACCGGCTTTAGCTGATCTTGAAAAAGCAAAAAATGATAGCGCTCACTTGGATACCATGGTGTCCAGGTATATCGTGAAAGGACTCTTTAAATCTACAGACTTTTCTTTAGGCGATGGCCGGGAGCTGCTTAGTGTACGTGGTGATTATCCGATGCATGGTAAACGTCAGTATGCTGATGCTCAGGGTATGCAGAATGGTGGCCCAGAGGTAATTGAGTTTGCCAATACAAAAAGAAGTGTGTTTACCCCGAACTGGGCATTTGCTTATACAAGTTCAGTAAACATCCAGGCAAAGAATGGGATTGTGCATTTAATACAGCCAGATCATGTGTTTGGATATGATGAGTTTGCAAGACGACTTACATTTATACCGCCACCAACAAACCTGTTTAAAAAGGTTTTAGGTAAAATGGAGGTTAAATTTAATAACCCTGATTATAAAGATGGGACCGTTAATCCGGGAGAGAAATTTATCAAACTGTTTGATGATAACGTGTTGACCAAGTTTATCTGTCATTTCAATGTTCAGAATGTTAAACCGGTTACTTTCTTATGGCATCCAGTTACTCCTGTAGTATCAAATGTTTACACATTAACTTCAGCAAACGACTCAAAAGAATACTCTCGTAATCCTAAGTCATGGAGAGTTGAAGGATCTCAGGATGAAGTAAACTGGACCTTATTAGACACCAGACAGGATATGGTATTTGAATCTAACTTCCAGAATAAGGTTTATGACTTTAATAATGAGGTTGCTTATTTGCACTACCGTATTGTCTTCTTAAGTAATACTGGTGACGATTTATTCCAATTGTCTGAATGGACTATGAACTTTAGGACAATTTACAAATGATAAAGAGCGATAAAATTAAATTGACAAATGTTATGCACAACATATTAAAATATAGAGTAGTTCTATTTTTGGCCGTGATAATTACATTTTCGGGTTGTAGGAAGATTTTTGACTTGCCTGACGAAAAGGATTACTTAAGTACTAAAATGACTTATTTTACTTCGGAATTTTCTCCGACTTTAGGTCGGTTAAATCTATACCAAGGTATTTTTAATGCTGATAACTCGTCATTTCCTATGACCTTTGAAATTGTAAACGCAAGGTTTGGAGATGGTAGATCAGCAGATGATATGCTGGCCAAAAAACCAGTTTTGGTATGGACTCAGGAATATACCGGAAATGAAAAAAGTCTGGCTGAAATTGAAGCAAAAAGAAAGATTGAAGAACGCCCAATGCTAGAAGTAAGACCTTCTGGTGATATTATTGTTTGGCCTTCTGCTACAAGTGAGGTATTTAAGCCAAGAGATTCTGTTACTTACCCTCAGGATATCAGGTATTTTGATATAAAGGTTAAGAATTCAGGAGGTACCAGGATTATTAAAAATCTTTCTGTGATTCCGTACAGAGAGATTCCATATTTCCCTGCGGATGACATTAACAGATATAGTGGTAAGCCAAATACCACAACACCAAATGGAACTGCGTTGCAACATATCTTTCCTGTAATATTCGGAATGATAGGGGAAGGTACAAATGCAGAATTGAAAGCCAATGGTGGTGGACAAAGTGGACTTGTATATACTTATATCAGGAAAGTACCTGATGGCACAGGTAATTCATTAAGATTTAAATTTTTGAACAAGGATTCAGTGGCTATTAACCCGGCTAAGTTTAATGAAACTAAATGGGATCAATTAGTTCACGGTTTTAACATGGAAAAAACAAGCGAGTATGTAAAGTACGACGTTGCATATCCAATTCCAGTGGCAAGAATTCCTACACGATTTACATCTGGAGGTGTAACAAATACTGGTGGTGGATTTACCGCACATGTTGAATTTGTTTATTCTAGAATAGGGTTTGGAGGCCGAAGAGAACAAGGGGTGATTTCGCAAGAGTTTGCCATTTATGAAAAGGGCGATTGGGAAATTGTATTTCACTTTAAAACTGTGAATCCAAAATTTGAAGACGAATAGAAATGTTAATGATAAAAATTAATACAATGAGAAAACAAGTAATTCTGCTATCGATTTTTTTCAGCTGCATTTTTCTATGCAAGGATTTGGTGGCGCAAACAAAGAAAGTAACTGTTAGTGGTACAGTAGTAGACGGAGGATCTAAAGAGACAATGGTTGGTGTTAGTGTTGCCACCGGTAAACCACTTAAAGTACTTACCCAAACTGATGGCAAAGGCCATTATTCGGTAAGTGTTGATGAAGGTGCAACTTTAGTGTTTACATATGTTAGTTATGGAACAAGAACTATTACTTTAAAAGCGGGTCAAACTACATTGAATGTAACGCTTAAAGAGGATAATAAAACAATGGAAGAGGTTGTAATTCGTGGTTACCAAAAAAGAACCAGAGAGGTAACAACCGGTTCATCATTTATAGTTTCTGGTAAAGAAGTACAAGATGTTCCTGTATCAAACGTTGAACAACTATTGCAAGGTAAAGTTGCGGGTTTAAATATCCAGTTAAATACCGGTGCTCCTGGTTTACGTGGTACAATAAATATTCGTGGTTTATCAACCATTAGTACAACGGGATCTGGAAATGAGACTTTCCTTCAACCAACTTCACCATTATATGTTATCGATGGAGTACCTATGGATGCAGATAAAGCATCTGAGTATGGATTCCAACAGCAAGGACCTGGTGTAAGTCCGATTTCATTGATTCCTCAGGAAGATATTGCCAGTATTGAGGTATTGAAAGATGCGACAGCAACAGCGTTGTATGGTTCAAGAGGTGCCTATGGTGTAATTTTAATACAAACTGTGCGTGGAAATTCTGAAATTCCTCGTATCCGTTACACCGGCAACTTTTACATGAATGCAATTCCGAAGTTGCGTAATATTCTGGGCGGTAATAATGAACGTGAATTGAAATTATATCAGATCAATACCTATGGTAGGTTTAGAGATCAGTTTATGATATCAAATACGCCTTTCCTGGCTGATAGTTTGAACCCTTATTATAACAATTCAACTGACTGGCAAGGAGTTTTTTATCAAAATACTTATAACCAGACTCATAACATTCAGTTAGACGGTGGTGATAGCAAGTTTAGCTATAAAACCAACTTAAGTTACTTTTCTGACAAGGGTATTATCAAAAATACTGGTTTTGACAGATACAGTTTAAACATGAATATGGATTACAAACCAACTAGCAGAATTAGTTTCTTTGGATCTATAAGAGGTAATGTTGGTAAAATTAAAAAGGCAAATGGGGTAGGGCTTTTGCAAACGGGAGTTGCGTCTGACGGGCAAAAATCTTCTTTACTGCCCGGCCCTTCATTCTTTCAGGCAACCAGTAGTGTATTGTCTGCCTTACAGACAAATACAGATGCGGGTCCTAAGAACTTAAATACATACATTGAAGGACGCTATGAGTTAATCCCAGGATTGAATTTAACCTCGGCAGCTAGTTATGATTATAACGTAGATACAGAGGATACTTTTACACCGGCAGCGGCTAACAATCAGTTTGCTAAGATTTACTCTCTTTATGGATATACTTCGCAGTTGTACAATAGGAATAATGCGTCGTACACCAGATCTTTTAATGATAAACACAACTTCTTCCTTAACCTTTTTAGTGAGATGTATGTTAAAAAGGGACAATCTAGTATTACAAGATTAGAAAGATCGCCAAATGATCAATTCCAGGGACCATTAGGTTATGATGGTTATTACTCTAGAGGTGGTGGTATTTTAACTACTTTTTATGATCAGAACCAAATCTCATTTGCAGCGGCTTTTACCTATGATTTTGAGAAAAAATACATTTTTGACTTAACTTACCGTATTGATGGTACATCGAATAGTGGAAATAAAGATCCATATTCAAAAAACCCTTCCGTTGGTTTAAAATGGAACTTTAATAAAGAAAATTGGCTTAAAGATATTAAATGGCTAAATTATGGTGATATCAGGATAACTGGTGGTAAAAATATCTTTCCAGTTGGTAGCCTTGTTGATATCTATGGAAAATATACTCCTAGAGGTTTCTACAATAATAATCCACGTGTAGGAATTGAGTATGGATCCGTACCTAATCCATTACTTAAACCAAAAAATGTAACGCAATTTAACATTGGTATGGACTTAGGTTTATTCAATGGAAAACTAGATGTGATTTTTGATACATACTATAAAAAAGTTGACAATGAGTTGTTTACCAGTATGTTGTCTAATACGCTTGCTTTTAATAATTTTACCAGTAATGATGCTGCTTTGTCAAATTATGGATATGAGTTGTCTTTCACTAGCAGACCTTTATCTAAAGAAAGTAAATTTAACTGGACAGTATCAGTAAACGGAGCATGGAACAATGACGTTTTAACAAAGCTTCCTGCAGAATATAATGGACAGTTTATTCAATTTGATGGTGGTAAATATGCACAACATCTGGCTAAAAGAGTTGGAAGAAATTCATTAGCCAACTTTTTATTTGTAAATCAAGGGGTGTATGATAACACAAGCGATGTGCCAATTGATCCTGTGACTGGATTTAGACTTCGAAATAATGGTTCCGGTGATTTCCTAAATTCTTTCCAGGGGGGTGATACGCGTTTTTTTGATGCCAACGGCGATTATGTTATAGATACAAGAGATTTGCAAGTTGTAGGTAATACGCAACCGGTATTAACAGGCGGTATGTCTAACACATTAAGCTATACTATGCCATCTGGTTCTACACTTTCTCTTAATATCTATGCAACCTATACTGCAAAACGATCTATTTTAAATAATGCACTTGCAGATAGATTGAGATTGCTTAGCAATCCATTTGGTCTTGATGCAGTTGTTCCTGTAAATGACTTAAATATGTGGACAGGGCTAGGCTCTACCAATGCAAGATTTGCGAATGCTTATGATTATGCTCATAATGCTTTTGTGAATAATTATAGATATGAACAAACACTTTGGATGGAGACTGGAAGTTACTTCAAAATTAACCAGATTACACTTTCGTATGCATTTGCTAAAAAAATGGCCAGACGTATCGGTTTAAACAACATTCGTACTTTCCTTTCGGCAAGTAACATTATCACATTTTCACCTTATTCAGGTCCAAACCCAGAGGGGGTTACTGCTATCGGTAGAGATGGTTCTAATGGTTATCCTGTTCCTCGTGTATATAATCTTGGTTTTAACGTAGAATTTTAATTGAAGTCACAAAACTAATAAGACATGAAAAAATATATTATTTGCTTATTTATTATTGTAAGCGCTTCACAATATGGCTGTAAGAAATTCTTGGATATTACACCCATAGATAAACTTACTGGAAATAACTTTTACAAGACTAAGGAGGATATGGAAGCAAATATCACCGATATGTACGGTGAGTTATTTGATAAATATACCAGAACATCTTTTGCCGGAGCAACCGGAGAATTTCGCTCAGGAGAAGTAATTCCTGCTGCAGAAGGTGGTGCTGGCCGCTCAGCTTCAGCATTAATTGGTGGGCATACTCGTCAAACTCCAAACCCTCAAGGGAGTACGGATAAACAGAATGTTCCCTTGACAACTGTTAATGATAGGTACCTGTTGGCAGCTTTAGCTACAGGAACGGCGTGGGATGGTTATAATTTTAGAGATTTAATGAGATGGGATGAATACTATAGGGTGATACAATCTGCCAATCTAATGATTAGTAAGATTGACGATGGTATTGCGGCCCTTACAGCTGAAGAGTCTAAACGCTACAAAGCTGAAGCCAAATTTATACGCTGCTTTTGTTACTTTCAATTGGTTCGTTTATATGGAGATGTTGTTTATTATACAAACGCGTTTCAAAAAGATCCTTTGCCAAGGGAAAATATGGTAGCTGTTATAAAAAATTGTATTGCTGATCTTAAGGATTTTAGAAATGATTTGCCTACAACTTTTACAGATCCATCTATGAGAGGTGTTAGGGCAAGCAAAGGTGCTGCAATTGGCTTGTTGATGAATATGAATATGTGGAATGCAGGATTTGACATTGCAAACAGGACTTCATATTACCAGGAAACTGCGGCTTTGGGTAAAGAAATTATGGATAGTAAAGCTTTCCGCTTACTTCCTATCAATGAATGGGCTAAAGTTGTAAAAGGCCGTTCAGAGGAGAGTCTTTTTGAGCTGTTTAGAACACTGAACTATAACCAGGATTTAAATGACCCATTTGCACAAGCGAATGCTTATTCTCCATTTGGAGATGCATTTATCCATTTTCCTTACAAGCAGCCTGAGTATACTCACAGATATAGTTATTCTGTATTTTCAACTGAATACATGAGAAAGCTTTATCCTGATGAATCTGATTTGAGATTAACGGTATGGTTTGTTGCTCCATTTGATCAAAATGCATCCACTTTTCAGTTAAGGAAATTTGCGTTAAATACTTTTGCCGACGCCAATAATCCAAATCTGGATTTAAACCCAGATAATACTTACCTGATTATGCGTTATTCGGATGCTGTTTTATTACGTGCCGAAGCATTGGCTAATCTGACTCCAGATGATCCGACAGCTATAGAGTGCTTAAATTTAATAAGAGGTAGAGCTGTGGCACCGCCTTACCCTACCGGAAGTGGAGATGGAAATTTGAAGGATGCTATCTTTTTGGAAAGATCTAAAGAATTAATGGGAGAGGGAAGTCGTTATTTTGACCTGGTTAGAACTAAAAGAGTGTTAAGCAAAGAGTGGACAGATAATCCATTAACCTCTGATAAGTTTAACAGGGGTGGTTGGACATGGCCAATTCATCCTGATGCATTGTTTAATAATCCTAAAATGAGTTTGAATACCTATTGGATCGGGACAGGGCTTTAATTTAAATTATAGATATACATGAAAAATATTATTAAACGATACTTTAAACCTGCCGCAATATTATCAATCTTGCTGGCCATGGTAATTACCTCTTGTAAAAAAGATGAGTATTATAATGATGGTGGTAAAGCTAATCCGGTTTTTAACGGAAATATAATGCAGTATTTAGAGTCGAACCCTAAATTTGACACTATAGCTCAGATTGTAAAACTGGCTGGTATGGAAGATGTTTTTAAAAATGAGAACATTACTTTCTTTGCGCCTACGGATGAAGTGATCAGACGCACCATTGGTTTGGTAAATACACCTATACCGGAATTAAGAGGTGGATTAAATCAAATATTATTTAATTCGGGAAGGGATACTTTGAAAACCCTTTCTGATGTTCAGCCAGCAATATGGCGGAAATTTTTGGGTAGGTATATTTATAAGGGATCCTATAGATTGAAAGACTATCCTCAAATTGATTTCGGATTGAGGGAATTGTTTCCAGGATCATATTATTATACCTATGATAATGACATTGCAAACATCGGTGTTGTTTATAATTCCGTAAATGGTGTTAAGTATGTAGGTTATCGCCAGTTAACTATTTCTTATCTGTGGGATCCTTCAAACCCAAATAATTTTAGCACTGTAGCAGTTGCGTCTTCAGATATACAACCAAGTAATGGTGTTGTACATGTGTTAGCAATTGGTATGGGAGACCCAATAGGGGAAGCGCCGAATGAATTTAGTGCGAATATATTCGGTTTTAACGTTGATTTTTTTAATGATGTATTATTCAGCAGGTAGGTTTATAATAGTTAAAATGTTAATAGAAATAATTTAAGATAAGCATATGAAATTTTTTAAATATATAAGTCTGTCAATGATCCTTGTAACAGCACTATTCAGTGGCTGTAAAGAAAAGGAGGCCTCATTTGAAGATCCTTATCAAGGTGGTATAGCCCCCTTGGGAATTAAGATAGACCGTCAGCAAATACCAGTTCCGGCTGTAGGTATGGCCGGAACCGTAATTACTTTTAAAGCAACTGGTTTGGTTCCGCATAAGGATAAAATTCAATTTTTGTTCAATGGTGAAAAGGCAGAGATTGTTGAAATCTCAGAAACTGGCATCAAAGCAAAAGTACCAGGAAGAGCAAGTTCAGGGGTTACATCATTTGTAATTGACGGGCAATTAGTATTCGGACCAAATTTTACCGTAACCGGTCTTGTTAAAAAAGATCCTACTTTTAAAGTAGTTGCAGGTACAGACGGAGGTATAGCTAAGATTTATCCGTTGACCGGAGGTAATTTATTGTTGTTAGGTGGTTTTACCAACTATGACAATAAGGGGATAGTAAAGCGAATTAACCGTATTGTAAGAATTTTTCCTGATGGAACCTGGGATCGTTCATTGCTGAGTGGAAGTGCTTCTACCGGAGATCTTTATGATATGGCAATCGTGAATAATCAGTGGTTTCTTGGAGGTGCCTTTAGTGGCTATGCTCAACGAGGAGGGATTAATAACCTAACTAGAGTAAGTAGCCAGGGAACTATTGATACCATGCTAGTAGAGACATATACAAAAAAACTGATTTATGTTCCAACATTTAATGGCGGAACTGATGCAGCAATTACCAATGTATATGCTTTTAATAATAAGATTATAGCATCGGGGAATTTTAGATATTATGTGTCTCGTCGTTATGACCAACCAAACAGACAATTAAAGGATAGTACAGTTATTGACACCACAGAGGTACGCCAGCTGGCACGTTTTAATCCAAATGGAACTTTAGATAAAACATGGAGATTCGATCCGAATGCTATAGGTTATGGTGGCGCTAAAGGTAAAAGCTTACCTGGATCTAATGGTTTTATCAAAACAATCATGCATACTGATGGAAAGATTTTGGTTTATGGTAACTTCACCAAGTTTGATGATGCTTCTGCTGGGTACATCACCCGTTTAAATGCTGATGGAACTATTGATGCGACTTTCAATCCTGGTGGAGCCGGAGCTGATTTTATTATAAGCCATGCCAGCTATAATGAAACTACCAAGAAATATCTGTTGTGCGGAACATTTAAGAAATTTAACGGAGTAACTTCAGAAAGCCTTGTTATGCTAAATTATGATGGTTCCGTTGATCAATCGTTTGTTCCTAAAAAGTTTGTTGGTGGGTATCCGAATTTTACTAAACAGCTGAGCGATGGTTTGTGCTTAATAGGTGGATATTTTAAAACTTATGATGGTGTGAACAGACAAGGTTTTCTTATTACAACAGATAAGGGCGAGATTGCTGAGGGATATAATAATGTGGGTAACTTGTTAGGCAGTATATTAGATGTATATGAGACCAAATCTGCTGATAACAAAAGAGCGCTATTGATTACAGGTTCATTCTTTGTTTTTGATAACGTTGAAACCAATAATATTATAAAGGTAACATTAGAAAATTGATTATATTAATACTATAATCCAGACATGAACCAAATGAATTATAAATTAAAGAATATGAAAAAGCATCAATTCAAATATCTTGTTAGTCTAACACTATGCTTGCTGGTGTTTGCAACATCCTGTAATAAGGATTTTAATAAAGTGATACCTGATGCGCCAGACAATGATGGAAATGTTACGTATAAGGTCCCTAAGGTTCTTTACCTTATTGTGGACGGAGCACGTGGCTCATCGGTTAGAGATGCAGGAACCACGACATTAAGAACACTTATTGATAGTGCGGTTTATACCTGGACCGGCTTAAGTGATAATACCAATTACACTGATGCAACAAATTGGACAGATATGTTAACTGGTGTAAAAAAGGAAAAGCATAATGTGCTAACGGAGGACTTTGCAGGTAATAAACTTGAAAACTATCCGGTTATATTTGAACGTATCAAATCTTTGAAACCAAGTTTTCGTATAGCATCTTTTGCTTCATCGGATGTCTTTAAAGGCAAATTAACTGATGGAACAGACGTAACGGAATCATTTGGAGGAAATGACGATGCGGTTACAGCAAGATTAGTTGATTTTGTGAAAACCGATACTGCTTCTCTTATAGTTGGACAGTTTAGTGGTGTTGAAAAGGCAGGAAAAGCTTCGGGATTTGACAATTCTTTCCCTGCCTATAAAGCAGCGATTAATAAGTTTGACGGTCAGGTAGGACAGATTTTAGCGTCTTTAAAATCAAGACCAACTTATAATAAAGAGAATTGGTTAGTTATTGTGACTTCAAACAAAGGTGGACAATTTACACTCCCTGTAGAGCAAGATGATAAAACGTTATTCAGTAACACTAATATCAACACCTTTACTATAATTTATAACAATAAATATAACCCTACTTTTATTGCAAGACCATTTTTAGGAAATACTTATTCAGGCTCTGCAATTAGATTTAAAGGAGATCCTGATAGAATTAAAGGAGTTGTTCAAGGACCTATAAACAGTGAATTTAATTTTGGACCTGATAATGATTTTACAGTTTCCGTAAAAATCAAAAAGGGAAAAACCAAAAATACTTCAAAAGGAGATTACTGGTATGAGTGGCCGTCTGTTTTAGGTAAAAGAAATAATAGCAGCTGGGGTCAGGCTGGATGGAATATTTGTTTGTTTTATAATGGCTGGCGCTTCTTTGGAGCAGGAGGTCAGGATAACTCAAATGGAGATGAAGTTGGTGGACTTGACTTTAGCGGTGATACATGGCATGATTTAACATTTGTTGTAGAGAAAAAAGCAGATGGCAGAAGGTATATTAGATTATATACTGATGGTGTAAAAGGTATTACAAACAATGGAGGTGGATTCAATGCAAGTCCTGCTACCCCTCACACAAATGACAGACAATTATCCGGATTTCCAAATTACAACAATAATGATCCTCTAACTGTAGGTTACGTTGGAGGTGATGTTAATGGCGATAGAGGGGTTATTAATGTTCAGTTGGCGGAGTTGAAAATTTGGAAAACAGCACTTTCTGAAACTATTATTAAGCAGTATTCTTGTGATCCTACTATGGAGGAAAGTCACCCGGCCTACGACTTTTTAGCTGGCTACTGGCCTATGGTTGACGGAACAGGAGGAACACTTAAAGATAACGGACCTTTTGCTGCAGATTTTAAATTAGAAGGAGCTTATAGTTGGGAAAAATTCACAGACTTGATGTGTTCTCCAAGCAACACGAATTTAGGTGTATTGGTTCCGAAAAACTCTGATATCCCTACGCAAATATTGAGCTGGTTTAATATTCCTAGACAAGAAAGTTGGGCATTGGACGGTAGAGTTTGGATAGCAAATTAATTTAAAACTTCCGGGAAATGATACTTTATTTCCCGGAAGTCTATTTAAAGATCATAAAATATTAAGATATGAAAAGAATATTTACCAGTGCTCATATATGCCTTGTGGCTGCTATAGCGATACTGATGGCATCGTGCGAAAAGGAAAAGCTGTCAGGGGTAATTGCTAATGAAAAGGTTGCTAATGTTAATCTTAGCTTGGAGAATAGAATTGAAGTTGGGAGTGGTGATAATTTTACATTGAACAACGATGAAATAACCATTCCAATAACTGTTAATTTATCAGACGCATCGGGTACGGCATTTAATGTACAAGTAACGCCAAATATAGATACCATTGCTACACTTGTTGGTAGTGGTGCATTGGCGCCTGGTACCATAGCACTTGCCGACCAAACTTTTAACTTTCCTCCGGTTATTGACTTTGCTTACGGAGTAAAAAGCACCACTTTTGATTTAAAAGTAAGCAGAAGTTTTGTAGAAAGAAATCACGACAAATTATTGGCCTTGGCAGTAAAGATTTCTGGTGCATCCAAAGGGAACAAAGTAGAAGCCGGTAAGAATTCTACAGTTGTAGTTATTGATGCAGCTGCTGCTATTGCGGCAGAAGATGTACACTATATTTTATTTAAAGCTGCAGGAGCTCCTTATATGGTACCTAATGGAGTGAATTATACAATAGGTACTCAGGATGTGTCAATACCTCTGGAACTTACGCTGGCAGGACTTGCAGGCTCTGATTTTACAGTAGATGTTGCACCGAATGATGCTTTGGTAACTACTCTTATAAATAACGGTACATTAAAAAATACCATTGTTTTAAATTCAAACAGTTATGCACTTACCAATACTAAAATTAAGTTTCTTTCTAATGAAAATACTGCAAAATTGGAGCTTACTGCCAGAATTTCAGAATTTTTGAAGAACACTAAGAAAAAAGTCGCAATAGGACTATTACTTAAAAACCCATCTAAATTCCAATTGGATGAAACGAAAAAAAGCATAGTAGTAGTTATTGATCCGGATCATTTCAGACCTTATAATGGAGCTCCTTTCGTTATTAAAGGTGCCATTGGTGCTGTTTCTGATATGATTCCTGCTGCTCAATACGATTTTGGTGGTGAAGGAATTGCATTCCATGATACAGGTGGTAAAGATGGTGTTGGCGATTACCGACCAAATGATAATGTTGACGTGGGTGACTATACACCTCGTAGTGTTGTAGGCTGGACTTCTGATGGCGAGTGGTTGACCTATACTGTTGATGTTGAGGAAAGCGGAGAATACGAATTGAACTCTTTAATTGGTGCACCAGGAACTAATGGAAGGTATAGTGTATTCTTTGATGATGTAAATATCACCGGGATATTAGCATCTGCCCAAACACCTGGTAGCTACGGAGATCAACAACCAAACAGAACAACGGTTCAACTTACAAAAGGAAGACACATCATGAAGTTCTTTATGAATGTAGGTGCTTACGATGTGAGAGGATGGATTTTCACAAGAAAGAAATAAAAAACAATTTACAACAGTGATGGTTATACTAAAATCATCACTGTTGGTTAAAAAATATACAAAACCTGAATAGTATGAACAAACTTTTTATTTTGCTATTAAGCATAGTTATTTTCGCTTCCTGTTCTAAAAGCAAGGACATTGAAGCTGAACCAGCTGAACAGAAAAGGCCATTTGTGGACTTTGAAGCTGTTCCGGGAGATGATGCATTTACGTTTGATTTTAAGAATAACTCAAAGGAATTTAAGAAACTGGAGTGGCGTTTTGGAGATGATAGCGTTTCTTATGAAACTGCCCCAAGCCATGTCTTTGCTACTTCTGGTACCTTTGAAGTTAATTTAACAGCTATAGCTGAAGATGGGTCAACTGCCAAAAAAGTAGTGCTTATTAAAATTATTCCTGATAGTGCTGTAAACTTTATTGCTGAAAGTCAGGGTAATAATAAGGTGAAATTTAGTTTAAAGTCTGCAAAAGTGACTGTTAAAGATTTCTCTTGGGATTTCGGCGATGGATCAGCAGGTTCAACTGAAGGTGCCCCAATTAAAGAATATGGAGCGGGTAATTTGTATACCGCTAAGCTAAAGGTAACTACAGAAAAGGGTTCTGTATTTACGGTATCTAAATTGGTAACAAGTAACGGAACCGTAAAAGATGTTACTTTAGATTATTTGCTGAATGTTGGTCCTAAATTTATTCCATCTGCAAGATTTGGAAGTAGATGGGGTATCGTAGCAGATTGGCGTGTAAATGATGCTGTAAAACAACGTGATGGCAACATGGGGGGCTGGGATGAATGGGATGGAAACAGTATGTCAATGGAATCGTGGGGTGGTGAGCCTGACATCATTAATGGAAAAATTCAACAAACCACATTAAATCCACTTCCTGCCGGCCAGTATTTTTATACACTGGATTTTGTTGGATACCAATGGAAAAACTTGTTTTATACCGTAATTGCAAAAGGAGGAGATTTACCAGATGTGGATAAAATTGAAAATAATCCTATTGTTCTTGGGTATACTAAATCAAGTGGAAATCCAGATTCTGGAGCACCAAGAAAGTTCACTACATCGTTTATTGTACCTGAACAATCTCCGGTTACTGTAGGTTTCGTAGCAACATTTATAGATTCTGATCAGTATTTCAGACTTAGATCTATAAAACTTTATCAATTAGATAAATAATAGTTGTTTGCCAATAATAAAATAAAGAATCCGCTGCAAACGCAGCGGATTCTTTATTTTAAGGCCTCATATATTTCTGTAAACAATAAACCACTTCCACCACCATAGTGATGAACTATCGGAATTTTTCGATTTACTTTTCTTATCACATTCTCTAACTCAGTTTCCTCAGTTTTTTCCAGTCCTGCGCCTACTAAAATCAGGTCAAAGTTTACCGATCTGAATGTTGTAATTGCCTGTGCCAGTGTATTTGCACCTATAGCACTCATTTGGGTATTGGAATTTACCAGTCTTACTACAGTATTTAGAATTTCCTGATGTGTACAAATCACTAAAACCCCGGTCTTTTTCATGATCATTAATAATTCATTGGAACCTCCATTAAAAGGATTTCCGTTTCGTTAATTGCTTCAATTTTTATGTATTCGGTTTCCCAGATGCCAAATCCATCACGTTCGTTTAAGATCTGCTCATTAATTTTTACATCTCCCTTAATTACAAATACATATAAGCCATTGCCTTTGTTTTTAAATTGATAATCTGTTTTCGTGCCTTTATCAAATTTTCCAATATTAAACCAGGCATCCTGATATATCCAAACGCCCTCATCGTCCTTGTTAGGTGATAAGATTTGAGTGAACTGATTTGGTTTAAGTAAATTATCGTACCTTTCCTGATGATATCTAGGCTCAACGTTGCGCTGATTTGGGAACAACCAGATTTGCAGAAACTTTACCGGTTCATTGTGATTTTTATTAAACTCCTTATGGTAAATTCCGGTACCGGCGCTCATAACCTGAATTTCTCCGGCCTCAATAACCGCTACATTTTCAAGGCTGTCTTCGTGTTGTAAAGCCCCTTCAAGAGGGATAGAGATAATCTCCATGTTGTCATGAGGATGCTCCCCAAAACCTTTGCCGCCATTAACCCAGTCATCATTAAGTACCCTTAAAGCACCAAATTGAATTCTTTCAGGATTGTACTGCATACCAAAGCTAAAGATCTGATAGCTTTTAAGCCAACCATGATCTGCCAGTGTCCGTGTTGCAGCTTTATGTAATATTGTTTGTGCCATTTTTATTTTATTAAATTCTTAATCAGGCTTCATTAAAGATAAGCTGTTTAGCTAATTCAATTTCTTTCTGACTAATGGTATGAACTCTTCCTGCATAAATTTTCATTGTAATTTTTGCATTCATTTTTTTAATGATGCCCTCGCTCACCTCAACTCTCCTTACAGGAACATGAGCATCAGGATCACCGGTAGTAATCAGTATTGGAGTTTGCTGAAAGTCTCCTTTATAGTTTCTCATGTTTATCTCTTTACCAATTAAACCACCGGTAAAGGCAACCGCTCCACCATATCTGGCTGCGTTTCTGGTAATATATTCTAGTGTTAAACATGCACCTTGCGAAAACCCGACAAAGTAAATCTTATCCTTAGGGATTCCTGACGAAACAATTTCATCTACAAGCTCATTAATTATGGCAAGTGCCGAGTCCAAAGCCGGTTGGTTTTGTTCAACCGGGGTAATAAAACTATACGGATACCAACTGTTATTGGTAGCTTGCGGAGCAAATAATGCTGCATCATCTACATTTAAATGGCTGCTTAACGAAATAATATCTTCGGCAGTAGCTCCCCGGCCGTGTAAAAAAACAACGGCTCTTTTAGCTTCAGCAACAGGGATGCCTGCGGTTACAATATTTTTACTGTGTGTGTACATACTAATTTATTTTAGGTAAAATGCCTTCAATTTCTGCTCTGTTACTTTCATATTGAGCAGGGAGTTTAAGGTTTGCACCCAATTCTTCTAACGATTCATCAACTGTAAAACCAGGATTATCAGTAGCAATTTCAAAGAGAACACCGCCTGGTTCGCGGAAGTATAAAGAATAGAAATAGTTACGGTCAATTTTTTCAGTGATGTTTAATCCCATTGCAACAACCTTGTCTCTAAAGTACATTAAAGTAGCTTCATCTTTAACCCTAAAGGCTACATGGTGTACAGATCCTCCGGCAACATGACCAACTGCTTCTCCCGGAGCCTCAACTAAATCAACAATGGCAGCATACTCTACAGCATCTGTAACAAAGCGTGAGCGGTTTACTTCAGTTTTTTCTAATTTATAACCAAAAATATCTGTCAAAACCTTTGCAGTGCCATCTGTTTTATTAGCCGTAATGGTTACATGATGAAAGCCATGCACAGCATTTTCTTTACCAATTTCTGCTGTAGTCCATTGTGCCCTGGCATCAGGAGTTTTAGCCTCAGTCAATTCAAATTTTAATCCATCAGGATCAAGAAAAGTCAGGTAACGTTCGCCAAATTTTTCTGCTGGCTTATTGTAAATTACATTGTTTTCTTCAAACCTTTTTTGCCAGAACTCCAAACTGCCGGTCGGCACACTGTAACCAATTTCAGTAGCTTGTCTGGAGCCTCTTCTGCCGTTCATAATTCCTTCCCACGGAAAGAATGTTAAAATGCTTCCTGGTGTGCCCTGTTCATCACCATAGTAAAAGTGATAAGTATGAGGATCATCAAAGTTTACTGTTTTTTTTATTAATCGTAAACCTAATATGCGGGTATAAAAATCGTAGTTTCTTTTTGCGTTTCCTGCAATAGCAGTAATGTGGTGCAGGCCTAAAATTCTGTTGTTCATGGCTACCTATTTTAATGGTTTAATTATTTAATTCTTAAATAACAGTACAAATTTAGACCGAAGTTTTATTTTAAATCTTACCATAGATTAAGAAATGCGTAGCTTTATATGCAGATATTTAAGTATGATTAAATTCTTTCTCTCCCTTACTTTAATAATGGCATGCCTGGTATCAAGAGGGCAAGACTCCATAAGTGTTAAAATTTATCCTAAGTATGATAGTGTAAGTAAATTCCACCGCTTTTTGTTTGGAGAAAATTACAGAAAAGAATATGCGCTAAGCACCAGAGTGCCCATTATTAAAATATCGGAAATAAAGGGAGGTTTAACCCCGGTAAAAAGAGGCGGTGGCAATCAATCTCATTCATTAAGATTGCTTGATAAGCAAGGTAAGGAGTGGGTACTTAGAAGTGTAGAGAAGTTTCCTGAAGTATTAATTCCGGCAGTATTCAGAAAAACCTTTGCAGGTACGGTGGTAAAAGACAATATGTCGGCCCAGAATCCTTTTTCGGCCCTGGTCGTACCTGATATAGCCGATGCCGTAAATGTACCACATAGTGATCCGATGATTGGCTGGGTTTTGCCCGATGCAGAGTTAGGCGAATTTGCCAGCGTATTCCAGAATACCCTTTGCTTACTGGAGGAGCGGGAGCCTGTTGGCGATACCGATAATTCGGAGAAAATGATGCGTAAGCTAAACGATGATAATGATAATACTTACGATGGTAAATTATTGTTAAGGGCAAAAGCACTGGATGCTTTATTGGGCGATTGGGACAGGCACGAAGATCAGTGGAGGTGGAAGCCTGAAAAGAATGCTGATGGAACAATGAAATATGCACCAATTCCACGAGATAGGGATCAGGTTTTTTACTTATCAGAAGGCCTTATACCAAGATATGCCCAATCATCATGGTTGCTGCCAATGATACAGGGATATGAAAGAAACCTGCCCGACATTAATTGGTTTTTTTGGGAAGGAAGGGCCATTTATGGCAAATGGTTTTCGGGCATAGATGAAAAGGAATGGGATGAAGTAGTAAAAGATTTTTGCGCCTCTTTAACTGATGATCTATTTGAAAAGGCGCTTAAAAAACTGCCTGAACCGGGTTACTCATTACGCCACGACAGCATACTTGCCCAACTTAAGGAAAGAAGAAAAAACCTTCCTGAATTGATGAGTAAGTACTACCGCTTCATAAATAGTATTGTAGATATCCAGGTTAGTAATAAAAACGAATTAATTGATATAACAGACGCTCCAGATAGGGCTTTAAACGTAACTATTCATAAAATATCAAAAGAGGGGCACATTAAGGATGTTATTTTTAACCGAACCTTTAACCCAAAGGTAACAAAGGAAATAAGGCTATATGTAAAAGATGGCAATGATAGTTTGATATTGAACAATAAAACTTCGGCCATTAAACTAAAAATAGTTAGTGTTGAAGGTAAAAAAGCTTTTCATGTAGAAAATTCGCTTCGTAAAGTTCGGGTTTATGGCAAAGACGATAACATTACTTTTAGCGGAAATACCGACAGGTTGTTAAAAAGGTTAGATAATGATACTTCTAATACTCACTTTGTTTACACCGATCTTTATAAAAGAAATATGCTGCTTTTAAATGCCAGCTATAATATTGATGACAGGGTGCTACTTGGTTTGTCGTATAAAATTACCCAGCCGGGTTTTAGAAAACTACCGCATGGAAGCACGCATTCCTTCTCATTTTTGCATTCTTTTGCAACCTCTGGCTTCAGGTTTAATTATCGGGGCGAATTACTTAAAGTTCTGGGTAAGGCCGATATTATTTTACAAGCAGATGCCCTGGCCCCAGAGAATTCACAAAATTTTTACGGTTTGGGTAACGAAACTTCTTTTAACAAAACAGGAGATTTTATAAGGTATTATCGTGCAAGATTCAGCTTGTTCCAAATAGATCCATCTATACGATGGATTGGTTCAAAATCTACTTTTAGTATAGGTCCATCTTTGCAGTATTATAGATATAGTAGCGACGATAACGAAGGCCGTTTTATAACGAACACTTCAGAATTGCATTCTCCAGATAGTGCAACCATAACAAAAGACAAACTGTATGCAGGTGCTGTAGCAAACTTTACAAATAACAACCGCAACAGTGATATTTTGCCAACATCAGGAACGTACTTTGAAAGTAAATTGGTGGCTTATAAGGGTATAAATGGTGTGTCTAATTCTATGGCTCAGTTAAGTGCTTCATTTTCAGTATATAAAAATATAGATAAAGCAAGCAGGTTTGTTTTAACAGATAGAGTTGGTGGTGGCGTTACAGTGGGTAAGCAGGCATTTTACCAGTCTAGTTTTCTGGGCGGCCAGGGCAATTTATTGGGCTATAGAGAATTTAGATTTGGGGGCCAGCATAGCTTATACAACAACCTGGAGTTAAGGATAAAGGTGGCAAACTTTATGAATTACATTTTACCGGGTCAGTTCGGGTTGCTTGGGTTTCATGACGTTGGCAGGGTATGGAAAAAAGGAGAAAAATCTGATGTGTGGCATCAGGGATATGGAGGGGGTATATATTTTGCTCCGGCATCATTAACCGTGCTTCGTTTTGTGATGGGACATTCCACCGAAGGCTGGTATCCTTACGTTGCCATGAAATTCCGATACTAAGAAGTATCAAAATTCGGTAAATTACTCAATTTAGGTAATGCTAAATGTAAGAAAAGACGTAATTTAGAACTCTCGTTTTAAAACCATCAAAAATTAGTAGTGATGAAGAAGAATTTTATATCTAATTCTAGGGAATCAATTAGAATGTTCAAAAACCCGCTTTTTGAGGGTTTATCTAAAGTGCCGTATTTTGTTCCGCTTATTGTATATGTGCCTGTGGTAGGATATTTTTGTTGGGAATCATTCAATGCTAATGGAATTTTAGGATTTTTGGGTCATTTTCTTTTAGGCTTGTTTATCTGGACATTAACTGAATACGTACTTCATCGCTTTGTTTTTCATTTTTATCCTAAATCTGAATGGGGTAAAAGAATTCACTTCATTTTTCATGGTGTTCATCACGATTATCCAAATGATGCACAACGGTTGGTAATGCCACCATCGGCAAGTATACCACTTGCACTTGCATTTTTCTTCCTGTTTAAATGGTTACTTGCACCAGCTATGCTGGAGGGCTTTTTTGCCGGATTTATTTTTGGTTACCTGTGCTACGATATGACCCATTATATGTTGCACCATGCTCAATTCAAAAATGCTTTCTGGAAAAAACTTAAGCAGCAGCATATGCTTCACCATTATGATGATTCGACCAAAAAATATGGGGTAACATCCGACATTTGGGATAAAGTTTTTGGTACCAGATAACTAACTAAATTGCCACATACAGTTTCAATAAAATTACGCAACGGTTTGCGTTATGTGTTTGATTGATTTTTTAAAATAAAACTGTTAACTAGCATTTGTTTACAAAACTAAACAACAACTGTTTTATTTTAAATAACCAAAAAACACACATGAACCGACTGTTAGCAATCGCTTTGCTGATGATTTGCACACTCAAATTGTCTGCACAATCCAAGATTTCAATAATTCCTTTACCAGCCAAGCTGGAAGAACGCAAAGGGAGTCTTGTGCTTGATAAAAATGTATACGTCAGCTATCCATCCGCTAATTTAAAGGAGCTTGCAGAATTTGCCCAATCTTCTATTAAAGAAACTGCAGGAATTAAACCTGAGCTGCGTACAGGTATGTGGATGCAGAAAAATGCAAAAACCATAAGCCTTAATATAGACCCTAAGGTAACTTCAAAAGAGGGATATGTGTTAGAAGTTAAAGCAAACGGAGTTTCTATAAAAGCGGGAACAGAAAATGGGTTATTTTACGGAATTCAAACATTATTGCAGTTGGTGCCCGTTAACGGAGCTAAAAAGCTGCCTTGTGTTTATATAGAAGATGAACCTCGGTTTAGCTGGAGAGGGATGCTTATGGACAACTGCCGCCATATGTTCTCGGTACAGTATATAAAGAAATTTATAGATCAGCTAGCTAAGCATAAATTAAACAAATTTCACTGGCATTTAACAGAAGATCAGGGTTGGAGAATAGAGATAAAAAAATATCCAAAACTACAGGAAATTGCTGCCTACAGAAATGGAACACAAATTGGCCCCAATAGAAAAAAGGATGTGGATAGTGTTAGATATGGTGGTTATTACACCCAGGATCAGATTAAAGAGGTAGTAGCCTACGCAACATCCAGATTCGTAGAGGTAATTCCTGAAATAGAAATGCCGGGCCACTCTGTAGCGGCCATTACTGCCTATCCATACCTTGCCTGCGGAGATGTTAGTTTCGAAAACGGAAAACCATTTGAAGTAAGAAAGGTTTGGGGAGTTTCTAAAGATCTTTATTGCGCAGGTAACGATACAGTATTTACATTTTTAGAAGATGTTTTGAATGAGGTAATGCCTTTATTCCCATCGCAGTATATTCACATTGGTGGAGACGAGGCTCCCCACGATGCATGGCATACCTGCCCTAAATGTCAGGCTCGGATAAAAAAAGAAGGCTTAAAAGACGAGGCTGCACTTCAAAGCTGGTTTATCCAGAGAATGGAGAAATTCATCAACAGCAAAGGAAAAAAGATAATAGGATGGGAAGAAATTATGCAGGGAGGCCTTGCTGACAATGCCACAGTACACTCATGGTTAGGAGTTGAAAGTGGATTAAAAGCTGCCAAAAGTGGCCATGATGTAATCATGTCGCCTTATTCACATTTGTATATAGATGGTTATCAGGCCGATCCTAAAATTGAGCCAATGGCAATTGGTTATTGGGTGCCTATTGATAGTGTATACGCTTTTGAACCAGTACACCCGGCATTAAACGAAACAGAGGCAAAACATATTTTAGGCGCACAAGGTAACTTATGGACCGAGTTTATTGGAACCGAAGATTATTTTGAATATATGGTTTATCCGCGTATTGCTGCTTTAGCTGAGATTGACTGGACGCCAAAAGCACTTAAAAATTTCGATGATTTTAAAGGCAGGTTAAGCACACAATATCAGCGATATGATAAGCAGGGTATTCAGTTCAGAATTCCGGTAGCAGTAAGGGAAACAGTAGTAAATGCTGATAGCACAGTTAAAGTAACACTTACCGATCCTACAAAGGCAAGTATTATTAGGTACACAACTGATGGATCTGATGTAACTGAGCAATCGTTAGTTTACAAGCAACCTGTAGTATTAAAAAAGGGCGAGTTAATCCGTTATGCATTGTTTTTTAACAATAAGCGCAAAAGTTCTACCGATTATTTCCCTAAACCAGTAAAAAAAGCAAAATAACATGAAAGGGTTACAAAATCTTAAATTCAGGCATGTTGTTGCCTGCGCATCTCTAATCTTATTGGGGCAATTAAATAATGCCAGTGCCCAGGGTACTTCGGCAAAAACTAAACCTGCCGCTGCAGATTGGTTGTTGAATTCGCAATCTTATAAAGCGGCTATTTATAAGTCGGGGAACGATGTGGTACTTGAAAACGGTTTAACCAAAAGGGTATTCAGAATATCGCCTAATGTGGCATGTGTTGATTATGTGAATTTAATAAACGGCAGACAGTTGCTAAGGTCTATAAAACCAGAAGCTCGCATAACCATTAATGGTAAGGATTACGAGGTTGGAGGCCTAAAAGGGCAAAAAGAAAATGCTTACCTTTTACCTGAATGGCTTGATAGATTTACGTCAGATAAAAATGCCTTTCAATTTGTTTCTTTCGATATTAAACCAATTTCGCCATACATCAATTGGAAAAGTAAGTTCTGGGCCAGCAATAATCAGCAGCCTACAGGCAAAATGGTATCGTTTCTATACAAGGCAGGGGCCGATGAATTGAAGGGTTTAACGGTAAGTGTAAATTACGAATTGTACGATGGTTTACCTTTAATTGTAAAGTCGTTAGCTATTCAAAATCAGGCAGATAAATCATTTAAAATTGATCGTGTAGTTAATGAAATATTAGGAATGGTTGAGGAGCAGAGCGCTGTAGTTGGATCGCCGGAAAAAATGGCTAAACCACAAGGCATTTACTTAGAAACTAACTATGCTTTTAATAACGCAATGCGATACGATTTAAGCGATCAGACAACGCATTGGAAGGTTGATTCTACTTATACCTCGCAAGTTAATTACGATTATCAAACGCCATGTTTATTAGAAGTATACCCTGATAAAGCACCGGGCATTGATCTTGAAAAAGGTGGTATTTTTAAATCAGTACGCACGCTAGAACTGTTAATGGATAGTTATGATAGGGAAAGAAGAGGCTTGGCCATACGCAAAATGTACAATGCCATAGCGCCCTGGACTACTGCCAACCCAATTTTTATGCACCTGGTTAGTAAAAATGACGATCAGGTACGAACCGCAATAGATCAATGTGCGGCTACAGGCTATGAAGCATTAATATTAAGTTTTGGCAGCCATTGTAATATGGAAGATACCACGGCGGCGAATATTAAAAAGTGGAAAGAACTGGCAGATTATGCACATAGCAAGAAAGTATTTATTGGCAGCTATTCATTATTTAGCTCCAGAAAAATTAGCGAGGAAGATGACGTAATTAACCCAAAAACAGGAAAAACAGGCGGTGCATTTTTTGGTAATGCACCATGTTTTGGCAGTAAATGGGGCTTAGCTTATCGCGATAAAATAAAGAATTTTTATGCAAAAACAGGTTTCGATATATGGGAAAATGATGGTCCGTATCCTGGAGATGTTTGTGCTTCGACCTCGCATCCGGGCCATAAAGGTTTAGAAGATTCGCAGTGGAAACAAATGGAGATTCAGAAAGATTTGTACCGTACATTGAACGAAAGAGGGGTGTATATTAACGCACCAGACTGGTATTTTCTGGATGGTACTCATAAAATTGCAATAGGCTACAGAGAGGTCAATTTTTCATTGCCAAGAACCAATCAGATGATCCTGAACCGTCAGAATATATTTGATGGCACGTGGGAAAAAACTTCGTCTATGAGCTGGGGTTTTGTTCCCCTAACCGTTTATCAGGGCGGTGGAGCCGAGGCAGTTTTAGAACCGCTAAAAGACCATTTAAAAGATTACGAACAGTTAATGATGCAGTATTACGGTGCAGGTGTACAGGCTTGTTATCGTGGCCCGCGTTTATATGATACCGAAACCACCAAGCAAACTGTAATTAAGGTAATAGATTGGTATAAGAAATACAGAGATATACTGAACTCAGAAATTATACACTTAAGAAGAGCCGATGGCAGGGATTGGGATGGTATATTACACGTAAACCCTAAGCTAAAAACCAAAGGTTTAATGATGTTGTATAACCCATCTAAAAAAGAAATTACCCGCACAATAAAAGTTCCTTTGTATTATACTGGTTTAACTACCACAGCTACGGTAAAAGAGAAAGAAGGAGTGGCTAAAAAGTATACTTTAAACAGAGATTACGAGATTTCGTATACCTGTACACTTAAGCCAGAAAGTTATACCTGGGTGCAAATTGAATAATTCAATTGCACCCTGATTTTTTCACCGACGTTTTCTTACCATTCGTCGGTTTTTTTGTCTGTTTTAGCCGGGTAGAACTGGTATGATTTAGTAATAACCCTCATCTTTATGGTAAGTTATTCATTAGATAGATCATAAAGCGATGAACACAATTAGTTTTAAAACTTCGGTAAAAGATAAATACGAGTTGATTTCTATCAGACCTATTATGGATATCATATTCGGAGAAAACAACTGGTCATTCAGGACCGATGGAATTGATAGAATACTAAGTGTGGTAAGCTCTGTTCCTTGTGCACCTATGGTTAATTATATTTTAAAAGACAAAGGCTTTCATTGCGAGGAATTAACGCCATCGTTAAGTTTTTAAAATTGATTATCATTGATGTAATATGATGAAAATTAAGTCTGTGAATTATAAAGGGCTATTTCTCCATTGGACTATGGGGCTTTTTATATTCGTTAACTTATTTGCATTATCTGCTCAATATAATGTTAGCTATTCTGTTAATTCAATATATACTACAGAAAAAAGAATTCTTAATCAGGATGAAATAAAAGTCCACAAAATATTCTACAAGAGTTTTATTGAAAAAAATAGACCGGCTTATTTTAACCCATCTTTATTAAGAGATGCTTTTGAAAATATCCTGATATTTAAAAACCGGATGGTTCATATAGCGTTTAACGCCAATTCTCTTCTGGTTTTATTAATTAATTTTCTAATTGGTACTTCAGCTGCCAGGATATTTCTTTTTCATATGGAATCTCAAAAAACAAGCCTCCCGGCTTAGTTTAGTTTTCTAATACTATCTGTTTTTTACAAGAGATTTAATGGCCGAAGGGCTTTTTCCACACTTTTTTTATGAAATGCTTTAAGAAAACTGTACGTCTTTTAGGAGTCGTTATGCTGATAATGTTGGCTTGTTTTGGTATTGGATTGGGTGGTATACTGCCTGCATTACCAATTATGCGTGCTAAGCACGCTACTGAATTTATAGATACTAGGGATGAAGATGAAGTTGAAGAAGATATGCAAAACTTATCATAAAATAACCTACTTTTAAAGTAGGTTAGGAAATCTTATGAATAAAACAATTGCATTACTGCTTTTTACATTTGCATCAATTACAGCAACCGGACAATCTGCACAACATGATTTGCGCTTCAATAAGCTGGCATCCCAATGGGACGAAGCTGTTCCCTTAGGCAATGCAACTTTAGGTGCTTTAATTTGGCAAAAGGGAGAACGATTAAGGTTTTCTTTAGATAGGGTAGATATTTGGGACATGCGCCCAATGAAAGGTTTGCATCGTAAAGAGTTTAGCTATAAATGGGTTATAGATCAGGTAAATAAAAAGGATTACAAGCCTGTACAAGACTATTTTGATGCACCTTATGATAATGAGCCTGCACCTTCCAAAATACCCGCAGGGGCCCTCGAATTTGAAACAAAAGATTGGGGCAAGGCCGTAGATGTTCATTTGTCTGTAAACAATGCACTTTGCGAAGTTAAATGGGCTAATGGAGTTACCCTTAAAACCTTTGTTGATGCTGTAAAGCCAATTGGCTGGTTCAGATTTGAAAATGTAAGTGGCGATTTTATACCACATTTGATAGCTCCAAGATATCAGGGCGAGGTTAAAGTTTCTGGCGATCCGGTTGGTGGCGATGACTTGTCGAGATTGGGATATAAACAGGGAACAATTAAGCAGGATGGAAAAAATAGTATTACCTATCATCAGGAAGGCTGGGGCGGGTTTACTTATGATATTAACGTTAGGTGGAAAAGAATTGACAGTAAAACTGTAGAGGGCGTTTGGAGCATCTCTTCGCAGTATACGGGTAAACCTATCAATAAAAAGGCTTCGGTAGTTACTCAAAGTGCCATTTTATCTGATTTTAATAAAGATTTTACAGCCCACACCAAGTGGTGGAATGTTTTTTGGAGCAAGTCTGCAATTCATGTGCCCGATACTTTAATAGAAAAGCAGTGGTATTTGGAACAATATAAATTTGGTTCGGTAGCCAGGGCAGATGCGCCCCCAATTTCGTTGCAGGCGGTGTGGACTGCTGATAACGGCAGGATACCACCCTGGAAAGGCGATTACCATCATGATTTAAATACGCAGCTTAGTTACTGGCCTGCTTACAGCGGGAACCATCTTACCGAAGCCATGGGATACATTAATCATATGGAGCAAAATAAGGCAAACTATAAAAGGTATACCAAACTTTACTTTGGTGCAGAGGGGATTGCGGTTCCGGGAGTAACTACATTAGACGGAACAGAAATGGGTGGATGGATACAATATTCATTGTCGCCAACAGTTTCTTCGTGGCTGGCCCAGCATTATTACCTTCAATGGCGTTATAGCATGGACAGGGCTTTTCTTAAAAATAAGGCTTACCCATGGATTAAAGGAACGGCTTTATTTCTTGAAAATATAACAGTTAATGATGCAAGCGGACATAGAAAACTGAAAATTAGCTCTAGTCCGGAGATTAATGACAATGACCTTAGTGCCTGGTTTTTGGAAAATACTAATTACGATCTGGCTCTAATGAAATTTACTTTTAAGGCTGCTGCAGAACTGGCTACAGAGCTTGGATTAAAAACCGAGGCTGCTAAGTGGAGCAAACTGCTAAACGAATTTGATGATTTTTCGATAACAAATAATGATGAACTCAAATTTGCACCAACTTTAGATTATAAAGAATCGCACAGGCATTTCTCTCATATGATGGCAATTCATCCTTTAGGGCTAATAAAATGGGAGGATGGGGCAAAAGCACAATCTATTATTAAAAATACCATACAGTTATTAGACAAGGTTGGGCCAGATTACTGGTGTGGGTATTCTTATTCGTGGCTGGCAAACATGAAAGCTCGGGCTAAGGATGGAGAGGGCGCCGCAAAGGACCTGGAGATATTTGCAAAGGCCTTTTGCTCTGTAAACAGCTTCCATTTAAATGGTGACCAAACAAAATCAGGATTATCAAAATTTCAATACAGACCTTTTACACTTGAAGGAAATTTTGCCTTCGCATCGGGATTGCAAGAGATGCTATTACAAAGTTATGCCGGTTTTATTGAAATTATGCCTGCCATACCGGCCGAATGGAAAGATGCTTCGTTTAAAAATCTGCGTACTGAGGGGGCTTTTCTTGTAAGTGCAAAAAAAGCAGACGGACAGGTAGATGAGGTTAAGATAGTTTCAGAAAAAGGTGGGGCAACCAAATTGAAACTTCCATTTAAAACACACTTTGTTTCCTCAAATACAGGGTTTAAAATTAAATCTGATGGAAATGGGTTTTTAGAATTGACCGCAAAGCCGGGTTCAGTAATGGTAATAAAAAATGGTTATGAATAGCTTTTTTCCGGAGTATGCTAATTTCGCTTAATGATTTGACAATAATCGATAATTTATAAGCCCTGTAATATCTTTTCTTTGAGTACCAAATAAATACCAAAGATGAATTTATTACAAAAAACCTGTTTATCGTTTTTTTGCTTTGCCTCAAGTGGTTTGTTTTTGTTCGCTCAAACAGATCAGGAAGTGAAATTTAATTCGCCGGCAACTCATTTTACCCAATCCAGTCCTGTTGGTAATGGTAGATTAGGTGCAATGGTATTTGGTAATCCAAACAAGGAGCGGATCGTATTAAACGAAATTTCGATGTGGTCTGGCGGTGTAGAAAACCCTAACAGGGATGATGCAGCTGCCCATTTGCCGGTAATTCAGCAATTATTAAAAGAAGGTAAAAACAAAGAAGCACAAGAGCTGCTGCAAAAATATTTTACAAGTGCCGGAGCAGGTTCTGGTTTTGGTAATGGTGCAAATGTGAAATTTGGATGTTACCAGATACTTTCAGATATGTTTATTAACTGGAAAGATACAACCGCAAAGGTAACGGGTTATAAAAGAACTTTGAGTATAGATAAAGCCATTTCAGTTACGGAATGGAATAGGGCAGGTATAAGTTTTAAAGAAGAGGTAATTGTTAGTGCCCCTCAGCAAGCTATTGTTATTCGTTTAACCTCGAGCAAAGCAAAAGCGCTAAATTTTGATCTGTCGTTAAGCAGAAAAGAGAATGCAACGTTTTCTGCTCAGGGAAATGGGCTTACCATGACGGGGCAATTGCCAGGTGGTAATGGCGATAAGGGGATTCTTTTTGCAGCCTATGCAAAAGCCATTTCATCAACAGGTAAAATAACTGCAAAAAGCAATGCGCTTACAGTTAATGGAGCTACAGAATGCCTTATTGTAATCAGCGCTGCAACAGATATGAACTGGCCAAATGTAATGCAGCGCGGCGCAGCACCTTTACCAGTTGCTAAAAAATATGTTGATGCGGCAAGCAAGCTTTCGTGGCTGGCATTAAAAACGGAGCAACGTAAAGATTTTCAGGCCTATTATAATCGTTGTAAAATTCAACTTGGCGAAACGGAAGATCCCGACATTGCGGCTTTATCGACAGAAGAACGGTTAGTGCGTTTTGCTAAAGGAGAACGTGATGTAACCTTGCCTGCACTTTATTTCAACTTTGGAAGATATCTATTGATATCGAGCTCTCGTCCGGGTGGCCTGCCTGCTAACCTGCAAGGAATTTGGGCCGAAGAATACCAAACGCCATGGAATGGCGATTATCACCTGGACATAAATGTGCAGATGAATTACTGGCTTGCAGAGAATACCAATTTAGGAGATATACATAAGCCGTTAATTGAATTTACCAAGTTTTTGGTGGCACCAGGCCAGAAAACAGCAAAGGCTTATTATAACAGTACAGGATGGGTTGCCCATGTAATTGCAAACCCATGGGGTTTTACTGCTCCTGGTGAGCATGCATCCTGGGGTTCGGTGCTTTCTGGCGGTGCATGGCTATGCGGGCACTTGTGGCAACATTATTTATATAACCCAAACAAAAAGACATTGGCCGAGATTTATCCGGTATTAAAGGGGGCAACAAAGTTTTATACTGATATTTTAATTGAAGATCCGAAAACGAAATGGCTGGTAACTGCACCTTCTAATTCTCCTGAAAACTCTTATAAAACTGAGGATGGCTTTGTGGGGCAAACCACAATGGGGCCAACAATGGACATGCAGATTGGACGGGAAATGCTAAGTAATACCATTGCTGCGGCTAATTTATTAGGGGTAGATAAAAGTTGGGCCGATAGTTTGCAACAGCTAAAGTCGCGTTTAGCCCCAAATCAGATTAGTAAAAAAACAGGCGGTATACAGGAGTGGATAAGAGATTATGAAGATCCTGAAGTAACCCACCGTCATGTTTCTCATTTATATGGCTTGTATCCGTACGATGAAATTACTCAGTTAGAAACGCCTTTGTTGATGGACGCTGCCAGAAAAACCCTGGAAAGAAGAGGTGATGGTGGAACTGGTTGGTCTAGAGCATGGAAAGTGAATTTCTGGGCCAGATTGGGCGATGGAGATCATGCCTGGAAGGTGTTTAAAGCACTGCTTACACCTGCTGTTGCCGGAAGTGAAATTTCGATGACCAGTGGTGCCGGTACTTATGCCAACCTGTTTTGTGCACATCCGCCATTTCAAATTGATGGGAATTTTGGTGGTACAGCAGCTATAGCCGAAATGCTATTGCAAAGTAACGGTAAGCATTCCGTAATACGTTTATTGCCTGCTTTGCCTACCAGTGCCGATTGGAGTAAGGGTAGCATAAAAGGAATGCGCACAAGAAATGGCTTTGAAGTTAGTTTTAGCTGGAATAATAGTAAACTAACTAAAGCAGAAATCTTGTCGGTAAGCGGTGCTGAATGCTATGTTCAGTTGCCTGCAGGTACTTCGGTTTATAATAATGCAGGTAAGAAGATGGCATTAAATGCCGAAAAAAGCACCGTGGTTAGCTTTAATACTGTTAAAGGGGGGCGGTACTTTATAAAATAGAATTAGAAAGGAGTTACGCTTTCATCTAAAATTCTGTTCCATTCGGTATGTCTTTTTAAATATGTTACTACAAATGGACATAGAGGGATGAGCTTGTAATTGTTGTCCTCCAGGTAGGCTAATGTTTTCTCAACTATAGCAGTTGCCGTCCCTCTGCCTTTAAGTTCTTCGGGTGCTTCCGTATGGATTAACCATATCTTATTGTTACGTTCCTTGTAATCTATAAGAGTCACATAATCATCTGTTTTAAGTTCGAATCTGTTTTTTTCTGAATTTTTTATCAGAGGTACATCGTTAAATTCTGGATTCATAATTAGAAAATATTAGTTGAGAAATGTTCTATACAATTTAAGAATTATAAATATGATTCTTTTGTTTTAAAAAATAAAAAATTGATATTTTAAAGTATTTGTTTTACATTTATAAAAGCATACAATCTATAGATTGTCTGTACAAGTGAAACCAAATATTTATCGCATGTGTCGTAGGCTTTTTTATTTAATGCTGATTTTTTTTGCTATTGTATATGTTATACAGGCATGTAATGGTCCGTCTTCTAATCAGGTTGGTGAAGAACAGATGCCAGATAGCATCAGCTATAATTTTAATGTAAGGCCAATTCTTTCTGATAAATGTTTCGCCTGCCACGGCCCCGATGCAAATAAACGGGAAGCCGATTTGCGATTGGATATTGCATCAGAAGCTTATAAAGCTTTAAAAGAAAACCCATCAGCACATGCGCTAGTGCCATTTAAGCCTAATGCTTCTGAAGTATTTTTAAGGATATCTACGCAGGATACTGCATACATAATGCCTCCAAAGTCATCTAATCTTAAATTAACTGCCCACGAGATATCTATAATAGAGAAATGGATTAAGCAGGGTGCGAAATATGAGAAACATTGGGCTTTTACACCTCCTAAATTACCTCAAACACCAAAAGTAAAAGATGCGAAGTGGGCTAAAAATGAGATTGATTATTTTGTGCTTGATAAACTCGAGCATAAAGGGATTGCACCAAATCCGGAAGCGGATAAGGAAAGGTTGTTAAAACGCGCAAGCCTGGATATTACCGGTTTGCCACCATCTGTAGAGATGATGGATAAATTTTTAGCCGACTCCAGCAGCAATGCTTACGAGAAAGTTGTGGAATCTTTGATAGCAAGTCCGGCTTATGGCGAAAGAATGGCGTTACACTGGCTGGATGTTGCCAGATATGCAGATTCTCATGGTTATCAGGATGATAATTACCGTAGTCAGTGGCCATGGAGAGATTGGGTAATTCATGCATTTAATGAAAATATGCCCTATAATAAATTCATTAGCTGGCAACTTGCTGGCGATTTGATGCCAAATGCTTCAAAAGAGCAGCTTTTGGCAACAGGATTTAACAGAAACCATAAGATAACGGAAGAGGGCGGGGTAATTGATGAAGAATATAGGGTTGAGTATGTTACCGATAGGACAAATACTTTTGGAAAAGCCATCATTGGTGTTACGTTAGAGTGTGCACATTGCCATGATCATAAATACGATCCATTTTCACAAAAAGAATATTATCAGGTATTTGCCTTTTTCAATAATGTAAAAGAAGTAGGGCTTGAGTCGGTTGTAGGTGGTCCGGAAACTTATGCCAAAAAACCACTAATGGAAATCAGCAATGCTGACGTTAAGGAAATACTGAAATTTGTAAATAAGCAGGATACGAATAAGCTAATCGTTTCTGTTATGGGCGATCAGGATACGGTTCGTAAAACTTATTTGCTAAAAAGAGGGGTGTATGATGCTCATGGCGAAGTGGTTGAAGCTGGAACTCCTAAATCATTACTTTCATTTAGCGACAAATATCCTAAAAATAGACTGGGGCTAACACAATGGCTGTTTGATAAGAAAAATCCGCTTACATCAAGGGTATTTGTAAATCAGGTTTGGCAAGAGTTTTTTGGACGGGGCATTGTTAAAACTTCCGGAGATTTTGGTATGCAGGGCGAATTACCTTCGCATCCTGAATTGCTAGACTGGCTTGCGGTTGATTTTATTAACCATGGATGGGACATTAAGCGCCTGGTTAAACAAATAGTAACATCGGCAACGTACAGACAATCAGCTGTTGTATCAGCAGAAAAATTGAAGACAGATCCTGAGAACATACTTCTGGCCAGGGCTCCACGCTATCGTATCCCTGCCGAACTTGTTAGAGATGTAGTGCTTTCAAGCAGTGGTTTGTTGGTTAAAACAATAGGCGGGCCAAGTGTTAAGCCTTATCAGCCACCTGGCCTTTGGGAAGCCGCAACATCAGGTAGGGGATTATTGGCTAACTATAAGCAGGATCATAACGAAAGCCTGTATCGCAGAGGCATGTATACTTTTATTAAAAGAACTGTTCCGCCTCCGGTAATGGGAATTTTTGATGCCAGTAACAGAGACCAATGTGAGGTTAAAAGATTAAAAACAAATACTCCGCTTCAGGCTTTGGCAATGATGAATGATCCAACCGTGTTGGAAGCCTCGCGCGTTTTGGCCGATAAGTTATTACAAGGTAAAGGAACTGCAGAAGCTAAGATAGGTACAGCATTTAGAAGAATTGTATGCAGAAAGCCTAAGAAAGAGGAAGTACAGGTGCTTACCGCTTACTATGCAGATCAGTTGAAAGTGTTTAAACAAAAGGCAAATGCAGATAAAGTTTTGGCCGTTGGAGAATATCCGCTTTCACAAAAAAACAATAAAACTGAACTTGCAGCAATGATGGAGGTAATTGCAGCAATATATAATTTAGAAGAAACCATTACAAAATCCTAATTATGGAAAAGAATATTTTGGAGCATGGGCTTAACTTTAACAGACGCCGTTTCCTTTCAAAATTAAGTTTGGGGCTGGGGAGTGTTGCATTGGGATCTTTATTAATTCCTGATCTGTTTGCCGGTAGTTTTGAAGAAGCAGGGCTTCCGCCTGGGATTCCGGATTTTGCCCCTAAAGCAAAAAGGGTGATTTATCTTTTTCAGAACGGTGCACCCTCACAACTGGAATCGTTTGATTATAAGCCAAAGCTTAGAGAAATGATGGGGCAGGAGCTTCCTGCATCTATCAGGGCTGGGCAGCGCCTTACAGGTATGACAGCCAATCAATCGTCTTTTCCGTTGGTAGGTTCTTATTATGATTTTAAGCAATACGGCCAGTCTAGGGCGTGGATTAGTGATTTATTCCCGCATACGGCTAAAGTTGTTGATGATATTTGCATTATCAGGTCGATGTTTACGGAAGCAATAAATCATGATCCGGCATTAACCTTTTTTCAGACAGGAGCGCAGCAGGGAAATAGGCCAAGTATGGGAGCATGGCTTAGTTACGGTTTAGGCAGTGAAAATAAAAACCTGCCTGCGTTCACTGTACTTCTTTCAAGAGGTAAAGGTAATGGGCAAGGTGTATACTCAAAACTGTGGACTAATGGATTTCTTGACTCCACACATCAGGGTGTGCAGTTTAGCAGCGGAGAGGATCCGGTGCTTTATTTAAAAGATCCGGAAGGCCTGAACAGGTTTGAGAGAAGAAAAATGCTTGATAAACTGGCTGAGCTGAATGAAATGTCGTACAAGGAATTTGGCGATCCGGAGATAAATGCCAAAGTTCAGCAGTACGAAATGGCATACAGGATGCAAACTGCGGTTCCCGAAATAACAGACCTATCTAAAGAACCTGACGATATTATAAAACTTTACGGCCCAGATTGTCTGGTTCCAGGAACTTTTGCTGCCAATTGTTTACTGGCGCGCAAACTAAGTGAAAATGGGGTGCGTTTTGTACAATTGTATCATCAGGGATGGGATCAGCATGGTAATTTACCTAATGAAATGGCCGGACAGGCTAAAGATGTGGATCAGGCATCGGCAGCTTTAATAACTGATTTGAAGCAAAGAGGATTGCTTGATGAAACGCTGGTGATATGGGGAGGTGAGTTTGGCCGTACCAATTACAGCCAGGGGGCTATGACCAAAGATAATTATGGTCGTGACCATCATCCGCGCTGCTTTAGTATTTGGATGGCGGGGGGCGGAATTAAGCCCGGTATTGTATACGGAGAATCGGATGAGTTTGGATATAATATTGTAAAAGATCCTGTGCATGTAAACGATTTTCATGCAACAGTTCTTAATCAATTGGGGTTAAATCATGAGAAGCTTACATTTAAGCATCTGGGCCGTAGGTATAGATTAACTGATGTAGCGGGTAAAGTAATTAAAGACATTATAGCATAACAATATTTTATGAAAAGAAGAGAATTTTTAAAACATACAACCGCAGTTTCTGCAGGATTTTTTATTATGAAAGATACATTGGCAAATTCAAAAGGACCTGTGTATGGCCACGACAATATGCGCTATACCATGGATGCTAAATGGGGACAATTAAACCCCTTAAAGAACCCTGTAAACGATTGCCACGAAATGGTGCAGGATAAAAAAGGACGAATTATTTTGTTAACTAACGAGACCAAAAATAATGTTCTTATCTATAATAAATCAGGAAAGCTGTTGGATTCATGGGGGCATGAGTTTCCTGGTGCGCATGGATTAACGCTTTCGAAAGAAGGTGGCAAAGAGTTTCTTTTTATTACAGATACCAACAGGCATCAGGTATATAAAACTACTTTGGAAGGGAAGATCCTGATGACACTAGATTGTCCGATGGAAACGGGTTTGTATAAAAAGAATGAAGAATATGTGCCTACAGAGGTAGCAGTTGCAGATAATGGTGATTTCTTTATTGCCGATGGTTACGGTTTGCAGTATGTTTTGCATTATAATGCTGAAGGTAAATTGTTAAGCTATTTTGGTGGAAGAGGCCCGGAAACAAAGAACCTGGATAATGCACATGGCGTTTGCATTGATAAAAGGCATGGAGAAGCATCGTTGATTGTTACAGATCGTACACGTAATTGTTTTAAACGTTTTGATATGGCAGGTAATTTAAAAGAGGTAATTGCTCTTCCGGGAGCCTGTGTATGCAGACCGGTTATTAAAAATGATTACTTATATGCAGCGGTACTTAGATCGCCGGACCTGAATAAAGAAAACAGTGGTTTTGTTACCATTTTAGATAAGAATAATAAGGTAGTATCTAATATTGGTGGTTCTGCACCGGTTTATACTGATGGCTTATTACAGCCAATGTCTCAGGCTGAAAAGATTTTCCTGAACCCACATGATGTATGTGTAGATGATGATGAAAACCTTTATGTAGCTCAATGGGCATCTGGAAAAGTTTATCCATATAAATTTACGCGCGCATAATTTTTATGAGAATTACGCTTAAGGGTTTTACAGAAAATGCATTATTTGCGTTAAATATCTTTATTGTCTTTTTATTAATATTTGGAGAGAAGATTGCCGTTCCATATTGGCTACAGCCACTAGGAAGGTTGCACCCAATGATTCTGCATTTTCCGATTGTGCTTTTGTTGTTGGCAATGCTTCTGGAATTCTTTCGCTTTAAGGAATCATATACCGGAGAGAAATTGTATCAAAATTTCACTACCGGGTTATTGCTAACAGGGGTATTACTGGCTGCAGTAACTGTTATTATGGGGCTGTTCCTGTCTAAAGAGGAGGGGTATAGTGGCAGCACTTTGCAATGGCATAAATGGACAGGGGTAAGTATTGTATTTTTTTCTTCAATTATCTATTGGTCCAGAAATTCTTCGTGGTATAAGGCTTCTGTAGCAAAAGCAGGTGCCGTTATTACTGTTTTGTGTTTAATTGTTACAGGCCATTATGGTGCTACATTAACGCACGGAGATAATTTTGTACTGGCAGCTTTAATACCGGCTAAAGAAAAGGTTCCGGTTGACAAAGCTGTAATATTTGATGATGTGGTAATGCCCATATTTAATGAGAAGTGTTTAAGCTGTCATAACTTAGAAAAAGCGAAGGGTAGTTTAATTCTTACTGATGCCAAATCTATGCTTAAAGGTGGCAAGAATGGTAAATTGTTTGTGCCAGGGAAACCTGAAATAAGCTTATTGCTAGAACGGATACATCTTCCGGTTGATGATAAAAAGCACATGCCTCCTAAGAGTAAATCTCAGTTAACACCTGAAGAAATTACCATTTTAGCATTATGGGTAAAAGATAATGCCGATTTAAAGAAAAAGGTTATTGAATTACCAAAAAGTGATTCTTTAAGGGTGCTATCGGCCTCGTTACTTGGACCTGTAGGTGCTGTTGAGGAAAATTATGACTTCGCAGCTGCTGATGAGTCCACGGTTAAGAAGCTAAACAATAATTACCGCGTAATTTATCCGTTGGATAAAGTCTCGCCAGCTTTGGAGGTAAATATATATAACAGAAGTATTTATAAGCCTGAGGCGGTTAAAGAACTGGAACCGCTTAAAAAGCAGATTGTATCATTAAATCTGAATAATTTACCGGTGAAAGACGAAGAGTTAAAGATAATTGGAGGGTTTGGAAACCTGCGTAAATTAAATCTGAATTTTACTGATGTTAAAGGTGATGGGCTCAAGTATCTAAAATCTTTAAATCATTTAAATGCCTTATCGTTGTCGGGAACTAAGGTTAATTTTGGTTCAGTAAAGCAGCTTATTGGTATGAAAAGCCTTAAAGAACTGACCTTATGGAATACCGGTTTAAAAGAGACTGAGATAGCCCAGCTACAGAAAATGAATAAGGAGCTAACGGTGATAGGTGGGTTTAAAGATGATGGAAAGAATCCGGTTAAATTAAATCAGCCTCGTTTGACTACCGATGTTTCTATTTTTAAAAGTTCTTTGTCCCTTCAGGTTAAGCATCCTATAAATGGGGTACAAATCAGGTATACTACTGATGGCTCAGAACCAGATAGTCTTAAATCTCTTTTGTATGATAAGGAAATTGTGATTAAGGAAACTGCTACCCTTAAAGTAAAAGCTTATAAAGCGGGATGGTATAGCAGCGATGTGGTAAGTTTTAACTTTTATCAGAGCAATTATAAACCCGATAGTATGGCATTTCTATTACCGGCAAATGAAAAGTACAAATCTGAGGGGCCAAAGGTGCTGCTTGATAATCAGCTAGGTGATTTTGATGTTAATAATGGTAAATGGATTGGTTTTAGAGAGAATAATATGGAGGCTATAATGTTCTTTAAGCAACCAATATCTTTAAAATCTGTAACGCTTAATGTAATGCGACAGGTACAGGCTTATATTTTGCTTCCGCAAGAGGTAGAGATTTGGGGTGGGGCTGATAAAAAAAGTCTTAAATTATTGAAGGTTATAAAGAACCAAATGCCGGTTAAAGATGAAGGGAATGCACTATTAAAATTGGATGCGAAATTTGAACCTAGAAATGTTTCGTGCGTAAAGATAGTGGGCAAAAACTTTAAAAAATTACCCGAATGGCATCCGGGTAAAGGACAGCCGGCCTGGTTATTTATTGATGAGATATTTTTGAACTAAGCCATTTTACCAGTTCAACTGCACCATTATAGTTTTCGTATGTTGATGGAATTCGGGTTCCATCAACATATTCATTATAAATCCATGGGTCGCCAAGGGCAAAAACAAAGCCTTTTCCATATTTTGCCGTAGCCATAATGATGTCATTCTGTTCTGTAATTAAAGCTTGGGCTGGTGCATTTAACTGAAGAATTGAAAGTTCCTTTATATAGAATTTTTTAGAGGCAGTAAATACATCATTTCCTTGTGGAACGTTTACTGTTCCTGTTTCATAATTTTTCCCTTTTACCATGTTTCTGTTTTTATTGGAAAAATTAATACCAAAGTTTTTTGCCAGAACATTTAACTGAGTTAAGTTAGTATTAGCACTATCATTGGCAAGTAATGCCAAGATGCCTCCGGCTTTTACCCATTTGGTAATAGTATGGATATGTTGTTTGTTAATGTAATTTGGATTTGGTGCTTCCCTGGTATTGTCCGGATCAACAATAATGTATATGTCGGTGCTTTTTAGGGAAGTAAGCGTTGGCCCGCTATCAAGGTTTTTAATTTGAAATCCATTCGCTTTAAAAATGTTACCAAGTATGGAATATCCATTTAGTGTTTGATCTTCCCATGTATAATGAAACCTGATATCATTTCCATCCTTGTCTTTTTTTGTTTCATGATTAAAGAAATTGTCAAGGGTAACTACTTTACTCTGTTGTGCATTTGCAATAGATATAGAGCCGCAAAGTAGCATCAAGCTAAAACCAATATTATTTAACCTCATTTCTTGTTGTCTGTTCTTTTATATTTTATGAGCTGCTTGTTTGCCTGTTTCCAATGCACCTTCCATAAACCCTTGCCAGTTTTCAGACAAGTGTTCGCCAGCGAAATGAGTATGGATATGAGGTGCATTTAATTTGGGAAATAAATCAAACCATTGCCCTTTTCCATACATTGCATAGGCGCCCATCGATAGCTCATTATTGCCCCAATAATAGTTTACCTGGTTTTCTAACATTGAATTTACATTAGGAAAAGCGGCTTGTAAAGACTGTTGTACCATCTCAGCTCTCCATTTTTCAGTTTGGTTGGCAACAACAGCCGCTTTGTCTCCGATAGTATATGAAATTAGAACACCCTTTTCTGACTTTTGATTTTTTGTGGCATGATAGAAATAATGACCCGATGTGTCTGTAATCATATCGAAACTTTCATCTTTCCAGAAACGGCTGTTAAATTCGAATGCATTTTTGTTGATACGTGCATATTGTAACGCATCTATTGCATAAGCCATGGATGATGGAAGAGCTGGCTGCCAGTCAATCTTTTTTACAGCAAAAGTAGGAGCAGTGCAGATTAGTTTATCGCCTTGGGCAATGTAGCCACCTTCACAATGTACATGTACCTTGTTGCCTTGTACTACCTTTTTTACCCTGGTGTTTAGTTTTATCTTGTCAGAAAATAATGATTTAAATTTAAATGCCAGTTGTTGATTTCCTCCTCTTATTTTGTAATCCATTTCGTTCATGGAATTTTTACTGCTTTTTGCATATTCATCAAGAGCTGAATATGCAGATACATTGCGTATACTTTCACCAAAATCTGTGCTGTCTATTAACTCTCTTAAATCCAAATCAACCCCTTTGCAACCATTGTTTACAAGGTAACGCCACCAATCAATTTTGTCAAGCTTTTTTCCAAGGGTATCCTTTTGAGCTTCATTTAATTTCTGATAGCCTGAAATCAATTTGTCATACGTTTCACTCCATTGTGGTGTTATAATTTCATCAAGTGATTGGTAGTAGTTGTTTTTGTAGATAACCTGGGTTTTAAACTGATTATTATCCAGCGGAAGATTAAACTGATTGCAAAGACTGCGAAGCAGTGTATGATCTTCTCCAACCCATTCTGCTCCCAGTTCAATGATGAGCTTTTCCTTTTCATCTATTGTATGGGAAAATACCCTGCCCCCAACTTCTTTTCGGCATTCAATAATTTCAAAATCAATGTTTCTCTTATAGAGTTCATAGCCGGCAGACAAACCAGCAAATCCTGCACCTATAATAATGACTTTTTTCTTTTTAGGGATGAAAAAATTTCCTACAGAAGATGACGCTATAAATGTACCTCCAGCTAGCAATGCTGCCTCTTTAAGAAACCGTCTGCGAGAACTCATAATTAAAGATAAACATTTTCAGGATCAAAAAAATTTGATGAACTAAATATGCCAATACAGTTGAGTACTTAGCTAATCGTGGCCATAGATTAGCCCTAAGTATTACTCAAATTGCACTTGCAATTCAGAATGAATAAATTACCATTGAACTAAAGAGAATAAAGAGCCATGAGTAAAAACCAAATTCTTAGTGTAATAGCATTTATTTCCGGCTTTATGATTGTTGGGCAGGGAAGTGTAAAGGCGCAATCAAAAGAAGCTGATTTGAAGAATTGGCCAATTGGAACATCTCCAAAAGAAATTGGAATTAGAATAGCAAATCGTTTTATCATAACACCGCATACAAATTTTAATAAGCAAGGACCGCCTAAGGTGATCACTTATCCAGAAACGTGTACGTGGTATGGAGCATTAACATTTGCAAAGCAAAGTAATAATAAAGAGCTGGTTAGGAAATTAGCCAATAGGTTTGAGCCTTTGTTTGGTGAAGAAGCAAAAATGATTCCCATACCTGATCATGTTGATTATAGTGTTTTTGGAGCCGTGCCCTTAGAACTTTACATGCAAACAAAGGGTAAAAAATATCTTGATCTCGGATTGTCAATTGCAGATAAACAGTGGGGGCCGCCTGAAGGACCAAGGGTTAAAGCTGAATCGCATGGGTTTTACAATCAAGGCTATACCTGGCAAACGCGTTTATGGATAGACGATATGTTTATGATAACAGCTGTTCAAGCTCAAGCATACAGGGCAACCGGAGAGGTAAAGTATATAGATCGGGCAGCTAAAGAGATGGTTTTTTATTTAGCTAAGCTTCAGGAACCAAATGGTTTGTTTTATCATGCACCGGATGTTCCTTTTTTTTGGGGTAGGGGCGATGGTTGGATGGCAGCGGGTATGGCTGAACTGCTTAGGTCATTACCCAAAAGTAATCCAAATTATGAACGAATTATGAAGGGGTACAAAGACATGATGGCTTCGCTTCTTAAGTATCAGGCTCCTAATGGTATGTGGCGGCAGTTGATTGATGATCCTGAGGCTTGGGAAGAAACATCATCAACCGCAATGTTTACTTTTGCAATGATTACCGGGGTAAAAAACAGTTGGTTAGATAAGGAAGTTTATGGCAAAGCGGCACGGAAAGGCTGGCTCGCCCTAATTACGTACATCAATGAAAATGATGAGGTAAGAGAGGTTTGCGAGGGTACAAATAAGAAGAATGATCGCCAGTATTATTTGGATCGCAAGCGGAACATAGGAGACCTACATGGACAGGCTCCATTGTTATGGTGTGCAACTGCATTATTACGCTAGTAGACAGATACCTGGTACTTCTTCTTTCTTATTTTAAGTCAAAGCTTAAATCAGTAGCAAGTTTATAATGCCCTTCTATCATACGAAGTGTTCTGGCTGCAAATCTCCTTACATCTATATCTCCAGAAGTTGTAGCTGATTTGAACAGATCAAGTGTTTTTACATGATCTTTTACCATCATATCCATGTAGTGCTTATCAAATTGAGCTCCAGATAATTTTGCCATCTCATTTATATGATTTTGATCTGCCTCAGGAATAGATGTGGGGATTGTTATTTTTTTATTGTCGGCCAGTTTTTTTAAATTATTGTTTGTTTTGGTGTGGTCCTTAACCATTTTTTCGGCAAATTCTTTAACTCTGGGGTTGCTGGCTTTTGATTCAGCCATTTTACCAATTTCTACTTCCATATTACCAGCAATAGCGGCTTTCTCTAAAAAGAACTGCATTCCTTCGCCCCGGTTTACTGCCGAAGTATCGGTCATTGTTTGTTCAAGTGAAGAATCTGCCAAAGTATTGGTTGTGCTGTTGTCTGTATTTCGGCAGGCATTTAAACTAAGCATACACCATAACACAGCTGGTAATAGAATTCTAGTTTTCATGATTTCAAAGTTTAAGTGTTTAGTTAACATATCTACAGTTTAAACTTGAAAATGTTTCTGAATTGGTAAACTATTTTAGTTCTGAGTGCATTTTCCGATATCGGAATTGAAAGTTTTAATCTGTAGCCTTAGGTAAAATTTAGGGAGTTAAATTATTTTTTAAATATATTTATAAATGAATGAATATTCATTTATATTTGTTGTGTTATTTACAAAGAACTATGCGGGCGAGAGATCTGAATAAAGTAGAGCTGGTAAAACAGAAGGCAATGGAGTTGCTGGTGAAGATAGGATTTGAAGGTTTTACCATGAATAAGTTAGCTAAAGAATGCAAAATATCAGTAGCTACGTTATACATCTATTATAAGGATAAGGACGACTTGATTTTGCAGGTTGCAATGGAAGAAGCAGAACGAATGAGCAATATAATGCTCGAGAATTTCGATCCGGAGGCTTCTTTTGCCGCCGGGCTGAAACAGCAATGGAAAAACAGGGCAAAGTGTATGCTCGAAAATCCAATATCAGCTCAGTTTCTTGAGCAATTGAGAACCTCTACGTATCAGGAACAGGTTTATGGAACAATTGTGAATAATTTTAAAGTAACACTTGGTAAATTTATGACCAATGCAATCAATAGGGGCGAAATTAATCCAATGCAACTAGAGGTTTACTGGTCTGTTGCTTTTGCTCCTTTATATAACCTTGTAAGATTTCATTTTGAAGGTCGTAGTATTGGAGGTAAGCCATTTATTTTAACAGAAAAAGCGCTTTGGGAAACCTTTGAATTGGTACTAAAAGCGCTAAAAAAGTAAAGCACCTATGGAACCCGATTTTAAACACATTTTGCTTTTTAAAACTAACATCCAAACCACCGACGATAAAATTCTTATCGCCAAGGTAATGGAAAAGCATAAAATAGAACAGTGGACAGTTGATCAACAAGATGTTGATTGCGTATTGCGTATTGTTTCTCCGGAATTGAAGCTCGACGAGGTAATCAGTCTGGTTTCAAAAAATGGATATCAATGCGAAGAACTAACTTAATTAAAAGAACTTATGGAACAATCATCTAATACAATATTGCCCTTTAACAATTATCAGAAATTAGTAATAGCCTTATTGGCGCTGCTTCAATTCACTGTGGTGCTTGATTTTATGGTACTAGCACCTCTGGGCGATTATTTAATGAAATCACTTTCAATTACTCCAAAGGGCTTTGGAGTAGTTGTATCTTCTTATGCATTTAGCGCAGGAGTATCAGGAATACTTGCAGCTGGTTTTGCAGATAAATTCGATCGTAAAAAAATATTACTGTTTTTCTATGCAGGTTTTATTGTTGGAACCCTGTGCTGTGCCCTGGCAACTACATATTGGATGTTGTTGGGTGCCAGAATCATTACCGGATTATTTGGAGGTGTTATTGGCGCAATTTCAATGACAATTATGACCGATCTGTTTGAGGTTAATCAGCGAGGTAGAGTAATGGGCTTTGTACAAATGGCGTTTGCTGCCAGTCAGGTATTGGGTATTCCAATTGGACTTTATTTTGCAAATTTATGGGGCTGGCATTCATCTTTTTTAATGATCGTTACTTTGGCCATAGTGATAGCTATAGTTATTGTAATTAAGGTTAAGCCGATAGATAAGCACCTTGCTCTTCAATCAGATAAAAGCGCTTTTTTACACTTATGGCATGCGGTATCAAATAAATCTTATCAAACGGGTTTTATAGCTACAGCTTTTTTAAGTGTTGGTGGTTTTATGCTTATGCCATTTAGCAGCGCATACCTCATCAACAATATAAAAATAACTCCTGATCAGTTGCCAATGGTGTTTATGTTTACCGGTATTGCATCAATTATAATTATGCCGCTAATAGGAAAGCTAAGCGATAAGGTCGATAAATTTATGTTGTTTACTGCCGGTTCTGCTTTAGCAATAGTAATGATATTGATTTATACCAATCTTGTACCCATACCGCTTTGGCAAGTTGTATTAATTAATATGGTACTATTTATGGGTATTATGAGTAGAATGATACCGGCAACTACACTAACAATGAGTATACCTGATATGAAAGACAGGGGGGCTTTTATGAGTGTTAATTCTTCTCTTCAACAGATGGCTGGCGGTATAGCCGCCTTATGTGCAGGGCTTATAGTTACGCAAAAAAACAGTACAAGTCCGCTTCAAAATTATGGTATGTTGGGGCTTGTGGTTTCAATTATTATTGCCGTGTGCTGCATTTTTGTTTATCGGGTTAGTGTTATGGTCAAAAAGAAACAGGCTAATGCATTTCAGGAAACATCAAAAGAAGAGCTTCAATTGTCAGAAGTCTAGTTTGGTTACTTCAACATTCCACTCACTTCCACTCTGTATTTTGTAAGTAGTGGCAAAGTTGTCCTGGTTTAGTGCAAATGAAAGTTGTAATAAGCTATTGAGGTAACATAAGGGCTTGCCTTTTGGTACATTGCCAAAGGTTTCGCTGTATGGTGCCTCAGTTTCATACACCTTTTTGTCATTATGAAAAATTGATACCTTTAAACGATCTCCATATTTTAGATTGAACTTTTTTACAAGTTCTGCATCTATATTGGTCCATACATTACCGTATTGTATATCTAATATTGGAATATTGCCCTTAAGTGTTTTGCCATTAATTATCGCCTTTTGATAAGGGATGCTAACCACTTCATTGGGCAATACTTTTCCTACCTGGCTAAAAGAAATTGTGCCAGATGCAAGGCGTGCTGCGGTATATGCATATACATCCCTTCCATGAAAGGTATAAGATTTTCCAGAATCCTTTCGCCTGTTAACAGCTTCGTTTATTTCCCTTATCTCCTCAATGCCTGATAGCTCGGCTATTAATGTTAAAGTTCCATTGTCAGGGGTAACTATAAACTGCCCTGTTTTAGTTTTTAATACTACCGATTTCCTTTCTGTGCCAACTCCTGGATCTACAACGGAAACGAAAACCGTTCCTTTAGGATAGTATGGTACAGTTTGCATCAGTCTATATGAAGCTTCCCATATATTATAAGCAGGAATTTCATGTGTAAGATCGTAAAGTTTAAGATCTGACGATACCCCCATTGCCACCCCTTTCATGGCAGAAACAGCGCCATCCTTTAAGCCGAAATCTGATTGGAATACAATAATTTTGTTTTGTGCCAGGCCTACACCTGAGATCATAAACAATAGGAAGGGAACGATTAAGCGCAATTGATTTATTGTCATGAGTCTAAAAATTAAATTTTAAAAACTAACATTTATTAAGTTTTAAAATAAGACTATTTTATCTAATATTTGCCAGTGTTTTTGAAATGGAAATATTGAACCATGCTATTTACAATAACACAAGAAATCAGACCTTAAAACACATCTTAAATATATGAGAATTAAAATTCTGTTAACTATCATTCTGTTGTCCTCTGCTATAACGAAAATTTATGCTCAGGAAATCGAAGGGAACCTCAATATTCACACTTTTGCAGACAACAGGGAGTATGCCAGATCAAATAGATTTTCTCAAACTATATTTGGATTAAGGTTTTCTCCTGAGCTGGGATTATTACTTGATAGCACCCACCGGATAAGAGTAGGTTTTAATGCACTCCATGAATTTGGTTCGCCTAAGTTTACCAATAAAATAGACCCCGTAGTGTATTATCAGTTTACCAAACAAAACTGGAATTTTTATATGGGGATGTTTCCGCGACGCGATTTGCTTTCAGATTTTCCGAGGGCCGTTTTAAATGATACCCTAAGTTATTACCGTCCTAATGTAGAAGGTATGTTGCTGAAATATGAAAATGAAAACTGGAAACAGTTATTGTTTATAGATTGGACAAGCCGCCAAACTGCCACAGATAGAGAGAATTTTATATTTGGCTTATCAGGTCAATATAAAAAGGACATGTTCTTTATTTCCCATTATGCCATGATGCTGCATAATGCTGGTCCGGCAATAGATATTCCTGGTGATCATATTGAAGATAATGGAGCGCTTGCCGTAAAGGTAGGTTTGGATTTTAGTGGGAAAACATTTTTAGATTCGCTAACTTTTAATACAGGCGGCTTAATGTCGTTTGAGCGTGAACGAAGTGTAGGGGGGTGGAAAACACCAAAAGGATTATTGTTGGAAATGGCTGCAGAATACCACAGATTTGGTATTACTAATTCATTTTATAAAGGTGAAGCGCACCATATAAAAGATGGAGATCAATTTTATACAGCTAAATCATATAACAGGTTAGATTTGAGCTGGAGACCAAAAATATATAAAGGAATTGAAGGAAAGTTTACGTTGTCATTTCATTTTCTTGATGGTGTTATTGATAGTCAGCAGGCTTTTGCTATTCGATATAACATATTTGGGAATAAGACTTTGAGGAAACATTCTTCAAATTAAAATCCAAAAAAAATGAGATTCTTTTAACATACTTTACTTGCAACTATGTTGCATTGTTGGTTATTGTATTTAATTTTGTAGCTGTAAAAGGCGATGAAATTTTTATACTTAAATGAACAACAATGGAAGACAATAAAAAATTTGATGTAATTATAATAGGAGGTAGCTATGCTGGCCTATCGGCCGCTATGACACTTGGACGTTCGCTAAGGAAAGTCTTGATTATAGATAGCGGAAAGCCTTGCAACAGGCAAACCCCTCACTCACATAATTTTATAACTCAGGATGGGCAAACTCCTAAACAAATAGCTGATGCTGCAAAAGCCCAGGTATTAAAGTACAGTACAGTAACTTTTTTTGAAGGCCTTGCAGTTCAAGGAACAAAAACGGATGATGGTTTTACAATAAAGACTGAAAACGGAGAATTATTTGGCGCAGGTAAGTTATTGTTTGCAACGGGTATAAGTGACCAGATGCCTGATATTGCTGGTTTCGCAGAATGCTGGGGTATTTCTGTTTTACACTGCCCATATTGTCATGGTTATGAAGTAAAACATACCTCGATGGGAGTAATTGCGAATGGCGATTTAGCTTTCGAATTTTCCAGGCTGATTAGTAATTGGACTAGAGATCTGGTTTTGCTTACCAATGGGCCATCTGCTTTAACACAGGAGCAAACTGAAAAAATTAAACAGCATAACATTGAAATTATAGAAAAGGAGATTGTAGAGATTGAACACTATGAGGGGTATATGACAAATGTTGTTTTTAAAGATGGAAGTAAGCAAAAGCTTACTGCCGTTTTTGCTAAAATAGGGTTTAAGCAACACTCAGTATTGCCAGAAGAATTTGGATGTAACATCAATGAACATGGCTTTATTAGTATTGATGATTTTCAGAGAACAACAATCCCCGGAATTTATGCCGCAGGAGATAACACTACTATGTTTCGTGCAGTATCTGTAGTAACCGCCGCAGGCACAAAAGCAGGAGCTATGATCAATAAAGAACTTGTTGACGAGACATTTTAATGAATTACAGGTAAAAGTCTATTGATATACTAGACTATTAATGATTATTCTTACTTTTGCAGCAAACTTAGTTTTATCTATGTAAATTAAGTTCAATACTGCAATAAGTTTAATGATTGAATTAAAAAACATAACTAAAAAGTTTCACCAGAAAAACAAAGAAATCACAGCTTTGTCAGAGGTGTCACTAACGGTTCCTAAGGGAAAGATATTTGGTGTAATTGGGGCTTCAGGGGCTGGTAAAAGTACGTTAATCCGTTGCGTTAATTTATTAGAACGTCCAACTTCGGGCGAGGTGATTGTTGATGGACGAAATTTGATGGCGCTATCTGCAGCAGATCTGGCTAAAGAAAGAAGACAGATTGGAATGATCTTTCAACATTTTAATCTTTTATCTTCCAGAACAGTTTCAGAGAATATAGCTTTTCCATTAGAGCTGGATAAATTACCTAAGCAAGAAATCAATACAAGGGTTGCTGAGTTGCTGGCATTAGTTGGATTGGAAGAAAAACATAACGACTACCCTGCAAATTTATCCGGCGGACAAAAACAACGTGTAGCTATTGCCCGTACTCTGGCCAGTAACCCTAAGGTACTTTTGTGCGATGAGGCTACCAGTGCCCTTGATCCGGCAACAACAAAGTCTATTCTTGATCTATTAAAAGATATTAATAAACGATTAGATATCACCATTTTACTAATAACGCATGAGATGGATGTGGTAAAAAACATTTGTGATCAGGTTGCAGTAATAAGTGGGGGAGAACTTATTGAGCAGGGATCTGTTAGTGAGATTTTTGCACACCCTAAAATGGAAATTACAAAGGAGTTTATTGCTTCCTCATTAAAAATTAATATCCCGGTTGAATATCTGGAAAGATTAAGTGCAAAGAAAGAAGGCAACAAAAAACCACTATTAAAATTGGAGTTTACTGGGCAATCCGCAGACGATCCCGTATTATCTGAAGTGAGCCGCTTATTCGAGCTGGACAACAACATAATTTTTGCTCAAATTGAATATGCCGGTGGTGTTAAATTTGGTGCAATGGTAATTGAGGTTTCAGGCACCGAAGGAAATCATGAAAAGGCAATTGAATTTTATAACAGCAAACAAATAAGAGTGGAGGTATTGGGGTATGTCTGATTCAATGATTTTACTGCTTTTTAAAGGAGCCTTGGAAACAATAATAATGACCTTTGTATCAGGTTTCTTTGGATTTGTTATTGGCCTACCAACAGGTGTAATGTTATTTTTGACCCGTAAGGGCCAGGTTTTAGAAAACAGGGGGCTAAATAATACTGTGTCTGTTATTGTTAATGTATTCAGATCTATTCCCTTTATTATATTAATTGTTTGGATGATACCTTTTACAAGGATGCTGGTGGGTACCTCTATAGGTGTAGAAGCAGCATTGGTTCCTTTAAGTATTGGTGCGGCGCCATTTATTGCCCGTATGGTAGAAAATAGCCTTATCGAGGTTCCTCATGGTTTAGTAGAGGCAGCAAGGGCAATGGGTGCAACTCCTTTTCAAATCGTTTACAAAGTATTGCTTCCTGAAGCACTTCCTTCTTTAATCAATACTGCTTCCATTACTTTAATAACTCTTGTAGGCTATTCTGCAATGGGTGGTGCTGTTGGAGCTGGTGGATTGGGGCAAATAGGCTATCAGTATGGATATGTTGGTTATGATGTAACGGTAATGAATACTGTTTTAGTCTCACTTGTAGCTTTGGTGTTCTTTATCCAGTTTACGGGCGATTTTATAGCAAAAAAAGTAGATCACAGAAAATAAAAAGTACTTATGAAAATAGAAATTAAAGCACTGGCAATATTTACAATTGTAGCTTCTGTTGGCTTATTTGGCTGCGGTGGCGCTTCAAAAAAGAATACTCCTAACCATATAAAAGTTGGAGTTGAGTCAGGGCCGGAATACACAATAGCTCAGGTAGCCCAAAAGGTTGCTAAAGAGAAATATGGCTTAGAGGTAGAATTGGTGCAATTTAATGATTATGTAATGCCCAACGAAGCACTTCATCAGGGAGATATTGATGCTAACGCATTTCAAAACAAACCTTATTTAGATGTGCAAGCCAAGCAGCGTGGTTATAATTTTGCAATTGTAGGCAATACATTTGTTTATCCTCTTGCTGGTTATTCTAAAAAGATTAAAAAGATTGAAGAGCTTAAAGATGGCAACACGATCATTATACCTAATGATCCTACAAACGGTGGAAGAGCATTGCTGTTGATGCAAAAAGCCAATCTGTTGAAACTAAAAGATGGTGTTGGATTATTGCCTACTGTAAATGATATTATAGCAAACCCAAAACAACTTAAAATTGTTGAGCTTGAAGCTCCTCAACTGCCAAGAGCATTAGATGATCAGAATGTAACTGTAGCCATCATTAATAATACTTTTGCTACACCTGTTGGCCTGGTTGCAGAACGTGACGGTATCTTTGTTGAGGATAAAAAATCTCCTTATGTGAATATTATAGTTACAAGGGCAGATGATAAAGATAGAACTGAAATAAAAAACTTTGTAAAGGCATATCAATCTGATGAAGTAGCCCGGGCCGCCGAAACAGAATTTAAGGGAGGTGCCATTAAAGGCTGGTAATCTTATAGATTAGTGCCAAAAAGTGCAAATAAAAGCTGCTTAATGGCAACGATGTTTTAAAGGTAGCATGTAACTTTACGCTATGATCTATATAGCGCGTGTACGTTTTGTTATTACTTTTTTGGTATTCTCTGTAATTTGCATCCAAGCTGTATATGCGCAAAGTGGAATCTATCCACCAATTTCCGCTAAGAAGAACTTAACTGAAAACCCATTTTCACCTGACCCGCTTATCAGTTATAGCTGGGCTGTTCCTAAAGCATCAGATGGTTTAGAAAGTTATAATCTCCGGCCAATTAGCTGGAAAACTTCTACTCCTGAAGCCTTTAAGATGGGGGAGTTTAAGAAAAATAATGTTATTGTTGTACAGGGAAAGGGCTCCGTTTGTTTCGATTTTGGGCAGACTAATGCTGGTTGGCTTGAATTTGAATCGGACGATTTAATGGATAGTATAACAATGAGTATCAGTGAATATAATGAACCTGCAATTGTAAATAGCGGTGCATTACGTCCACTTAAAACTATGGTTCCTGTAAAACATGGTCAGACTTACCGATTAGAATTAAATCCTGAGCTTTATGAAGGAGTTAGGTTTGGTTGGATAAATGTGCACTCGCATAAACAAACCTGGCACATTAAGAACTTTCGTTTGATTTGCCAGGTTAAACCGGTAAACTATCAAGGGAGCTTTTCCTGTAGCGATTCGGAATTGACCAGAATATGGTATACCGGGGCATATACCGTTAAGCTAAATCTTCAGAAAGATTATTTTGGAGCAATATTAATGGAAAGAAGTGACCGTCACTCATGGACTGGTGATGCTTATCCATCACAGGCCGCATCAATGGTTGCCTTTGGGAATTATGATTTTGTTAAAGCCAATACTATCAATACAGCAGATTTAAATAATGGTATTTTAAGCTATTCTCTGTATTGGGTTTTAAGTCTTATCGATTATGCAAATTATACAGGCGATCTTGAATTCGTCCAAAAATACATTGATAACGCTTGCAATAAACTTAATATAGCTTATCAGCATTTTGGTAAATCTCCTAAGTTAGGTTTTTATGGTTGGGATGAGCGTTTGGGAGCAGGCTTCGAAAATCCTAATATCCGGGAATCTCAATATGCTTATTCTATGCTTACTATACGATCATGGGTAGAATTTGCTCATCTAATGAAACAAATTGGAAGGTCTGATCTGGCACAGAAATATACCACTTATGCCAGCGAAAAATTTGCTGAAGAAAGAAAGAAAAAGAATTGGCAAAATGATTTTGGCCTTCATGCCTCTGCAGATGCCATTAATACAGGCCTCACAACACCTAAAGAAAATGCACTGTTTTATCAGCGTAATTATACGGATCGGGTAAACCGCTTATCATATTCTCCATTTAATGAATACTTCATCCTAGGGGCCATGGCAAAAATGCAGAAGTATGAAGAAGCGATAAGTGCGGTTAAGGATTGCTGGGGCGGGCAAATAAAATACGGTGGAACGACATTTTTTGAAGTATACAGGCCAAGCTGGAATGCAATTTTGGATAAAAATGATGCTCCACCTAATAACCAGTGTGGATATACAAGTTTAACACACCCATGGAGTGCAGGAGTTGTTAAATGGTTGTCCGAAGAGGTGCTGGGTATAAAACCAATGGAACCGGGCTTTAAGGTTTTTGAAATTGTACCTCACCTTGGAGATACAATCTCGTATGTTAACGGAAGCACACCAACATTAAAAGGATTAATCTACGCCAGTTTTAATGTAAAATCAGGGCTAACTACATTGCAAATACCTAAAGGAACTCTTGCTAAACGGGTTGCTATTCCGATAGGAGGAAATACTGTTAAGGCTCTTTTTTTAAACGGAAAGCCAATTTTGAATGAAAATGGATTTAAAATTAAAGATGGTTACATCAATATAGATAATCTGAAGCCAGGGAAATATGAATATAAAGTAGTCTACAAGTCTGTTAACAAGGTTGTGCAAGTTAAAAGTTTGCCGTGGAGCTATCCTGTTAATACATTTTTACAGGATAGCTTAACTTCAGGAAACTGGAAAGGTTGTTACGGAAAGGAAGGATTTATTTTGTTTAATTCCTTCGAGAATAAAAAGCACTTAGAGAAACTACCTCTATATGTATCCTCTGTAAAGTTAAAAAATGAAAACAATGTTTACTTGAAGCTCCCTGCAGATAAGAGGGTATTAAGTGATACATTAGGGCGCAGTGGCAGCTTTGGGGCAATTACAACCAAAGATCCTAACCCTACTTTACAAACCATAACAATGGATGTGGAGGTTAGGGGAGCTGAACACCACCAAATAGCATTGTATTTTTTAGATTGGGACAATAAAGAAAGAAGATCGGCTGTGGAGTTGTTCGATGCAAAAACGCTCAAACTTATATCCCCGGTTCAATTAATCAAGAACTATCAAAAGGGAAAATACCTGATCTTTAATTATTCAGGAAGCATAAGAATTCGGATTAACCATGTAAGGGGCGAAAATGCTGCAGTGAGCGGGATATTTTTTGATGAATCTGTTAGATTGTCAAAATAGCAATATATTCATTACTTAAAGACTCGGTTAGGGGTGTTTGCCAAGCCTGTATTCTTTAGGGGGCAGTCCATTCTTTTTCTTAAACAGACGAGAGAAGTAAAATATAGAATCAAAGCCGGTTTGGTAAGCTACTTCATTAATTGTTAAATTGGTTGAGGTAAGTAAATCCTTTGCTTTATCTAATCTAAGATTAAGGTGGTACTGATTTGGTGATAAACCGGTTGTTTCTTTAAAGAGCTTTCTGAATCTCGAATAGCCCATGGGCAAATCCTTTACCATTTCTTCTAAATTTACTGGGTTCTCAATGGATTCCTGTAAAAGAAATTTTGCCTTTGAGATGAGTTTAGACTGGTTTCCAATTTCAGGTGTTTTATATTTTGATATTGCATTTACCAGGCCTAAAATTTGAAGAGTAAGTCCAGATACAATTTGTCGATAACCTATTTCTGCTGCGGCAACAGTTTTAATAAGTGTATGAAAAAGCTGAAGCAGATCTTCATTAAGGCCAACATCAATAAATGGATTCTCGGGGGTAAATATTCTTTTTTTCATCAATTCATCGGGGTAAGTTCCGTTAAAACCTACCCAATACTCTTCCCATCCATATTTAGGGTGGGGTTTGTATCGGTGCCATACACCCGGAAATAAAAAGAAACAGGTGCCCTCTTTAATATTGTGTGCTTTGGTTTTTGCAGATTCCAGCAAACCTTCACCTTTTGTAATAAAAACAAGGTAATAACCATCAAGTATTCTTCCTTTATCCCAGGTAAATGAATGGTCTATTGGATGTTCGCGGTTGTTAGGGTAGTTTTTATTAGGCTCTACTTTTGCTGAGCCAACTGTATTTACATAAAATCCCCAGTTTTTTTCAAATTCACTAACAGTAAGATACTTCTGGTAATTCTTCATTTTAAATTTGGCTTCATTTATAAAGCTAATTATTTTATCAAAAAGTGCAAATTGTAAGAACGGTATGGTATTTCTTATTGATTTAGAATGATAGCTATTTTTAATTGGTTGATACAGGACAGCACAGGATGCGAATTTCACGTATTTATGGTATTCTTGTTATACCAAACACACAAATAAACCAAATACGTATGAAATCGAACAGAACCAGGTCTGTTAAATTGTCTGTTGCCCTTTTGCTACTAATACTTATCGGGGTTTCCTTTACCACTTTTCAGAAGTATAATCCAGGCCCAAAAGTTGAAAAACTAAAGCTTTTGCCAAATTTCAAAGCTGAGCATTTGTACAGCCCATCTGGAAGCAAGACGGGGTCATGGGTATCAATGACTTTTGATGATAAGGGTAGGATAATTACGTCAGACCAATATGGTTTTTTATATAGACTTGTAATACCGCCAATAGGCTCTGACACAACTAAAGTTAAAGTCAAAGTAGAAAAGTTGATTGTTGGCGACTCAACAAACAATAAAGTGGGTATGGGATATGCACATGGCCTGCTCTATGCTTTTAACAGTTTGTACGTAATGGTTAATCACAATAGTGATGACAAATTTAAAAGTGGCAGTGGCCTTTACCGGTTGCAGGATACCGATGGTGATGATCAGTTTGATAAGGTGACGTTGCTGAAGGCGCTAACCGGAGAGGGCGAACATGGACCACACAGTATTGTCCTTTCTCCCGATAAAAAATCAATTTACATGATTGCTGGTAATTATACAGATATGCCGGATATGGACAATTACCGCTTGCCAAGAACCTGGAAAGAGGATAATGCTCTTGCAACTATAAAAGACCCAAATGGCCATGCTACAGATCGGTTTGCACCCGGGGCTTTTGTAATGAAGACTGACCCGGATGGAGCAAAATGGGAGCTGGTAAGTGCAGGATATAGAAATCCATATGATTTTACTTTTAATGAAGATGGAGAAATGTTTGTTTATGACGGCGATATGGAGTGGGATTTGGGGATGCCCTGGTATAAACCAACCCGGATTTCTCATGCTACCAGTGGAAGCGAATTTGGCTGGCGTTCGGGAAATACCAACTGGTCGCCAAGTTATATAGATAATCTTCCGGCAATATTAAATATAGGGCAGGGCTCACCTACAAACCTTGTAAGTAGCTACAATGCCCGTTTTCCTGAAAAGTATCGCCGTGGCTTATTGGCTTTCGACTGGACTTTCGGTATAATTTACTCAGTACAGCTTATTCCTGATGGATCTTCTTATAAAACAACAGCAGAGGAATTCTTGTCGGGTCAGCCTTTACCGCTTACAGATGGTGTAATAGGGCCTGATGGAGCATTATATTTTCTAACTGGGGGCCGTGAACTTGAGTCAGATTTGTACAGGGTTTATTATGGAGATAATTCTTTGCCAAATAACGACTTGCCTTCTAATGCTACTGCAAGTATACTTGAAGCACGCAATTTAAGAAAACAATTGGAAGAATTTCATGGTAAGCCTGATCCTGAAGCTATTAAACTTGCATGGCCAAACCTTAAAAATAAAGATCGCTTTATTCGCTATGCGGCAAGGATTGCTGTTGAACATCAGCCAGTAGCTGAATGGCAAGACAAGGCTTTAAATGAAAAGGATCCTGTTGCATTAATGCAATCAATGACGGCATTAGCCAGGAATGGCAGCAAAGATTTGAACAGTAAAATGTTAAATGCTTTGATGAAAATCAATTATTCGTTATTGTCAGAATCACAAAAAATGGATCTGTTAAGAACAATTGAGTTAACATTGCTGCGTACAGGTAAACCACAATCTTCAGACAGATTGAAGTTAAGTAATTATCTGAATGCTCATTTTCCGGCAAAGAGTAATGAAATTAATCGATTCATGACTAAAATTCTGGTTTATATAGGTGATGAGCGGGTGGTACCAAAAACCTTGGCCATAATTGATCTGGCCAAAGATGATGAATCTGATCAAAAAGGTATTACCAGTTCAACAGATCTGATTTTAAAAAACCCTCAGTATGGGCTGGATATTGCAAAAACACTTTCTAAAACCCCACCCTCACAGCAAATTTATTATGCAGTAGCTTTAAGCGAAGCTAAAAAAGGATGGACACCTGCACTACGCAGCAAATATTTTAAATGGTTCTTTAAAGCATTTGGCTATAAGGGTGGCAACAGTTATATCGGCTTTATTGATGAGGCGCGTAAAATAGCACTAAGGAATGTGCCTAAAGAGCAATATGCTCATTATAACAAAATGTCTGGAGATGGTTTGGTTGACAATAAGCAGCTTAAACTTGCTGATGTAACACAGCCAAAAGGCCCTGGAAAGGATTGGAAACTGGAAGATGCATTGGCAGTAGTGAAGGACAGTTTGGTAGGCAGGGACTTTAAAAATGGCAAAATGATGTTTGCCGCCACATTGTGTATTTCATGTCACACTTCAGGTGGCGAAGGGGGTTCTGCAGGGCCTGATCTTACGCATTTGGGCACCAGGTTTTCTGAAAAAGACATACTCGAATCAATCATAACACCTAGCAAGGTTATTTCAGATCAATACGCAGCTAAAGTTTATTATTTAAAAGATGGAAGCTCTATTTATGGAAGATATAAAAAGGAGACAAAAGACAATATATATATATCCCAAAACCCTTTTTCTCCTCAAACGCTTCGTGCAATTAAGAAAAAAGATATTGTAATCACTTCTGTATCTAAATTATCTATTATGATGCCTGGTATGATCAATAGCCTAAATAAAGAAGAATTGAAAGATTTGATGGCTTATTTGATTTCTGGTGGAAATAAAGATAGTAAAGAATTTCAGCCGGTAAGTAAATAGCTTACCGGAAGTTTCTTAGATACTTATAGAGAAACAAGATCCCTGTTAGGCCGTTTAATTGAAAGTATTGTCTGCAGAATAACCGAAGCCATTACAAAGAGTAAACCAACATAAAAGGAGATGTTAAGATCTTTACTTTCGTTAAAGAACAGAAAAGCAAGTATTATGGCATATACCGGTTCGAGGTTAAAGCTTAAGTTAACCGTAAATGCGGATATCCGTTTTAATGATTCTGCAAAAAGTACATAAAGACCTACCGTGCAAATAGAAGCCAATAAGATAAGATATATAGTATCTTTAAGTCCGGGAATGATTGATGGTGCAGGAAAATAGTGCAGATATAACGGAAGGGAGATACCCAAAGCAACAGTTCCCCCAATCATTTGGTAATAATTGATAATCCTGCTGTCGTATTTTTTAACAAGTTTCTCGTTGTAAATTGTATAGAGCGCAGCAAAAGAAGAGGATATTACACCCAGAATTATTCCCGACTGGTATGAGGAATCAAAATGGAATATCAATCCAATACCAACTAGTGTTAGCAGACTTAATAGCAGCTCGGTTAGGTTGAATCTCTGACGGTTAATTAAAGGGCTAAAAATTGCTGTAAAAAAACTGGTAAGGCAATAACACACCACACCCACTGAGATATTTGAGTATTTGATACTGGCGTAAAAGAATACCCAGTGTATGGTAATAAAAAGACCAACTTTTGCAATACCAAATTTCTCTTTCGTGGTTGTATTGTTGCGGACTTTGAAAAGTTTTAAAATAAATAAAAGGATAATTGAAGAGAAAAACACTCTATACCAAACCAGAAGCCCTTCGTTAAGAGAAATGAGTTTGCCAAATACTCCGGTAAAGCCTGCAAGTAATACTGCAAAATGTAAAATTAAATATGATTTTTTCATAAAAGAATTGTCTGTTTACTTGTTTTAAGCACAAGTATTAAATATTAATAAATAAACTAAGGATGTAGCTAAAGCAAAAACTATAGGTACAGCACAGATTAATTATTAAGCTCTTGGAGGAGGAAGACAACTCTTTCTGTTCATCACGATTTTTTTATCAAAACTAATCAAAAAAATGGATTTTAGTCTATCCCTTAAATAAGCTATTTGGGATAAAACAAAAGATTTTAAGAAAAGTATTTTAATATTTAATAACTATTTTTGCCGGAGTTTTTAGTAACTTGTATAAGTACATTTGGTTATTATTTACAATTTAATTTGATATGAAACAGCCCTATTATTTAATCCTAACGGTATGCGTGCTATCTTTTACAGCATGTAGTATTTTTAAAAAATCTTCGCCAAAAGCAATTAAGGAAGACAATACACAAACTATTACTGATCGAAAATGGAAGCTGGTTGAACTTGCAGGTAAACCTGTGGCAGACAAGGTGAATGGTAAAGAACCATTTTTATTGCTTCAGAAAAGTGATAGCCGGTATTCTGCTTCAGGTGGATGTAATGGAATAGGGGGTGCGTATACCTTGCAAGCCAATGGAAGGATCAAATTCGAACAAGGCATGTCTACTATGATGGCTTGTGAAAATATGGAGATTGAACATGGCCTGAACAAAGCTTTAATTACTGCTGATAACTATAGCATTAATGGAGATGATTTATCCTTAAATAAAGCAAGGATGGCACCATTAGCACGCTTTAAAGCAATAAAATAATTTAATACTTTTGGCAAATCAGAATAAGTAATTTTTATTAAAATCTGCTAAAAGGTTTTAATAAAAATTTACTGCCGTAAGATGAAATTTATGCATGTAAAATATTTGTTATACTAATTCTAATTTGATACGTTTACAAATAGAAAGGTGTTTCAAACACATTTTACAGACTAAATGGACATCACCACACTACAGGAAAAAATTGCATTAAAGAAAGATGAGATCGCCTATAAGCAGCTGTTTCTCAACTTTTATTCTGGCTTGCTACGATTTAGTATGGTGTATGTAAAACAGCGCGAAATTGCTGAGGAAATTGTATCAGATACACTTTTGAAAGTTTGGACAATGGATGTTGCACTTATTGAAATCTCCAATCTTAAAGGATATTTATATTCAGCAGTAAAGAATGATTCCATTAATTTTTTGGTAAAGAATAAAAAGTATACAATTTGGGACATTGATCAGGTAGCACCATCTAACATGGTTGAACTTTCAACACCCATAGATAGGATGCTCGATACGGAGCTCAAAGAAAAAATAGAAAAATCTATTAAAGCATTACCCCCAAAATGCCGCATGGCTTTTATGCTAAACAGGCAAGATGGACTTTCATACAAAGAGGTAGCCGATATAATGGATATCTCGGTAAATACAGTTGACCGTCATTTGCAAATCGCACTACAGAAAATCGGTATGGCAATGAAATCATACCTTTTAAAATAATTTTTTTTTAATTGGGGACTTTCCATCTTTTTATTGTCTTATCAGATAATAACCTATATTTTGATGGAGGACGAACGCTTTTACTGGCTCATTGGCAGAGTTAACGCTGGTGATATTACAGATGATCAATTTAATGAATTGCTTGGGTTAATTGAGCAAGATCCAGGATTACGATCTGTTTATGAGGTTCTTACCTTAAATCCGGAAAGGGAGAATGCTGTTGAAGCGGTTGAAGCAATGAAAGCTTATACTGTGCATTATGCCAAAATGCAGTTGGCTGGTCATTTAGATTATGCGCCCTCAAATCAATCAACAGACCAGCTTGAAACTCCAAAAAGAAACGCGCGCCTTAAAATGTGGTTTTTGACAGCCATTGCAGCATCATTGGTGCTGGGTGTGTTGGTCTTTTTCTTCACTCCAAAACAAGATAAGCATAATGCAATTGTTTATAGCTCAAAAAAAGGGGTTAAGAATAAACTTGTATTACCCGACGGAACAAAAGTATGGCTTAACGCCGATAGTAAACTTACGCTTGCTAAACAGTTCGGTAACAGTGCAACAAGAGAAGTTAATTTAAGCGGCGAGGCTTATTTTGAAGTGGCTCATGATAAGAAACACCCATTTATTATCTCGGCAAATGCAATAAAGGTAAAGGTATTGGGTACAGTATTCAACCTGAAAGCTTACCCTGAGGATAAGGATACTGAAACAACCTTAATCCAGGGTTCGGTAGAAGTAAGTATAGACGGGCAATCATCGAGCAGAATAACACTTAAACCGGGTGAAAAACTAAAAGTACATAATGACAAAAAGATCTCGACTGCTACTTCAGAAAGGATAGCCAAACCAACAACTTTGTTGACAAAAACCAGTGTGCCCATTGAAAATAACAAGGCCACAGAAAGTTTGTGGACCGAGAATAAACTTGTTTTTGATGGTGAGCCTTTTGACAACGTAGCTGCTGAACTTGGAAGATGGTACAATAAGAATATTATAATAGAAGATGAGGTGCTAAAATATGCCAGTTTCACTGCCACCTTTGAAAACAAATCCCTAACACAAGTGCTCACAGCCCTTCAATTTACAACTAAATTTAGATACCGCATTGTAGAAGATGTAGTCTACATAGAGGCAGCAAGGTAAATGAGAATAAAAAACCAAATAGAAAACTAAACCAAGCCAGTATGAAAAAAACCTAAACTATAGCTAAAACAAAAAAGGAGAATGCTGAAACATTCCCCTTTATCTCAATGTGAATTGTCAAAACGACCTCCGTCTGAACACGTATAGGGTCATTTTATTAACAAAACCAAGAACCAAATATATGAAAAAAATTGGACCAGGGGTTATATCCCTATGGCAGCATCGTTCTACGCTCAAGCTTTTAATTATGATAAAAACCGTCCTGCTTTTTATTTTGCTCGGGACCCTTCAAACTTTTGCGGTTAAGAGCTCCGCCCAGGAAAAGGTGTCGATTTCTGTGAAAAAGGCAACCTTGAAACAGATATGCAAGTCAATCGAAAATCAAACAAAAATTCATTTTGTTTACAATGATGAAATTCTTTCAAAAGTCAAACTAACAGATATTAATTTTTATAACAGCGCCTGGACCGAGGTACTAAAAGAGGTACTTGAAGATACAGGTATCTCGTTTCGCTTCCTTGATGACAATCTTGTTGTTCTTACTACAGTAGATGTAACTTTAATAGTAATAAAGGGAAAGGTGACAGATGTTAATGGGCAGGGAATTCCTGGAGTTAGTGTTACAGAAAAGGGAACAAGAAATGGGGCTGTGACGAATGAAAGAGGGGAGTTTGCCCTCAATGTTTCTAAGCCAACAGCAATGTTAACTTTTAATTTTATAGGCTTTGAGACTAAAGAAGTAGCTGCAAGTGATAACTTTATGACTATTGTGATGCAGGAGCAAGACAAGAGTTTAGAAGAAGTTGTTGTTGTAGGTTATGGTACTCAGAAAAAAGTAAATCTATCTGGTTCTGTAGCAACGGTGACAGGGAAAACCATAACGGAACGTCCTGCACCCAATATTCAGAACTTACTACAGGGCCGTATAGCAGGGTTGGATGTAGTACAATCTACCGGAGAACCAGGCAGAGACAGTGGTAGCCTTAGAATACGTGGATTTGGTTCAAGCGGAGCTTCTCCAAGCCCGCTGATATTAGTGGATGGTGTGATGACCACGTCTATTACAAATCTTTCGCCTCAGGATGTCGAAAGTGTAACCGTACTTAAGGACGCTGCTTCTGCTTCAATATATGGATCAAGGGCGGCAAACGGCGTAATTTTAGTTACTACAAAAAAAGGTAAAGCAGGTACCAATGATATAGAATATAGTGGTAACTGGGGCACCAGTGAAGCTACAAAGTATCCGGATTTAATTACCAATTCGGTTACGTATATGGAAATGTACAATCAGGCTAAAGCAAGAAGCGGACAAGCCCCACAGTACACTCAAGCCCAGATTGACGCCTACAAAAACAATCCGAATAGTGCTCAGTATCCAAATTTTAATTGGTTAAACTATGTTTTAGGTAAAGGACCAATGCAAAATCATAATCTAAGCTTTTTAGGTGGCAATGATAAAAGTACTTATAATGTTTCCTTGAATTATCTGGATCAAAATAGTATTACCAAAGGATACCTTTACAAAAGATATAATGGACTTATTGATTTTACTACACAGGCTCATAAGAGAATAAAAGTAGGTACAAACATTAATCTGTCTTATCAGGATTTTAAAGCACCATGGCTAACTAACGACGATTTGTTGTTATTAGCTTATGCATCAGCACCTACGTTTACTCCGTATTTGCCAGATGGCAGTGGGCGGGTAGCCAGCAGAGATTATGTGTCAAGTGGTGGTACAAACAGAACTGTTGAAGAAGTTTATAATACAGGTGCTCAGCTAACTAAAAATTATAATGTAAATGCTCAGGCTTTTGTAGATGTTGATTTAGCTAAAGGTTTAAAATGGTATTCAAAAGGCGCGATTACTTTTTTCAATCAGGATTACAGGCAGCGTCAATTCGCAAGTCCTTCATTTGCTTATCAACCTAATGCAACGGGCGATTATCAACAAGTAAGTAATGGTAATCCTTCCTTTTTTGGACTTCGACAAAGCTCCGCAAGAAATATCACCAAGACATTCTACAGTACCTTAAACTATAACAAAACTATAGACAATGTTCATAACCTAAGTGCTTTGGCAGGGTATGAGCAACAAGAAAATAGAAGTACAAATATAAGTGCTAATAGATTTGATTTCCCAAATAATACCATTATGGAATTAGATGGAAGTTCGCCAAAAGACCAATCATTAGGCGGGAATTCTTTTGAATGGGCTTTACAATCGCTATTTGGTAGGGTAACTTATAATTATAAAGAAAAGTATATTTTAGAAGGTAATATTCGTTACGATGGTACATCTCGGGTAGATCCACGATACAGATGGGGAACATTTGGTGGGGGATCAGCCGCATGGAAATTATCAGAAGAAGATTTCATAAAAAACAAGATTTCCTGGCTTGATAATTTAAAGCTAAGAGCGTCTTATGGTGTACTGGGTAATCAGGAAATACAAACTGGCGGCGTTGCTAATTATTATCCATATCAGGATATTCTTTCGAATACTACTTATCCATTTTCTAGTTTAAGCTCTGGTGTATTATTAACCAGATTAACGCAAAAAGATTTGAAATGGGAAAAAACAGCTATTACTGATTTTGGTTTAGATGTAGATTTATTTAAAGGATTATTTGGTGCAACGGTTGATTGGTACAATAAAAACACAACCGATATATTGGCAGCACGTGCAGATCAACCGGCAAGTGTTGGTTTGGCTGCACCTACAGTTAATGCCGGTGCCATGGTTAACAAAGGGATAGAAATTGAACTAAGGCATCAAAACCAAATAGGAGAGTTTACTTATGGCGCCAATTTTATATTTAACAGGTACAGAAACAAGGTAACCAAAGTTTTAGCTGAAACTGTAGGAACAATTGAAGTTGGTAGGCCCTATGATAGTTTCTTTTTGTATGATTGGATAGGTGTTTTCCAAAGTCAGGAAGAGATAGACAAATCACCAAAACAGCCTAACTCTGGTACATTAAAACCAGGTGATTTAAAAATCAGAGATGTAAGTGGAAATGGTACAATAGGACCAGAGGATAGGATTCGCATTAGCCGTTTTCCTGACTATACTTATTCCTTTGGTTTAAATGCAGGTTGGAAAGGATTTAACTTGAGTGCATTTTTTCAAGGAGTTCAGGGACAAAAAGTGCAGGTGAGCCAATGGGGTTATGAACCATTTATGCAAGGTTCTGCTCCACCAACAAAGTTTTTAAATGCATGGTCGCCAACCAACCCGAGTAATACTATCCCTGCTGTTTACCTTACTGGTTATTCAGGCGTTGCGGGGTACACTTCTACTTATTTCCTTCAGGATGCATCTTATCTCAGGTTAAAGAACCTTTACCTGTCTTATACATTCCCTGAAGCAATCATAAAAAAGATTGCTGCTAAAGGAATAACAGTTTATGTATCAGGTGATAATTTAATTACATGGACTAAATATGAAGGTAACGATCCTGAGAGATCCGGATCTGGCAGATTTGCCCAGTTCCCTCAGCTAAGGATCTACACCGCAGGTTTAAAAATTAAATATTAATTAGCCTGATAGAAAATTATGAGAACATGTATGGTATTTAATAAAAAAATTCATAAAATGAAAGCAAAACAAACCAGCATATCCTTAATTATTGTAATGATAATTGGAATGTTAACTTCTTGTCAAAAGGACTTTCTGGATAAGAATCCTACCGCAGCAGTTGCCGGTGAGGAATTTTGGAAAAGTGACGCAGATGCACAAATGGGTTTAGCAGGCGTATACAGGCGATTACAAAATGGCTTTTATGGCCACAGAAAATTATGGCTTGATACTTATTCTGACAATGCATTAGACAGACACACCTTTTATGGCTTTAACAGCAACTTAACACTGGGTGTAGTAAACCCAACTAATATTCCCGGTGCCTTTTATAACACTCCTTACGAAGGTATTGGAGGCTGCAATTTCTTTTTAGACAATATAGATAAAGCTCCTAGTAGTGAGGCAGCAAAAACAGTTTATAAAGCTGAAGTGAGATTTATAAGGGCAATGATTTATTTTGATCTTGTACAAGCCTATGGCGGGGTAATATTATACAAAAAGGCTCCTGTTTCAGTAGATGATGCTAAAATAGCAAAAAGTACAAAAGAGGAAGTGTTAGCATTTGTACATGAAGAGCTTGATTTTGCCATTGCCAACTTACCTGACGCAGCTTACAGCGGGCATGCAGTAAAGGGGAGTGCACAAGCATTGAAAGCAAGGGTTTATTTGTTTCAACAGAACTGGCCTTTAGCCGCAAGTACAGCAAATGCAGTAATGACAGGTGGTAAATTTCAAATCTATCAGGGTGGTTATGCTAATTTATTTCTTACTACAACCCAACAAAATAATCCTGAGATTATATTCTCTACTAAATATTTGGCACCTAATAATCCACAGGGAGATGAAGGCGTTTTAGTAGAAATAGGCTGGTATGGCTCTATTGCTCCTTATCAGAATTTAGTAGATGATTATGAAATGAGTAACGGAAAAATGATTACTGAGCCAGGATCTGGCTATGATGCAGCTAATCCATACACCAACAGAGATCCGCGATTAAAGTTTACCATCAAAGTCCCTACAGAAAAGTATATCAACCCAGATGGCTCTGTATTTAATGAGTCTGATCCGCTGTTAACCACTTATTCGCAGAAGAAGTATATAGACTTATCTAAACTTCCATTTGATAGGAGCAAAACGCCACTAACCGATCAGAATATTATTCATATCCGTTATGCTGATGTTTTATTAATGTATGCAGAAGCCAAAAATGAAGTAAGCGGCCCGGATGCAAGTATTTACTCGGCTTTAAATGAAATCAGACAAAGAGCAAGTGTTAATTTACCTCCGGTAAATGAGGCAGTTTACAATACCAAAGATAAACTAAGAGAGTTTATACTTCACGAAAGAAGAATAGAGCTGGCATTAGAAGGTCATCGCTATTATGATCTGAAAAGAAGAAACTTAATGGGAATTAAACTTGCTCCACTAAAAAATCCGGGAGGTGCGCAATTGGTATTTGGCGAAAAAAATAATGTATTGCCATTTTCTCAGACTGAACTGGACAGAAACAAACAATTAAAGCAAAACGAGGGGTATAATTAATATCCTGAACTATTAATTTATAAATCAACACTGGCCCAATTTATTGGGCCAGTGTTGATTTATAACCGTAATAAGAGCCCTTTTCTCTTCACAATATTTTTATAGTCCCACTGTATTGTTCTCGATTTTTCAATCCAACGAGACAGATCATCCGGATTAATCTGTTCAATTGCAGTATAAGTAATTGATGCATCTTTAAACTTGCCGGTATTTATCTTTAGGTCCGATTCATTAAAATCAGCACCACTCCAAAACATTAAACGGATGCCAGCTTTAAGTTTGCTATAGCCAACAATTGGATTTCCCTCTAAAAACCAAACAGGGTGCGCATGCCAAATCCTATTTTCGGCCTCTGTTAGGTTACGGCTAATTTCGTAAAACAACAAGTTGCAAATCTCCTGATCCGTTGCTGACTGCGACTCATTATATTCTTGTATTTCCTTATTCATAATGATTTAGGATGTTATCTCTACTAAAGTAAGAATAATAATTGAGCGTAAATAGCCCTTTTCCAAGGTGAAATATTGGTGGTATGGGCATGTGCAAGGTTTATTTGGCAATGAGCAGGTAGAGGATCAATTTCTTATTAGGTAAATTTATTATAGATTAATTTCCCTATTATGAAAAATATTGCTCTTACAATGTCTGGTGGGTGAATCACAGTAAAATGACTATTCAGAAATTTAATTTATTAATATTATGGATGTAGTTACTGATTTGACAGCCGAGGCTGTTTCCTATCTTATAGTTATTCAGGATATTTGTCGGAAAAACCCATCTCCAAAAACTCCGATCTGGGCTAATATTCCCATTTTAAGAACAACAGAACTTAGTGTTGAGGAGTGGCACCGAATCAGGGAGCTGATATGGTATAACAATAGCGGGACTGATAATGATACAATTTTAACTCGTTTTTATGATATATCAGACGAGTTATTGTCCTGGATTTCCTATAACATACCCTCCAATATAGCTCAAGAGAATTGGCCTGATTTATATTCAAGTCCTTCGTTTTTAAGACAATACATAAAGGATGCCTTGTATGCTGAAACTAAAGAACGCATTAAACTTGCAAAAGCCCTAAGGTATATGCCTTTGCAGATTATTCTTGCACTTAAAACGACTAATCTTGACGCTTACGAGCAACGACTTTATCAGGTATACCTGCCTGAACTATCAGATAAAAACAAATTGGTTGATTATGAGTTAAAGCAGGATTTAATAAGTTTAAAAGGCGCAATAGCCATTGAAAAGTGGTATTCCGAATCAGACGGGATAATTAATAGGTGGAGTTCAGCAAAAAGATTGATCAAGAATGATAAAGAACTTTTAAATCGTTTAATTCAAAAGGAAATCCCACTGCCTTTTGAAACCATATTTAGCGGGGAGCTAGAGGAAATAAAAGATTCAAGAAGAATGCGTGCAAAACTCGACGCACAAACGGATCCTACAATCAATTTATACGAAATTGAACAATTTGGAAAAAAAGTGATCAAAGAGCCCCTAAAAAGAGCGGAAGAAATGAAGTTAAAGGGCCTGGCTTTATCAGGAGGTGGAATCAGGTCAGCAACTTTTAATTTGGGTATACTACAGAAATTGGCTCAGTTGGATAAACTTAAGGACTTCGATTACCTCTCTACCGTTTCCGGAGGTGGTTATATTGGCTCATGGCTAAGCTCGTGGATACAAAGGGCAGGTTCAGTTGAAAAGGTAACAGAACATTTAGATCCCAAAAAATCAACCGCTCCGCTTGCGGATGAAATTCGTCCGCTTCGGTGGTTACGCATGTATAGTAATTATCTCAGTCCGAATTCCAGTATAATGTCTTCAGATTCCTGGACAATGGGAATGACCTGGCTTAGGAATACCTTGATCAATCAAACCATATTATTATTGTTGTTGCTAACTGCATTAAGTTTTGTGAACGTTTTTTTCTATGGCTGGAAAATGATTGCAGAAGTGCGGACAGGAGCTAATATTGGTTATGAAATAAATGAACTTCATCTGTTTCTATGGAGTCTGGCTATTGTAGTACCGGGCGCTATTCTGTCGGGAATAGGCATGAGTACCTATCATGTCAGCCAAAATCCAAGGGTAAAATGGAGCCTTGGTAGTATAGGCAGGAGTCCTTATTTATCTACGGGATTGATTATATGGGCAGGTATATCAGCCTACATGATAACGGCTTGGTTTTATAAAGTTTCTGATAAATTAAATTGTTTTGAATGTAAAGTTGAAACGTTGTGGCCACTAGTCATTTCCGGCCTTTTGGCAATGGCTATTATTGCCTTCATTGGCCGATACTATAATATGATCCCGGCAAGAATACACTGGTTTAAATTAACGCTTTATTTGGGCGTTTCTTCTTTGGTAGCCACCTGTGCTGGTATTCTTGTACTTTCGGGCGCATGGCAGCTCATAGGATATTTGAAATTTAAACAACCTTTAAGTAATGACGATACTATATTTATTGTTGGACTTCCCTTAATATTAGAGGCAATATGTGTCTCAGTAGTAGTAAGGATGGCAGTTATGGGAAGTTTTTTTCCTGATGAGCGAAGGGAATGGTGGGCCAAAATGGGAGCAGAGGTTCATCGGATCATATTGATCTGGCTATTAATCACATCAGCAACACTATTGCTTCATGATGCCTTTAGGAAAATTTTTGACTATTTAATAGAAACTTATCCCGGCATTTTTGCAGGTTGGATGGCATTTATTGGTTATGCGGTAAGGCTTGCTTACCTTTCTGGCACATCGGGTAATAAGAGTAAAGCTGGGAAATGGGATATTAAAGAATACTTTATTCGTTTTGCACCTTACCTGTTTCTTATAGGCTTTCTGCTTCTGGGAGTAATCATTCTTAACGAAATAACATCAGTGTTTAATTATATGCCTGGTACATTAGAGTATTATTTAATACTTGGGGTTGCTATTGGCGCAGTTACCGCTTTTTTAAGCTGGCGGGTAGGTGTTAATGAGTTTTCATTACACTATTTTTATCGAAATCGTTTAGTGCGGGCATATTTGGGAGCCACCAGATCCGTTAGAGATCGCGAAGCAACCTACAATACATTTACTGGTTTCGATAAAGCAGATGATATACCAATTTCTTCACTGTTGACACAGAGGAAATATATTGGCCCTTACCCTTTAATTAATACTGCGCTTAGTGCTACAGATGTTTCCTCGCTTGACCGGCAGGATCGTAAAGCTGAGTCTTTTATCTTCTCGCCATTGTTTTGTGGTTTCGATTTTAGTCCTACCAGCTCTGCATCATCCTCAGGGAGCAGAACTTTTCAGTATGGTTACCGCCCTTCAGACGATTTTTCAGCACCAGGCGGTCCCTCACTTGGTACAGCCATGGCTATTTCAGGTGCTGCTGTTAATCCCAATATGGGTTATCATACCTCGGCGGCTATTGCATTTTTATTAACCATTTTTAATGTCAGATTAGGCTGGTGGATTGGGAACCCCAGGTTTAACTGCTGGAAACGTTCCAGTCCAAGAACCGGCTTGGCTTATCTTATTAAGGATTTGGTAGGAAGATCAGACATAAGTTCCGATTATGTGTGCTTATCAGACGGGGCGCATTTCGATAATATGGGTTTATACGAATTGATTAGAAGACGTTGCAATTATATAGTATTGGGCGATGCGGAAGAGGATAGCACTTCAACTTGCGATGGATTGGCTAATGCCATACGAAGATGTAGAATAGATTTCGGAGTTGAGATAGAAATAGACGTATCTCCTATAACAAATAAAGATAAGGAAACACGTTTTTGCAAAGCCCACGTGGTTGAGGGAAAAATTAACTATCCCGGAAATCCAGATCCTGGCAAGTTAATATATGTTAAAGCAGCCCTTACCGGTGATGAGCCTATTGACCTCAGAGAATATTTTATGGATAACCCGGAGTTTCCTCAGCAATCAACTGGAGACCAGTTTTTTGACGAATCTCAATTTGAAAGCTATCGGAAACTAGGATATAACTCTATTTAAAAACAAAACTTACAACCTGCTTTCTAAACTCTTCATAAAAGAAATGATATCCTCTTTTTCTTTTTCAGTGAGGCGAAGATTTTCAGCAGAAAGCGTTTGATTGGCGAGATTTATACCTAAGCCTGCAGCTCCTCCGTTATTATAAAATTCCATTACCTGGTCTAAAGTCTTATATATCCCGTTATGCATATAAGGACCAGTTTTATTAATATTCCGAACAGTAGGAATCTTAAAAGCATGCTTATAGGAATCAACACCAATCACATTGTAATAACCCAAATCAGCATCTAAAGTAGAATCAGCTAAGGACACAGGAACACCCAGAACTTCCGCTTCGCTCTCAACATATTTTGGAGGAGTAACTCCATTAAACAGTGGCGCAAAATGACATGTGGCACATTTTGCTTTTCCCATAAATAGATTAAAGCCTTTCAGTTCCTGGTTTGATAAGGCAGTTTCATTACCGCGCATATATTCATCAAATCGGCTATTGAGGTTTGTCAGGCTACGGATGTAGGATGCAAGCGCATTTGTTACCTGATCTGAACTTATCCCTTTTCCTGCTTTTGCAGGAAAAGCCATTTTAAATAGCGATTGATATGATTTATCAGCAGAAAGGTATTTTATTACCGCATCCATAGAGCCATCCATCTCTTGTTTGCTACTAATTACATCACGTACCTGATCTTCCAATGTTAACACCCTCATATCATAAAAATAATTTGACTGTAAAGCAGCGTTGAGCAACGTAGGTACATTTCTTGTCAGTAATTTTGAAGGAACATGAATATCCGGGTGCTTAGCCAATCCGTCGGTAAATGCCAATTCAGGATTGTGACAAGAAACACAGCTTCTTGTGCCGGTACCAGAAAGCGATTGATCGTAAAAAAGCCTTTTACCTAGGCCCACTTTAGCATCTGTTATATGAAATTCGGGGCCTGGGGAAAATGCATCTGCATTAAATGCGCCTGAATCAAATAAAGTTCTTGCCTCCTGCTTAAGCATTCGATTATATTTAATCTTGCGGCCTGGTAAATCACCCTCCAATTGCGCTATTCCGGAGCTGATTTCATTTCCGAAACTTTTAATAAACTTAGCCCTATCAAATGAGTTAAAATCAGAATTACGGTTAAGATATTCTATAGAAGCATCCAGATCTTTTAATAAAGCTGTATTATTTTTTTTATTGACGTATAAACGAAGTACACCTTTCAAGCTTTTTAAAGACTCGGATGATTCTTCCATACTGTTCAAAGAAAGAGGATTGTCAAATCCTGTAATGCCTAAAGAGATTATCCTGAAAACCTCTAGCTTGGCAGCATCCAATATGCGCCAATCAGCAAGCTGTTGGTCAGCAAAAAATGAAATCAAATACGCTGTATTAGTAATGAGGTGTCTGGTCTCATTAACCAGATTTTTCTTTTCGGCCACATTATACTTAGGAAATATAAATTGTTCTATTACCTGCAAACCCATTGGGTCAACTGCACGCACTAAAGAAGAGTCTAATAAATCAGCATTTTCAATCTCTTGTACCGGGGGACCATTTAATCTCTTAGTCAGGTCGGCAGAAAAATACTCAGCTATCCATTCAAATTTTTTGAATAGTAATCTTGATTTTAAAAAGACTTGCTGAACTCTTTGTTCATCAATCTTGTCTTTACTAACCTCAAAAAGTAAGCTGTCCCTTACGTAATCCTGAAAGGACGCTAGCTGATTTAGAGCTTCTTTTTGGATTTTTTGCTCACGCAGACTGGATTGTGTTTGTTCTGTATAATTCGAATTAACGGAGGTAAAGCCTACAATAAATAGTCCTGTAAATAGAAATGCTACTATTCCAACTTTCTTGTACATAACATATTCCTCATCCTCCTTATTAATGCTGATTACTTAAATGTAAGCGCATTCCTGAATGGGTTTGCATTTTTATCACGTTCAGCCAATGGTGCTATTCCCCATCTATGTTCTATAAAGGAAAGAATGCTTACAGTTTCATATTGGGTATGATCTACAATGCCCTTTTTGGCAAATGGCCCAATAATAATTGCAGGAATACGGCTTCCTGGACCCCATCTGTCTATAACCGGTGGATTTACATGATCAAAAAAGCCACCAAATTCATCGTAAGTTAATATAACCAAAGCATCTTTAGCATTGGGCCCATCTAATACTGCATTGATTAGATTTACGGCAAGTTGCTCTGATGAATATACAGCAGAACCTCCGGGATGCTCGTCATTTCCTCCACCTGGTTTTACAAATGAAACGCTCGGAAGGTTACCTTCTTTTGCAGCTTTAATGAAATCATTTTGATCCTTCATGTGCTTTCTGCCCTCTGTTCCGGCTTCATATTTTGCAAAATACAAGAAAGGCTCATGATTGTAAGCAAAGTTATTTTTCCTTCCTGCAACGGCATCATCCCATCCCTCTGAATACCATGCCCAGGATATATTTTTTTCACTTAGCTTATCCCCAATTGTTGGCATAGTTTGCGATGGTAATAATTTCGAAGTATCTGATTTGGCTGGGTAAGGTGTATTGCGCGAAAGAATATGATTAACAACATAGCCGTCAGAAGTAACCACACCGTCCTCAGTCATTTTGCCATTAGCATCTACTTTAGCTACCAATGATTGCGGAGCATTAGGCCAAACCGGTACGGCAGCAGAAATCAGATAAACATGGTTAAAATAGGAGCCTCCATAAACACTCTGAAAAAAGTTGTCGCACAACGTATATTTTTGAGCTATCGGATATAGAGGTAATTTCTTAGTATTATAGTAACCCATTGCTAATCCTTTAGAATCATTATATGCCGCAAACTTATCCATCTTTCCTCCGTTAATCTGTAACTGGTTATGAAAAAATCGGTGGGTAACATCAGGTGTTGCCTTATCCGATGGAACATATTGATCTATATTAAAAAGCTCATTTGGCAGGTTGGTTGGGAAGGAGTTGTTTCTCGGAATCTCCGGAAGGTACTTATAAGGTGCTCCATCTTTGTCAACTTGTACAAAGTTTCCTTTTTTAGCATTTTCAATTCCATTTGCTCCTTTAAACTCTCCATAAAGATTATCGAAGCTGTGGTTTTCCATATAAATAACAACTACATGGTTAATCTGCTTTATATCCTGATCAAATGAAGCGTTCTGATTTTGCACTTTTTTGTTGATTCCACAACCACTAATTGCAACAATAATAAGAAACAGATAAAAAAATCTATGTAAATACATTTCGTTTTCTTTTAAGATTCGATTAAAATGAATGTAAGTCTGGTTCACTTAGTTTCCATTTATAGTACAAACATATGATATTATATTTTGTTACAAAGTCATCAGGTTCCAACTGATTGCAATTGCCTGTAACTTATTGTTGACAATGTCTCGCAGGTCTGTGTTCCTATACAACCTGAGTTAAACTCCTGTATAGTTCGAGTGTTAGTGTTGCATTTAATAAACTTCAACCGGAGCAGGAGTAAAGCCTTACTAGAGAAATATTCTCTAATCTTACTAAAGTAAGTAGGTTGTAATTGTATCTTTTATTTCTGCGGGTAAGGTTATTCCGGTATGGTTATTCAATTGGTGTTGTCCAGAATTGAATTTCTCAATGTAAGTAGCTGTTTCAGCATTAAATTTTAGATAACCCTGCTCAAAGAAGCGTTCCTGCACTTCACCAGAAGAATCCATCGAACGAAAAGTTAAGGAATGAACCTGTTTTGTTGTTTTGTCCAGAAACAACCAGCGGAATTTTTCTGCTATATCTGCATTATCAGGCAAATCAGATCTTTTGATCTCCAATATGCAATGCGCAGCATTTTCCAGGTAATAAAGACAAGTAAAAGCAGGTTTCATGTGTATAGAAAATAGATGTTCGGCGAAAATAGAAAAAATGATTGAATTTGACCTACATTTTTTATTAGCTAATTTACTGTTTACCCCATTTTTCCTGAAGGAAATCAATAGTTCCGCTAATCATTTCCTTAAGTATTTCTGTATTGATATCTGCCAGTTTTTTTACATAAATGCAGCCCTTTCCCATCGTAAATTTCCCAAGCTGTTCTAATAATTCTTTCTGCCCTGGGGCAGCACTGTAAACATATAAAGAGATGGCTGCTTTTCTTGGTGAGAACCCAACTAAAGGCCAGTCACCTTCCTGTTTGCTTCTTTCAGATTTATAATGATATAAGCCAAAACCGATGATTGTTGGCCCCCACATTTTTGGCTCGTAACCGGTATGTGCTTTCATAAGTTCCAGCAGTTCAAATCCGTCCTTTTTTTTTTGTGGTGTAGCCGCAAAGGCATTGATGAAATCTTCAACGCTTTCCGTTGTTTGGGTGGTTTTAATGGTCATGTTGAACTTGTTTTTGCTCCTGGTTATATTTAAATATGCAAAAAAAATGTAGGGTTTGGTACATGTTTTATATTTTGCACCAGTTTTAAGTATAATCTGTATATCCCATTCTGTTAATGACTAATAATGCTCTGGCCACCAAACCACACTACCCTATATTAGACGGCCTTCGCGGTATCGCAGCTATAATTGTTGTAACATTTCATCTGGCCGAACCGTTTTCAACAAGTAACTTAGATAAATTCGTTAATCATGGTTACCTCGCTGTCGATTTTTTCTTTTTGTTGTCGGGTTTCGTGATTGGCTATGCTTACGATGACCGCTGGCCTAAAACTACTGCTAGCAGTTTTTTTAAACGCCGTATTATACGTCTGCAACCAATGGTGATTTTAGGGATGACCCTTGGCGCTATAGGATTCTATTTTACAGATTCTACGCTTTGGCCACTCATTCACACTGTTCCTGTCTGGAAGATGCTTCTTGTAATGCTGATCGGTTATACAATCTTACCTATACCATTGTCGCTTGATATACGTGGCTGGCAAGAAATGCATCCCATGAATAGTGTAGGGTGGTCACTGTTCTTTGAATATATTGCTAACATTCTTTATGCTGTCTGGATTAGGAAGTTTTCCAAAACTGCATTAGGCATTTTAGTAGGGATGTCTGCTATTGCATTAGCACACCTCGCTATCTCAAACGGCGATGTTAGTGGTGGCTGGACATTGAATGTAGAACAGGTCCGTATAGGGCTAACACGTGTTATGTATCCTTTTTTTGCGGGGCTGTTGCTTTCAAGAATAGCCAAGCCTACCAGAATTAAAAATGCCTTTTTATGGTGTAGCCTTTTAGTAGCTATTGTACTTTATATGCCCCGTATTGGCGGTGCTGAGCAGGTTTGGATGAATGGTATTTACGACTCTGTTTGCATTATCATCATCTTTCCGCTCATTGTATACATTGGTGCCAGTGGTGTGATGCAAAGTCAAAGAGAGAACAAGGTTTGCAAATTCTTAGGTGAAATATCCTATCCGCTTTATCTGGTACATTACCCAATTGTCTATTTTTACGTCGCCTGGATTAGTAATAACAAAGGCCTAACTATTACACAAGCCTTGCCTTATGCTTTACTTATCTTAATTGGCAGCATTATTTTGGCTTATACAGCACTGAAATGGTATGATGAACCGGTTCGTAAATGGTTGCAGAAGAGGTTTAAGTAAGTAGTGTTGGTTACTATTTATATCGTTATTATCCCATTTTTTACAGCATAAATAACCAGGCCTGCAACGTTTTTAGAACCTATTTTTTCGAATAATCTGGTGCGATAACCTTCAACCGTGCGGACGCTTAGGAATAACTTATCAGCTATTTCCGTATTGCTGCATTCTTCACAAATAAGTTTAAGCACTTCGATCTCACGCTCGTTGAGTTTCGCATCTTTTTGATGCAATCTATGCATAAAATTTACACCCAAAAGCTCTTTTGCCATGGTTATGGATAGGTTGTCGTTAAAATAAAAGCCTTTGGCCTGCACAGTTATAATAGCATCCAGTATTTCTTCAGGTTCTGCATTTTTTAAAAGATATCCGGAAGCTCCCAAACGCATCGCATCTAGAATATACTTATCCTCGTTGTGCATAGAGAGCATCAGTATTTTAATGTCCGGAAAATGCTGATGAATATATGCTGTAGCCTGCATTCCATCCATTTCTGGCATTTTAATATCCATTAAAATAACATCAGGTTGATTATTGGCAATTTGATCAATTAAATCTTTACCGTTTGTTGCCTCTATAATTAAATTTAATTGGGTACAATCCTCTAAAGTGAATTTTAGACCTTCACGGAAAATTTTATGATCGTCAGCGATAGCTAAATTTATTGAGGACATAAGTTAAAGATAGGAGGGAATAAGTTAATTATCAAGGTTATTAATGTTTAAAGTAATGGTAGTTTGTGTGCCTTTTCCAGCTACGGAATTTGTCTTAATGTCGGCTTTTATTAATTGCGATCGGCTTTGCAAATTCTTTAAACCAAAACCATGTATAATAGCATCTTTATTAAAGCCAATGCCATTGTCTTTAAAGTTTAGGCAAATTAATTCTGCCTCTTTGGTTAATGAAATATGAATTTCGGTTGCCTTTGCATGTTTTATAGCATTGCCAAATAACTCCTGCACCATACGGTAAAGTGTAATTTCTATTTCAGGCTTAAAGCGTTCGCCGTTTAAATTTTGACTGTAATTTACCTGCATGCCTGTATTTTGCTGCACATAATTGCATAAGTCTTTAAGGCCATCTGTAAGCCCAAAATCGATTAAAACGGTGGGCAAAACATTGTGGATAATGTTGCGTATTTCCTGTATACATTCATCTGTTAATTTGCGGGTACTTGCCAACAGGGTTGATGCATTTTCGACATTGCCGGATAGTTTATCAATGCGGTGCAGGTTTAATTTAATGGCTGATAATACCTGGCCTACACTATCGTGTAAATCAACCGATAAGCGTTTACGCTCGCTTTCCTGTGTTTCAAAAACGGCCTGCAGGAAACTGTTTTGAGCTTCGGCCTGCATTTTACGCTTTTCTTCCTGGTATTTTAGCATTTTTCGTTGGTAAAGAATTACAAACAAAAACAAAAATACCAGCAGTAAAACTACTACAAGCGTACCAATAATGAGTACATCGGTTATATCGTTTTCTGTGGTTTGCAAAATAGGGCAATCGCAAATAAAAGGTTAGCTATTATATTAATTATAGAGTGAATGGTCCAAAAATTTGAAGATAGCGACCCAAGTGACCTCATAAGCATGAATAGAAAAATATTGATGCTGCAGTACGATAAAACCCCAGCACTTATCCAAAACATGGGCTGCTTTTCTAAACGAACAATCTCTGCCTGATCAAGCAGCTGCCAGAAGTATAACAAGGATAATAAGATTAAGGTTACGCTTAGAATTGTGTTTCCGATAGAAGGAAATTTTAATAAACCTTCTATAAAAAATGCATTAACAAAAATTAGTACTCCCGTTATTACCGAAACAGCGATTGATACTCTTTTCAGGGCCAATTTATTAAATGCCTGAAAGTACATTAACGCGTAAAATAAAATGCTTACCAATAGAAATAAATGAATTAAGGGTGCATTGTTGGCACGCCCTCCACTGGTAATTAAAGTTATGTTAAGGTGCCTCACCAAAAGCAAACCAAGATCGAACAAGCCTGAAATTATAAAAAAAACAGCGGCAATTTTTTGCACTTTATTTAAGTGCTTATAGTTAAGTATTGCCGCTGCTATGGGCAAAATTGCCGACACGCTTGATAAGTTTTGCAAAAGGAGCTGCGGAGACATCGTTAATTCTTTAACTTATTTATCTGGTCAGTTGATTTTCCGGACAGCCTGCTCCTCCGGGGCATGGCGAAGCTTGTTCAGCTATAGTGCGAGCTGCTGCTGCTTTAAAAGACATGGCTACCATTACTTTATCCTGATTTTCTGAAACCTCTGTTGGCACTTTTTCAGGTATTTGATCTATACCATCTTTATCGCTACCTACCAAAATCAGGTGCTTTACGCCATATGCACCAACAATCCAACGTAAAAAATTGCTTATAGTAACAAAAATACGCTGAATCCAATTCAGCCTTACTTCGTTGGCATAATAGATACGGATGCCAAGACACTCAGGTTGATCAAGGATTTGTTGTAGAATCTGATTGCCAAAAAAATGTGAAATCGTTTCATTTGGATTCATGATACGATAATTCTTCGTCCAGGCGGCGGCAATCTTTAATTCAATAGGATCGCCTTCGGTACCATCAATCGGGTGTTGTCTTTTTTGAGTTTCCATTTTATAGATTCGTTTAGTATGGTTTACTAAAATTAAATATTATTAACTGTTTTTCAAGTCTTTAGTGACTTTAAATGGCCGTTTTTTAATAATTGCGTAAAAGCCACATCGCCTATACGTACTACCACGCATGCAAAAACCGTGTAGGCTACCTTGTACAGCATCTGCATTCATCTGAACTTTAATTTATCAAAAAAAGCAAATCTAAAGGTACGCTCAAAAGAACCTTTAATAGCGAAATAGATATTAAGAAGTGCGCTCCAAAATTCGCTCAGCAGGCTACACTAAGGTAACAGCTGTAAGACTGAGTGTTTTTTATCTCCTTCTGAAAAAAATGAAGAAAGTTTAACTAAAATAATCAAAACTATGTACATCTCTATGCAAGGCAATTGGACCATACGTGTTACGGCCAAAAATGCAACCTTTAAACAACAGTTTGTAGTACAAGGTGCTACAAGCGGAAACGGCACTTATCAGGCTACAGTCGGTGCGGCCGATGTAGTAGTAACCGGTGCCATGTGGACCCTTAATATCCAGAACAATCCGGGTACGGGTTTTCAAAATTCTGATGCCAGAATTAAATTCCCAACCAGGGTGGGCGGCAATTATCAGTTTCAAATTGAATCTAACGATGGGGGAGGTGATCTGGATTTTGATGATCTGGTGCTTACCTGTTTTACACCGGCTGGTTATCAGGATTATTTAGCCTATGGCCATGTAAGTACTTATAGCGGGCTTTGTCTTTATAATCCGTGTTACCGCAGTCATTTTGTTATTGATAATAACCATGCTTTTCAAAAAGCATTGCAAAATCCAAGAATACGCGAAATAATTGAAAAACATTATCCTGAACGGATTCCTCCTACTATTGTAAACCCAAATCCGCCAGATCCGGGACCCTTTAAACCGCTCATGATCAATTTAACTGACGACAGGCAAATACCTAACCAAGTGGCCGATTTATTCCGTTTCGAAAACGATGAAAAGGCCAATGATACCAGAGGAGCCGGTTTAAAAAGTACTGAGAGTATTGCGGTGGCCAGAACACTGAAATATTCTAAAACCATACAGTTAGATGCCAAAGCAAATAACATTGCCAACCTTGTTCGTCGTGATATGATTGGTGTTTTTGATAATGCACGTTTTGGTTGCAATGTTTCTGATGGTAAAAACATCAGTTTGAACTTTGAAGAATATGACCGTACTGCTGCCGAGAAAGCAGGGAACCCTTACACCGGTACCGGTGAGCGAAGAAATTTAGGCTTTGCCATTACCGATATGAACGGAAACTATATATTCCATTACAAACATACACTTACCGATTTTTTTGATGAATTGTTTACAGATTACGGCACTGGCGAAGATGTTGCCGCACAAGTGTTGCCAGATCTGATTGTAAGCATCCCGGGATCAACCGTTGGTGCACCTGTTTTATATGAAAGTCCGTGCTACTTTAATGTAAGCAGAATTAAACGCATTGATATTTGCATTCCGGCATCGGTTATACCTAAACCTTTTAATTGCTTTAACGGCAATATGATTGGTGCTTTAGGCAATGTAATTATAGGTGGTAATCAAAATAGTTCTGCAAGCTTTGCTTTTGGTGCTATGGATAGAAATTCTGCTGCTTTACTGAATCATTTGCATGCCGATGGCCGAATTAGCAGCCATAATGTTTTGTCGGGTCTGAATATAGATTGCGCAGCATGGGCCGGTACAGTGGATGTAAAAGGCTGTTTGTATGATACGCAGAGGAAACCTACCGATCCGATAATTTCTTATTATACCATTAGGTATAGCAAAAATCCTGCGGAGCCTTTCAATAGCTGGAACTATGTAGCTGAATCTTACATGGGATATTTGTTTCAGGGCATAGGGTTAGATCTATTGCCGAAACTAATAGGTTCTTACGATACTATCCCACTAAAGGTTGATGGAGGACCGGCAATTAAAGTACCTTATTACTTAAACGTAGAGGCTCAAATTGAGGCCGGTATACCTTGGATACCATACGATAAAAACCGCTTGATTAAATTAAATACAGCAATTTATCAGGGCACTGCCCCCGGAACGGTTTATTTTCGCATGGATGGTTATGATGCAGCTGGAAATCATATAGCGGGAGCTACCGATATGATAGCTTTGTTTATTGACAATAATTACCTTGGTTTTAGTTTGGATGATGTGTGGTTTGATGCCGATGGGGTAAACATTGTAAAAGCCGAATGTAATTTATACCGCATAAAAGAGGCTTATTTAAATACTCCGCTAAATGTGACTTTTAAAGCTTGCGAGACCCATCCAAATTCGGTATTCCAGGATCATTATGATCTTACAATAGGGAAATGTGGTACTTCTGCAGGTTTTGAAGTAAAACGACTAGGTAGTTCAGTACCAGAGCCAGGCATTTTACATGGTGATAATCCGGCTAATAATGATGCCAATAGCTGTCCGGGATATAGAGGTACAGCTGATGTAAGCAAATTTGGAGACTCAAATGCACACCAAATTACCTTTGTTCCATTGCCGGTTCCTACTGGGAAATGGCTAGAGCCTAACGAAAGCTATGCAACTGTTTCTATTGGCTTATGGGCATCAAAAAGAACAACCAATGGTTATGGGGCAGGTGCAAATGCCGGTAACTATGTTGTAAGTGCTGGTGTTGCGATTGAACGTTTACCATAAACACAAAATAATGACAGCCTATTTATTTCTGATTTCTGTACTTTCCGTTTGGCGTGTTACCCACTTAATACAAGCAGAAGATGGCCCCTTTGATCTGATTTATAAACTAAGAAAACTTGCAGGCAAAAGCTTTTTTGGTTCATTAATGGATTGCTTCCTTTGCTTGTCTATGTGGGTAGCACTACCGGTAGGAATTTATTTCGGAAATAATTGGATGGAAAAAATATTATTGACGCTGTCATTTTCGGCAGCGTCAATTTTCCTGGAACAAATAATTATGAAAAAATCTAATCACCCTTAAAAACTAAAACTATGAACTGCTGCGGACAAAAAAGACAAAGCTTACAATTTACTTCTGCTAATGATATTTCTGTAAATGAAACAGAAAGCAAAAATAATCAGACTATAAGAGAACAAAAACCTGTGTATTTTAAGTATACCAGCAACAACGAGCTGCAGGTAAAAGGACTTTTTGATATGATCTACACATTTTCAGAACATAGGCGTCAGTTGCTGGTACATCCTGATGATGTTTCTGTAATGAGGGGATATTCTGATTTAATAGAAGTAAGGGTTTAATCCTATTTATTTGGTGCGCCAACCATAATTAAAATTGAAATGCTCTTAGTTTTTGCTGATTAATTCCAACCAGAAGCATATTATTTACGGTAAGGCCACTTCTTACATCACCCTTTAACTTAAGACCACTTTGCAGCTCAGGAACGTATTTAAAGGCACCCTTTCCATTACCTTTTAACAGCACCCCATGGTTTGCATCGTATTTGCCAAAGCGGATACGTGATTGATTAATATTACCGCATAATAACAGGTCTTTATTGCCATCTCTGTCATAATCAAGGCTGATGATTGTGTACACAGGAGCAAATTGAGCCTGTAGCGGTAATTGTTTCTCTTTGAATCGGCCGTCGCTGGTACCTTCAAAATATGCTGTTTTAAGATAATTGGCTTTTAATACTTTTGCATCTTTAAGCTCTTCTTCTGTAAAAACTTCTTTCAAACCTGCCTCTGCATAGCTTTTGTAGTTAGGGAAGCGTGTACGCATGATATTTATCTGATCAAGCATCTCATCACGACTCAGGTATGGATAACTTTTGCCCATAATGTAAAAACACAGGATTGGATCAATAGCTCCGTTGTTATCAAAGTCTTTATATACCAGCTCTGCCGGCTCCTGGTCGCTTACTCTACACTGGCTATTGAGCCCCATATTTCCCAGTACAAGATCAGGTCTGCCATCTTTATTAAGATCTTCTACTTTTAAGGTATTCCACCAGCCACTGTATTGCTTATCAAAATATTTATCTGTTCTTTTTTTGAGTTTATTGCCATTATTAATGAATACGGTAATTGGTATCCAGTCGCCTATTACAATGAGATCCTGTTTTTTGTCGTTATCCAGATCAAGAACTGCAGCATCTGTAACCATACCAATATACTCCAGATCTGGAGCCATTTTTCTGATCTGATCAGTAAAATGGCCTTTTCCATCGTTTATTAACAGGAAGCTCTTTGGTGTTTCCGGATACTTTGAGGGGATGACACGACTACCCACAAATAGGTCTGGTTTACCATCATTGTTGAAATCACCCACTCTTGCACAACTCTTGCTCTCATACATTTTGGGAAGTGAACTGATTGATTTAGTAAAATCACCCTTGCCATCATTGAGATATAGTCTGTCCTGAAATAATGGATCATTATCTTTAAAGTTTCCATATCCACCACTTACAACATACAGGTCAACATGGCCGTCACCATTGGCATCAAAGAATATGGCATCTGTGTCTTCACTTGCCGCATCAGCTATAAATGGCTGCTGATTTTTAATGAATTGTCCGTTTTTCTGCTGAATGAATAAAGCCCCGGCCTGATTGACGTCTCCACCTACAAATACATCTTCCAAACCATCTCCGTTAACATCTCCCTTGGTCATGCATGGCCCAGAGAAAGACAAGGCATTTACCAGCTGGGGTTGACGCTTATAATCATTAATGTCATTTTTGACCTGTGCAGATGCGATTGGCGAAGGTATCTCGGTAAATAATGGTTTAGGTGGTTTTTGCCTTTGGTACTTGTCTTTGGCATCATTTTCTTTAACAACCAGTTGTTTGTCGGCAGTAACATTTTTTAGCACCTGTTGTTTTCCGCTAAGCCAAACAATTCTTACAGAATCGATCGTTTTTTCTTTACCTAAACCGAAATGGAGATTTTGAGATACGCTGGATAAATAGCCTTTTGATGGCATCTGCTCTATGCACTGTTGCTTTCCTTTATTAAATATAGTTACGATGGTACCCAGACCGTCGGTATTTTTACCCGAGCCCTGCAACTTTATTTTTAGGTAATGCCTAGATGCGTTGCCCTGGTTTTGATATATGAAAGCAGCTTTGTTGATGTTGTTGACTATCAGATCAAGATCTCCATCATTGTCCAGATCGCTATATGCTGCACCATTGCTGTTCGAAGCTATATTTACACCCCAGTCAAACCCTTTATTGGTAAAGGTAAAGCCACCATTATTTTTATAGATATAATTCTTTACATTGGAAGAAGGGACTTTCTTAAGCATAGAGATTAAGTTTTTTGCTTCTACCTGACCATTCAGACTTCTCATGTATTGCTCATTGTATTTGAGTACGTCCATATTCGTGAAATCACGCATAAAACCGTTGGTTATGAAAAGATCCTTCCAGCCATCATTGTCATAATCAGCAAATAAGGGTGCCCAACTCCAGTCAGTATTAGAGATACCGGCCAGTTGGCCAACTTCACTAAAAGTACCATTGCCATTATTGATATGTAGCATATTTCGTCCGTATTGATAATAAAAACCATTGCGCAGGTTGACATTAAATAATTCATAATTATCCAGTCCTGCCAATAATTTTTGACGTTTATTATCTTCGGGAAGCATATCGAGCGTAAATATATCCTGCAGACCATCGTTATTAACATCTGCAAGGTTATTGCCCATAGAGAATAAAGAAATTTGATCCAGGTTGTTCTGCAACTTGTCTGTAAAAGTTCCATCTCCATTGTTAATGTACATACGATCAGGAATGGCATAATCATTAGATAGGTATATGTCTGGCCATCCATCGCCATTAATATCGGCTACGCCTCCGCCCAGGCCATAGGAAAGCGTGGACATGCTTAACCCGGCTTTTTTAGTTACATCCTTGAAATGTCCATTGTCATTTCTTAAGAGTTTAGAGCTGGCCAAAGGATCATCTTGCTTTTTTAACTCATTTATCATGTAGTCGTCCAGATTGCTAAGTACTTGAACATTGTCGTTTATGAGAAAGAGGTCCAGATCACCATCACGGTCATAATCAAAAAAGATAGATTGCGTTGAATATGCCGGATCTGCCAACCCATAAGCTTCTGCATCTTCCTTAAAAACAGGTATACCATTTTTGTCTGATCCCTGGTTAATAAAGAGTTGATTTTTTGTTTCCAGACCAGATTCCCTGCCAGCATAACATACATAAATATCAAGATAACCATCACCATTAACATCAACCATATTAACTCCGGTTTTCCATCCCGGGATTCTTCCGCCTACTCCTGCTTTTTCAGTAATGTCGATAAAGTTCATCTTGCCCTTGTTGAGATAGAGTTTGTTTCCTTTTATATTACCTGAAAAGTAAATATCATCTAATCCGTCATTATTGAGGTCGCCTACAGCAACGCCGCCACCGCTGTAAAAACCCTGATAGAAACCCTTAACACTATTATCAAACTCTTCTTTGATCACGTTGTTGAACATGATATTGGTACTGGAAGAATCAAGCAGAGTGAAAAGCGGGTTTTCAGCAACCATCATCGCATTTTCTTTTTTAGATCCAGTACAGGAAAACAGAAAAAAAAGGCATAATGCCCCAAAGTAGAGTTTTGCCATAAGAATTTTATTTGGTTAGTTGGTTTGGTTTAGTGTTCGTCAAAAAAGCATTACATTGTAATATTTTAGTGACTATAAAGTAAATATATAGTTTTTATTAATAAATACCATAATTATTTTCTTGGTAATTTATTGCGAGTAATTGTCTTGATTATAGGGGTTTATGGCCCAATAAACTACTCACCTGCAACAGTATAAGAATCGGCTTTTTGAGAATTACGTTTTCTTAATAGCCCTTTATACTCCTCCAGTAAATTTATATACTTGCCCATCCAGTAAAATACCAGGTCTTCGGGTATTTTCTGGGTGTTTCGGGTGTTACTTTTTAACTCTTCCTCATGGCATAAACCAAAGAAGCCGATTTCGAAGTCGGGATAAAAGTTATAATTTATCACCTTACCGATTTGTAAGATCAGCTCAGGGTGAAGGTCTTTTTTTGTAAACCAATTGTACAGTGTGCGTCTGTTTACATGTAAACGTCTGGATAGCTCACTAATGCTAAACTCTTGTCGTCGAATTGCCAATTCAACGATCTCTCCGGCATTGTATTCCATATTTTTCATGGCTAGATCAGATAATCTTGGTTAAATAGTTAAGGAACTCAAAATCATAGTACACATCAGCGAAAAGATGTTTCGGCATCATTTCGCTGTCAACAGAGTAGAATTGGATTAGGTGTTCCCTTATAACGAAGATAATTGTTCAAGAAACGGTGGCCTAGAGGGGAAATACGGATATTTTTAAGGTAAACTCACGTAATTTTACGTGATTGGCTACTATAGTTTTCGAATAGGTGGAGGTGGTAACATTAATAAAAAGAATTGGCTGAATCTCCATCATATCATCTACTTGGTTGAAATGTTAGTGTTGTGGAAACACAAGGAAATTAAAAGAGTTTGATGTAACGCTACAATAGTTTTTTTACTAAACAAAACTATTGTAGCGTTGGATTGAAAGATCTGGCGGATAAACTGAATGAAAGAGCTACTATTTACCGTCTTGTTTTACAAAGTTTAGGAGCGTTGAGACTCTTCATAATTAGGACCATACAAAGACGGCACTTTATTTCCCGTTGCTCTGAGGTGTGCGATAAGTTCTCCGCGATGATGATATAAATGATTATAGAGAAATCCCCTGATAACCTGTATTTTCGGCATTGGCGGCATAAGAGGGGTACCACCGGCAGACATCGTCCAGGTATTCATATATTTTGATTCATCAGAACTTTCTATTATAGTCTTTGCATTTGCAACATTTTCTTCAAACTTTTTCAGGATGTTCGAGGCCTTGCTGATATCACCCTTGTCATATTTATAAGACCCCATATCAAATTCATCCTGGGCAAATGTAGGTTGATACCAGTTGTATACTTCGGCAATATGCGAAGCTAACTGACCTACTGACCAAAGATGTGGTTGTGGACGGTATTCTAATGCACTGTCCGGAATCATTGATAATAACTTTCTGGTGTTTTCTGCTTCATGCATGAATTCACCGATTAATGCTTGTTTCATCATTTTTATAATATTTATTGATATTAAATTTAAGAAATATTTCTCTATGCTTATCCTAAAATTCCACTACAGCGAAAGTCAATCCTTGGGTTATTTATTATGAAGCTGATTTTACCTTTGGAGAATGGTTGAAAATCCCGAATTATTACTTGAACCGGTTTTGTACTCTTAAATTTATACCATATAAAACGAAAAAGCCCGCTATCGTTACGATTTGCAGGCTTTTGTACTTTTTGATTCCTTTTGAGCGGAGACTCAGAATCTATGATGCAACATCTACAGGAACTTTTTAGAATAATCAGTGAAATTTACAAGAATAAGAAGTAAATGGATGATTTAGAAAAACGTGAATAAACGCCAATCTTGCCTGTAGATATTTATAGCGTACATTTGTCGTGAAAATATCTACTAGACATTCTTATATATTCACTAGTAATGAATATTTAAAATTTATTTTGTCCATCTAATAGTAGAGATAGATAATGTCATCTAATGGTACTTCCTCTTGGCTTACTTTTTGGATTGCACTAAAATACCTTTTGACACAAACTGATGCAACATAATAAAAAATAATGGTGTCTGTTTGGAAAAACCAAAATGATTGCCCCCTCTTCGCTATTTCCAAATTACCATATAATCGCCTGATTACCAATGACAATATAGCTTAATTCAAAATTGACGAGCAGGGTTCAACGTGATGTCGTTTTTTCAATGATCGTAGTTGATTATTTTTTGTATGGTATTGATAGAAACCTTCTTCAATTGTCTTGACAATTCTAGTTTGCCTGCCAGAAATAAAAGTCATTAACTGCAATCACATCAAGAAAGTAGAAATGAAGGGCAACGTATATATTTATTGCCATAAGCAGGATAAAAAAGAAAATCCCAATATAAACTCTTAGACTTAAGCAACCTTTCATTTTGTGTTTTGTTTATGTTTCCAATTCTGATAATCTTTTCTACTCTCCATTACTTTTTTGATTCTTGCCTTTACTATACCTACATTTTGCCATTTTGAAACATGATTATAGGAATAAACCATAAATCCAAAAAGGTAAACGAAAGAACTGGTTATGATTATTTTCCTGTATTTGCTTTGGTATAATAGGATAAAGGAATAAGCCAGAATAAAGTATAATCCTATCGTAGACAAATATGCATACCTATCTGCTACAACTGAAAATCTTGCCAGTGACAGTAGATTCAGTACTAGCGCTATGTGAATCAAGAAAAATAATAGCCCAAAAGCCAACCATTTTTTCAATATGATTTTGTAAAGGCAAATAATTGTTAAAACGATGAGGAAGGGAAATAAATAAATCCATATAGGCACAGGTTCACCAACCTGAAAAGGGAATGGATATAGGTAAGAGACATTAATTGGTGTTATTGTTTTGGTAAAGTATTCACTTAATGTATAGAATGCCAATATTACCCGTTGATAAATCGGATAAAAATGGGTGTTCTCTAATATCATTTCTCCTTGAGATTGTAGGGTTATAATACCAAATAATGTGGTAAGTACAAGCAATGGTATTTTTTCATACCAGATCATGTGATCCCTAAAGTTTCTCTTATAGATGTAATCAAAAAGTAAAAGACATATAGGTAAGCTGACTGCCTGTTCCTTTGCGCCAAACGATAGTGTAAACCATAAAATTACCAGATAGAAGTGAGTTGATTTTGATGTGTCGATGTATAAACAGTAACTTCTAATCGCTAACAAGTAAAAAAGAGAATATAGCAGTACTTTGGATGCAGCAACCCATGCCACTGGTTCCAAATTAAACGGGGAGACTGCAAATAATAAAGTAGTAACAAATGCCACCTCTCCAGTTCTTATAGCCCCAATATCTGAAATTTTAGCAGTAACTTTTTTAATCATCCAGTATATCAAAGTTGCATTACCCAGATGAAGTAACACACTGCTAACATGAAAATATTTAGGGTTGTAACCAAAAAGGTTATAAAGAAGTAGGTAGTAATATTGGTTTACTGGAGCATATTGCCCATAGAAGAAATCAGTTAGAATTGCATAGAGATTTTTTCTGCTGAACCCATTCTCTGTATAATGATTGGTAATAAACCACTGATCGTCCCAGCCAATTAAAAATTCAAATTTGTAAACTTGCCAATAGACAATCAGCACACTTAGGTATAAAATTGCTAAATGATATTTGTGTGGTGATTGTTTATAAAAAGTAAAAATCCCTCTTGTAGAATCCTGTGTCATGCGGAGCGTTATTGAAAATCAAACCATGAATTTATATATTTTTATCATATTTGAATAATTCGAGTTCCTATTTCTCAATTTTACAACCTGTGGTTAACGTTCAATCAGAAGTTAGAAAAATTCCTTTAATCAGTATGGGTATTGTGATCCCGATATTGAGCGGGATTATATTTTGCTCGCTTGGATTTTGGTGGATATATAAATTGGATGTACTCCCTGGTCTTCATGCTGATGAAGCCTGGTCTGGTCTAAAAGCAGTACAATTTCAAAATGAAGGTGTTTCCCAAATTATTGGAATGAATAACTATACCGGAATACTTCAGACATTACTTACTGGATTATCTTTTGATTTATTTGGCAGGGGAGTTTTCCAATTAAGATTAGGGGGGGTGCATTAAACCTGGCTGGTCTGATCATCTTGTTTTTTTCAGTAAGTTCCAGAAGTAGTCGAGTTCGTTCCCTGCTTTTCTTACTGATAATAGCCGAATCTGTTCTTTTTGTACTTTCTCCACGGGTGGCCTGGGAAGTTAATTCATTCACTTTATTCCTATTTTCAATAATGTTTGCTTCTTTTCTCAGGATCAGGAGGCAGCCATTTAAAATAAATCCATTTTGGGTATTTCTATTCTTGTTTAGCAATCTGCTGGGCACTTACAACCATATTTTGTTTTCTTGTATTCCAATTTCTGTTTTTGTGGGGACTCTTTTATGGGAAGGTCGATACAAATCTGGGCAACTCAATCCTTTAGCCGTTCTTTTAACCATTAATTGTGTTAATCTTATTCTTGTTTTTTCATCAATGAGGTATTATCTCGAATCAATGTCAAGTCAGATAGGTTACGTAATTTTGTCTGCTTTGCTCTTATTGGTATTTACTTCAAAATGCTACTTTCTCTTAATCGGTAAAGTAAGGCGTTTTAACCTAAACATTCCTAAGAAAATGATAACTGTGATATTCACCCTTGGGATTTCTGCATTCGCAATATTTCATGGTATTGCTTTTTTTCAGGTACTTTCGGGCTATAAGATAATTCTACAGATTTTTTCATACGAATGCTCAACCTTAACAGAAATAGCCCTGAGTTTAGTTGGATGCATGGTATTGGCTTGCTTTTTAATTCAGTTAGCTAAGGATCTGAAATTAGAAATTATACCAGTAGAAATTTACTGGATAATCTGTTATTTCGGAATATTTTGTATTTATACCATCAGCTGTTCTTTTAGATATTATCTTTCAATCTATATCCTGATTGGGTTATATATAGCCTACAGGATTTCTTTCAGAACCCAAATGGCCAGTTTCTTTGTTGCCTCAATAGCTATGGGGTTCATTATAATGCAATTTATATGGTACGATATTTTTATTGTCGGCAATTTCCCACTGAAAGCAGTTGACTTCAAAATTGGAAATAGACAAAAGGAAACTACTGCGCATTTTCTCCCAAAACAACCTGTAATAGATTTTCTGAGAACAAACAAGACAGGACAAATTCAGTATTTAATTGATGAGCCATATTTTGTTGAGCAACCAATCCTTTTTTATAAAACTATTAGCCCATGGGACGAATCCAAGAATAAAAAAATCTTTTTAGATTATGATCATACAAGTTATAAAACTGGGTTTTTATTGTACACACAGGATGATTAATTATTGAAAGTCATATACATTAAGCCTCAAATCATTCATACTAGGATCGTAAAAACGATATACTATGCTTAAGAAATCAGGAATATTCTGATAAACCTTTACCAGATGAAAGCTTTTTAACAGGCTGATAGCACGTTCTCCGGTAATATCTTCATCAGAAATGACTAATAGATTTTTATAGCCTTTCTTCTTATGCGTCAAGAAATCCTCCTGCCATATTGAGTTAACATAATTTAGATTCACCGTCGAGCTACTATAGTAAGTGTTTTTTGGCGGCCCCCAATCCATATACGGATTTTGCACATTTACAATAATAATGTTTAGTTTTTCAGTGCCATATTTTCTATGAATCCATTCCGTTACTACTGTTCGTTTTGTCCCTGCTCCGGTAGATGCTATTGCGATCAATCCGGTACAATTTATGGTAAGAAGCAAAGTCAAAACTATAATACTTACAGGTTTATTAGTAATAAGTAATGTGGAGTCTTTAAGCTTATTTTTGGTGATCATAAAAGCATAGACAATGAGAAATGGAACCACATTGGCTATTGGAAATAAAAATCTTAATTCCTTATGTGGGATCAGTGAGTGTATTAAAATGAATGGAACTATTGCCCAGATAATTATATGCTTAGGATCATAAAATGAGACTACAAGAAATGCCAGAAGTATAAATATCCCAAATGGGCCAGGCGCAGTAATAACATAATAAATGTACTCATAAAATGGCGATACACCGAAACTGGTAGAAACCCCCTTTATTAGATTTACATTGAAATAATTGTAGATGGTACATGTAAATTCTCCGTATAACCAGTAATCGAAGACCATTCCCAGGCAAAGAACAATGAAGATTATAAATGCACTGGTTAGAACGTCCTTTATTTTTGATTTATGGATTAGTAATAGCCAAAGAATTATGCCCACTGCTAAGAGGGCAGATTGATAGCGGAACAGAATTGAAATACCAAGCAATATCCCAATAAAAAGATACTTCTTTAATGCTTCAGTGTTTTTGAACTGTTCAATAATGGTTAAAGTGAGTAGAAAAAACAATCCCGACCATGTTTCTGAAGAAAACCGGACATTTATATATGGCAAAAACCAAAGTACATAGGAAAGAAAAATAAAGCAAGGCTGTAGAGAGGTGCCAAAATTTGATTTGTATACTTTAACAAATTTGCCGATTACAAAAATTGAAAACAAACCACTAATGGCTCTCAGTAAAAATGTGATAATATAGCCATCATCAATTCCGACTAAATGAAAACCTTTTAAAAGATAAAAGCAGATCATTGGTTGAAAGCCGGGTCTTATTTGCTCCTTAAACTCCCAGGCTAACCGATTCTCAGGAACAAGACCAAGTTTATAGTTTGCAAATTCAATAAGCTGATAGTGTTCATCTTCCTGATGATATCCTGAACTTTTGTAAGCGACCAGCAAATAGAAAATTATAACCAGAAGGATGAATAATCTATAGTTCGTTGACTTAAATAAGTTTTGAGCGCGCATATTGGTTTCAGGAATGATAGGTTGTATCATATAAAGATTACATTAATTGTTGAACTATAAAAAACAAAATGTCAAATAGTAGCTAAAACGTTTTTATATTTTTTCTTGGATTTTACAAACAGTATTTTTAAATTAGGTTAATCTAAACCAAATATTATGAACAAACGCTCTTTATTAGGCCTAAGCCTAGTCTTTTGTCTACTCCTTTTAGTTTTTGCTTGCAGAAAAGATATTAAAAATGTGATCTACGATCAGGAGGTTCCCTCTGCATTATTAGAATCAGCAAAAATTTATCATAGCAGGAATGTTAAAAATTTTCCGGCCCAAAACGGAAAGGCTTTTATCAAATTAAAGCCACTCTGGAAGGATTCCTGGACTGTTAAATCGGATGGCAAAAACATACTGGTGGTACCCACAATAGAAAATCGTTTGGAGAACAGAGCGGTTTCCGTAAGAAGAGTGTTTTTATTTACAGAGGGTAACCATCAAATTGAAGATGGCAAAATCGTAGAATTCTATGGGTATGATTTTGACGTTGAGGATAATTTAAACAAGCTAATTTCCAATTATCAGAAAAAAAGTATTAACGGATTTTCTGGTGCCATACAACAATATGATATCAACTATTTCTTTGTAAGAAGTTCAGTGTTTGACCGAGGAAGTATAACTGATAAAAAAGTTGAAATTGTTAGTAATCAAAACAGAAAGGTTATTTATTCCAGACGAAGTGCAGCAATAGCATCGGCCGATAAAAAAGGAGGGGCAGTCTCCTATGTTGATCCAAATTATCAATTTAAGGCAAACTGTACATATAAGATTACATATGATAAATATTGCGTTGGTTCTACCTGCACTGTTACAATCACTAATATTGAGGAACTTTCATGCACCGAACCAGTTGGTACCGGAAGTGCTGGAAATGGTAGTGGCTCTGGTAGTTCAATTGGAAGTGCATCAAATGGCGGCGGAGGAGGAGGTGGCGGCGGTAATTATGGAGGAAATACTCCGCTGGAAGTCGTTAATAAAATACTTAATCAGTGTTTAAAAAATGCAGTTGATTTGGCTCTTAATGCAAAAAATACATTAAGAGATATGATGAACTCGTTATATGGTAATACTACTTTTAGTGATATGAAATTGGTCATATCAGAGGCAAATACATTAGCAAATGGTGATGCAGGTAATGCACAATTTTACCCCAATATCAGTACAGATAGCATTACACTAAACAAAACAGAACTTTTAAAACGTCCAAAAGAATATATAGTTTCAACTGTTTATCATGAGGTAATCCATTCTTATATGGATATCAAGAACTACAAAACTAGTACTGGAACTTATTCACCGCCAACAAATCATCAAGAGATGGTGGACGGTTATTTAGGAATTCTAATTTCAGCTTTAAAATCTGCATTCCCTAACTTATCCACCCACGATGCATGGGCTTTAACTTGGGATGGTCTAAAGGATACCACAATGTGGAATGATTTTTTAACTGAATCTGAACGACAAGATGTTGATGCAACTCTCCTTAAATACCACAAGGACGCGACAAATAAATTGGGAACCTTTTGTCCATTATAGACTTTATCATGAAAAGACTCGTTATAGTTTTATTGTTAATTTTAGTTTGTCACAGTTTGATTAAAGCGCAAGAAAATGCGAAAATTGAGGCACCCGACTCCATAAATATAACACCAAAAGGAAAGGATATAGACATTAGCCAGCCGATTGTCAAATGCATATGGAAAAGTATTGACCAGAATCTTCTTCAACAGGTTCCAAAAGATTTCGCACATTTAATGGTTTTGGGTATCTCAATAAATGATCAGGGGCAGATTGCAGAAGTATATAGAAGTAAGAAAGAGCCAAGAGAAGACCTATTGAAACTTTTATCTCCAATCAATGAGTTTGATCAAAAAATAAAGCAGATACCTTTTAGATTCAAAGGATATGAAAATAAGATTTTGATTTTTCCAGTAATTCTCTATAGAAATGACGATGATCAGACAATTTCGATTAGAAATATTTTGAGTGATATTGTTAGTATGTGGCCAACATTACCTGCCGATAACGTAAAACAAATTGTTTTATTAGAACCTAGATATATTACATATTATCCAAAGCGTACGAAATAATTCTATAACACTTTAGTTAGAATACAATTATTTAGCAATTTTTAGAAGAAATTAGTTTAGAAAGGTATTTTTTTAACTAAGAGGTAGTAAATTGAGTGTTTCGGCTAAACTGAAATATGCACCTATATCAATATTCAGGTACATGAACCGCATAGGTTTATGATCGAGAAAGTTTATCGCGACTACTTAAATGATGTTCCTCATTATATTATGCACCAGGAATTAAAGAATTTGGGATTTCAGCAAATCGCAACCAACGCTATTTTCCGTATTCTGAACTATAGACAAAAAACTTAACCGTCAGAATCGATTTTGTGCATATTTTGGCGCGTAGTTCTTTTCTGATCTGGGCTAGTTGATGCATATTTTGGTATGTCCTAAAAAGCAAAAAGCCTGCTAATCATACGATTTTCAGGCTTTTGTACTTTTTGATTCCTTTTGAGCGGAGAGCGAGGGATTCGAACCCCCGGACCTATGACAGTCAACAGTTTTCAAGACTGCCGCATTCGACCACTCTGCCAGCTCTCCGCGACAAAAGTACAAACTCAGATTGATTCTACAAACTCAGATTCACATATATTTTATATTAAATTAATATAAGAATGCTGATATATGCTTAACCAATTGGACCACAACTTTTTTGGTCGCTATATTAAATGCAGCCCAGATAGGAGAATACTTCAAATAAAAATAGTTTGATAAAAAATCACTTAGAATTTTTAAAGAAAAGCTGTAAATTAAAATTCTATGCATACACTTCTACCTTTTTTACTGGCTATGGTAGCCGCCATTGTGCTACTTAATATGTGGGCAACCAAGCTCAAAATTGCTTATCCTATATTATTAGTTCTTGCAGGATTAATAGTCAGTTTTATCCCGGGGCTACCTGTGGTCAGAGTTAATCCCGACCTTATCTTTTTCATATTCCTACCGCCACTGTTATTTGATGCAGCCTGGGCCATCTCATTTAAAGAAATGAAGAAATGGTGGCGCATTATTGGGAGTTTTGCTTTCCTTGTAGTCTTTTTTACTGCATTATCTGTAGCATTAGTTACTAATCATCTTATTCCTGGGTTTACAATTGCCCTGGGTTTTTTGTTAGGTGGAATTGTATCGCCTCCTGATGCTGTAAGTACCGGAGCCATTACCAAGTTTGTAAAAATTCCTAAATCTTTCTCAGCCATTTTAGAAGGAGAGAGTCTATTAAATGATGCTTCATCGTTAATTATTTTCAGATTTGCTTTAATAGCCGTTGGTACCGGAAGCTTTGTATGGCAGGAAGCAACGCTTAGCTTTTTGTGGATGGTAATTGGTGGGGTAGGTATTGGTTTGCTATTGGCCTGGTTATTTGTTCAGGCACATAAACGATTACCTACAGATGCACCATCGGATATAGCACTTACATTAATTGAACCCTATTTTATGTATTGGGTAGCTGAACAGGTTCATAGCTCAGGTGTGATGGCGGTAGTTAGTGGAGGTTTGTTTATGTCGGCCAGGAGGTTGGTCTTTTTAAACAGTGCAAGCCGCATTATGGGCTATGGAGTATGGCAAAGCTTTGTGTTTATTTTAAACGGAGTAGTATTCCTGATAATTGGTCTGGAACTACCGGAGATAGTAGACGGTATGCGATCAAACGGTATCCCTTTAGGTACTGCAATTGGTTATGGTTTGCTGGTAACCGGTGTGCTTATTGCCGCAAGGATCATCAGTTCGTATGCTGCCATGATAGCTACATTCATTTTCAGGCCAAGTGTGGCACCCAGAGCTTCTTCCAGAAAAGCACAATTCACTATTCCTCTTATACTCGGGTGGACAGGAATGCGCGGTGTGGTGTCGTTAGCTGCTGCACTGGCCATACCGCCTACGTTATTGGGGGGCGCTGCCTTTCCGTATAGAAACCTGATTCTGTTTATCACTTTTGTCGTAATATTACTTACGCTGCTGATACAAGGCCTTACACTTCCTTACTTTATAAATCGCACTAGCTTATTTAACGAAGCACTACGTGAAGATAAAGAGCACGAGGCTACTAAAAAGATGAAAAAGGATCTGAAACAACATGCTTATCAGTTCCTTAAAAATAAATATGATAATGAATTGCATGGCCACACCGGACTGGAAAAAATACTGATGCACTGGGAGGAGAAAACAAAGGCAGCAGATGATAGCTGGATGAACGATGGCACTAAAGCTATTTTTGTTGAACTGCTAGAAAGCCAGCGACAGTACCTTTCGGAACTCAATAAAGATGTTTCGATTAATGAAGAAATCATTAGAAAGCAATTGTATCAGATAGATCTGGAAGAGGAGAGGTTAAAAATCATTTGACGCAAAAAAGCCCTGAGAATTTATGCTTCTCAGGGCTCTGCGGAAAGCGAGGGATTCGAACCCCCGGACCTATGACAGTCAACAGTTTTCAAGACTGCCGCATTCGACCACTCTGCCAGCTTTCCGGAGGCAAAAGTACAAATACGGCTCGATTTTGCAAATTAATATTTATATAATTTCATTTAAAAATGATAACGCGCTAAAAATGAGTGAGAAAAATTTATCTTTTCCCTAGTTTTTCCTCTATTGGAGCCGTTTTTTTGAACAAATTGAAGTTCGGCCTGATGATTTTAACACTGCGTTTCGACAGATCTACGCTCGCATTTAACTCAAAACCTACCAAAAGTATCAGAGAATTTAAATAAAGCCATATCATAATAACGATAAGTGTTCCAATAGAACCATAAACTTTATTATAAGAACTGAAGTTGTTGATGTAAAAAGAAAAACCCCAAATAGTAAGAAAAGCCAGTATAGTGGCCAGCCATGAACCGGCACTAAAAAACTTCCACTTTTTTGCATGGGCAGGGCCGTACCTATAAAGGATAGAGATTGTTACAAAATACAATACTCCAAGCAATGCCCATCTGGTAAGCTGTATGGCAAAAGTTGTAAAACTTGCCTGAATGTTAAGCCGGTTTAACGCTATTTCGCCAATTGCCATTGCAGTAATACAGGTAATTACCGAAAAAACAATCACCAGCGTTAATAAAACGGCAATTAAACGCTGTTTTATCCAACTGCGTGTTTCAATAATCAACGATGATTTGTTAAAAGCCATCATCAAATTATGAACACCATTTGTTGCAAAGAATAATGACAATATAAAACCGAACGAAAGCAAACTACTGTTTTGCTTATGCACTATCTCATCAAGAGTAGTACTAAAAGCCTTGTAAGCATCTTCGGGTAAAACCAGAATAATCAGGTTCATCAACTGATCCTGAAAACCAATTTTTTTAGGTATAAAAGGTATAAGGGTAAATAAGAAAATGATGGCCGGAAAAATAGCCAGCATAAAATTATAGGCAAGCGACGAAGCCTTATTCACTAAAGAATCTTTACCAATCTCCTTAAAAAAGAATGTGGCAACAGTATATATGGGAAGTGGACTAAAGCCTGGTAAAACACAAACCTTAGTCCAGCTTATAAACATAGAATAAAGTTTGATTTTTAAAAGCTGCTTATGAATCCACTCCATCTATCAAATTTAATTAAAAAATACCTTTAACTTCTCCATAAAATTTTCTGGTGGAGAACAAGGCTTGTTCTTTGCCATATCTACAAATACCAGCGTAGTTGTTCCAATGTTTATAAGTTCCCCGGCCGGATTCGTTAATTCATACTTAAAATGTATTCTTACCCCCGGAAGGTCATGAATGGTTGTTTTAATAGTTATTTCCTGGTCATATAAAGCAGGCTTAATGTACTTGCAGTTTAGCTCTAAAACAGGCATCATTACACCGCTGCTCTCCATTCCAGCATAATCCATGCCCAAACTTCTCAGCATCTCTACACGCGCAACCTCATAATATTCAGCGTAATTGCCGTAATAAACGTATCCCATTTGGTCGGTTTCGCCGTACCTAACCCTTATTTTGGTGGTATGAGTGTACATTATTTAAAGATATTGCGTTTGTTTAAAGCATCTCTGTATTTTTTTGCGTTTTTTTCATGTTCCTGAACAGTTACCGCAAAATTATGATAGCCGGAGAAATCTTCTTTAGCACACATGTAGATGTAATTGTTGTTGTCACGGTTTAAAACAGCATCAATAGCATTAATACTCGGCATCATAATCGGTCCCGGTGGCAAACCAGCATATTTATAAGTGTTGTATCTTGATGGTGTGCTTAAAAGTGAATTGGTAACACGTTTAACCGTAAAATCGTTATTTGCAAAAATAACAGTAGGATCTGCCTGAAGCAGAATACCTTTATTTAAGCGGTTTAAGTACAAACCAGCAATAATAGGCATCTCCTTGTCGTACAGAGCCTCAGCATCAACAATTGAAGCTAAAATAGAAACCTGGATAGGAGTTAAGTTTAATGATGCAGCCTTTTGTTTGCGGTCTGCGTTCCAGAACTTATCATATTCAGCATGCATTCTGTCAAAAAACTCAGGTACGCTCACATTCCAATACATCTCGTAAGTATTTGGAATAAACATTACATAACTATTGTCTTTATTAAAGCCATACTTTTCAAGTAACGAAGTCGAATCAAGCAGATTTATAAAAGTTAAAGAATCCGGTTCAAGGTTCCTTGATAAATAACCGGCAAAGTTTTCTTTCTTTCTTAAGTTTTGAAACTTAAGCTTTACAGGATCCTGATTGCCCGATTTCAACATATTAATAATGCTGCGGTTATTCATTCCTTTTGCAAGCTTATAACGTCCTGGTTTTAAAGAACGTGCAAGCTGCATTTTGCCCGATGCTTCACTAAAAGAACCTATATCAGTTAACATATCTTTTAGTTTTATTTCTTTAAACAGGTCGTCTATATTATACCCGGTTCTTACGTATAAGTACTTTTCATTGCCTGTAACATTTGGTGCAAAATATACTTTATATAATTTAAGCCCGTAAACGCCGCCGGCAATTAAAATAACGAATAGTAGGCCTAATATGATCTTGGTGCCCTTTTTAAGACCTGTTTTATTTTCTTCGTTTGACATATATAAATGATAGTAATGGTTATTTTTTGTTAGATAATGTAATGTTTACCAGTGTTCCGATTTTAACTTTAGTAACAGAATCCGTAACAAACGGGTCTTGTTTAATAATTACAGCATTTGCCGAATCGGTAATTACACCTTCGTAAGTTACTGATCCAAGGTTTAGCATTGCACCGTTTCTTAGGGCGAATAATGCTTCATCTTTAGTTAAACCAATAAGTGTTGGGATGTCTACTTCTTCATTTCCTTTACCATCGCCCAATAAAAAGTCTATTCTTGATCCTTTAGGGATCATTTCTCCAACTTTAATTGGTTGGTTGCCAAATGAAGCCTGTAATACAACATCTCTGCTTACGTCTGGCTTGTAAGTGGTATCTCCAAGTTTTAGGCCAAAACTTTCAATTATTGCCTGAGCCTGTCTTAGCGATTTAAATTCTACATCCGGAAACTTAACATTTGGAGCCCTGTTCATGCTCACCGTCAAGTAAATTGTCCGGTTGTCTTTTACAAAAGTTTCAGGGTTCGGATCCTGATCTATAACTGTTCCCGGAGGGGTGTCGCCAATATAAACAGAATCAACCTCGTATCGTAAACCTAACTGTTCCAGTTTACTAACGGCTTGTGTAAACGATAAGCCTTTAAGTGAAGGTACGTTTAAACCCTGACCATGTTTGGTGTAATACCTTAAGCTAAAGAATGCGATAAATAAAATTACAGCAACAGTAATTACTGCTGCAATAAGGTTGTTTCTAAATGAATTTGTTTTTAAATAAGATATGAATTTGCCCATGCGTTTTTCTCTTCTGAAGGTATAGCGTTCAAATTTAGATTAAAATAATATTTTATTGGAATTAAAATGACATCTGCACCAACTAATTTATATTTTTGAGCTTCTTTGATATTGCTGTTCTGAATGTTTGCTTGAGCTAAAACGATCGTTAAGATGATTGTATTGCTAATGATATGAAGTAACCAATTTCGGGACAGCTATTAAGAACGATGCCCCATAAACAGATTATAATATGAAGAAAACAATAGCATTGCTAACCGGAGGTACTACTGGCGAATGGGTAGTTTCCGTTAAAAGTGCCGCAACAATTGCACAGAATTTAGATACTAATAAGTTCGATGTATATAAAATTATGCTTACTCAGCAGGGGTGGTTTTATGAGCCTGCCGATTCAGTAAAAATAGAGGTAGACCGTAATGATTTTTCTCTTACCATTAAAGGTAGAAAGATAAAGTTCGAAGGTGTTTTTATAGCGATACATGGCGCGCCGGGCGAAGATGGTAAACTACAGGGGTATTTTGATATGCTTAACATTCCTTATACCACTTGCGATGCACTTACATCGGCCATTACTATGAACAAAGGTTATACTAAAGCAATTGTACAGGGTATTGATAAGTTAAATGTTGCTAAATCTGCACAGATTTTTAAGAATACACCATACGATCTGGCTCAGCTTAAAAAAGACCTTAAACTGCCTTATTTTGTTAAGCCAAATAATGGCGGCAGCAGTATAGGTATGAGCAAGGTAAATCATGGTAATGATTTGGAAGCTGCGCTTGAAAAAGCTTTTAATGAGGATAATCAGATTCTGATAGAAGAGTTTATATCTGGTAGGGAATTTACCGTTGGTGTGGTAAAGCTTGATGGTAAAATAGAAGTGCTGCCTATTACTGAAGTAGAAACGGCTAAGGAGTTTTTTGATTTTGAAGCTAAATATACTCCAGGTGTAGCAACTGAAACAACACCTGCACCACTTAAAGAAGAAACAAGAGATAGGGTAGCTAAAATAGCTAAAGATGTTTACGTTAAGTTAAACTGTCGCGGTGTAGTTCGTATAGATTTTATACTTACAGAAGATGAAGGTGATTTTTATTTCATCGAGATAAATACGATACCCGGACAAACTGCTACCAGCTTTATTCCTCAGCAAGTTGCTGCAATGGGAATGAAACTTAATGATTTTTATACCAAACTTATTAAGGAAACAATAGGATAGTAGCTATTTAGTCAAATCGTCCTTCTGTTTTATTTCAGAAGGACGATCGATATATCTAAAATCTAAATCCTACACTTAACCCGGCTCTAAACCCAGCCCATGGGCCATCAAAATCAACTCTTGCACCATTTGCATCCACACTTGATTTGGTTTTAACTACCGGCAAATCTTCCAGATCCTTAAGTGTCTCGCGAAGAGCATCTTGTTCCTGTTGATTTAATGCTTTATTTCCGGAAATATTTCCGTTAGAAGTACCATAATTAGGACCTAAAATCCACCAGTCTATTGCAAATCTTTTTGCAATTTTCCATTGTGCACCAAAAAGAAGTCCGCCTGTAAATGAATTAACATTTCCATCAAGTTCTATAACTTCAGTTCTTGAGTTTCCGGCGCCATCCTCAACGTCGAAGCTATAAGGCACTTCAGCAGTATAGTTGGCATATCTGATAAAAGGAGCTATATAAAATCCTTGAAATCCGCCTTTTCCTAAGTAAAATCTAACCTCTGGAGTTATGGCAAAGTTTCCGGTTTTAAAATCCTTAATGCTTGCCCATGTTTCATCGTCATCAATGGCGTTTTTAAGCGCAGAGCTAAAAGGAACACCCGATTTAGGAGAAAACCTAATGCCTACTGCACCAGAGATTTTTGGTGTAATTGCACGTTCATATTGAAATGAAAAATTCTTTAGTAGTAATGCCCCTACATTCCATTTAACTAAATTTTTCTCATCAGAATCATCATAATTTGAACCCTGTGCATGCACTGCAGTAGTAGTAGCAATAGTAAAGATGGCCATCAAGCTGAAAAATGCGATTGTTTTAGTAAAATTTTTTCTCATAATTTTCTCTTTTTTTATTGTTTTATTTCTTCAAAGTTACATATAGGTAGTCCTCAAAAAAAATACCCATTATTGGGTATTTTTTTTGAGGTATATTTATCTTAGTAGATTAAATTTTTACTGCATATCATGATACTTAAGTATTTGTTAGATAATAATTTTAAGCCCAATTTTTATAAAAAAGGGGAAGTTATTTATGAACCGGGAGCTAAACCCAGAGCCGTTTATTTTATAAAGAGCGGCAAGGTGCGAATGGTAACTGTAAATGATGATGGTAAAGAATTTATTCAAGGTATCTTTAAAACTAACGAGTATTTTGGAGAGCCGGCCTTACTGGTTAATAAACCGTATCTGGCTTATACTATTGCTACTCAGGATTCAGAAATTATAATTGTAAAGAGCGATGATTTTTTTAAAATACTGAAACAACATCCTGATTTTAGTATGAAGCTAATTCAAACGCTTAGCCATCGCTTATTTTATAAATCTATGATGCTCGAAGAATTGGCAAACGAACATGCAGAGCACCGGATAAGAACGCTTACTGCATACCTGTTTAAAGATGTGGAGCATAACCAGGAGCTAAAAGTAACAAGGCAGCAGCTTGCAGATATGAGCGGTTTGAGGGTTGAAACCGTAATCCGAATTATAAAAAAGCTATCCGATCAAAAGGAACTGAAGCTAATAAGAGGCAAAATCATTAAAATTTAAGTATGATCTGGATCATAAATTAAATAGTTAATATGCCGTATTTTTGTTTCATAATATTAAAGTTATGAAACCAATATCAAAATTACAGGCTGTTGTAGAGTGTAAATGTCCGAGATGCAGAAAAGGTCCTATATTTTCTGGGAAGCTTTATGCATTTAAGGGGCAAACAACTAATGAGTATTGTTCGGTATGTAACCTTCGCTTTGAAAGGGAGCCTGGCTTTTTTTATGTAGCAATGTTTATTAGTTATGCTATGAATGTTGCCGAAATGATTACCATTGCCGTAGCGGCATATGTACTTGGTGTAGAGCTTACATACGAGAATCTTTGGATGTATATTGCCATTATTATGGTAGGGGTATTTTTATTCGCTCCATTTAATTACCGTTATTCGAGAGTATTTTTATTACACTGGCTTACACCAGGGTTGGGGTATGATCCCGAAGCTAAAACAGTAGGGATCGTACACTAATATAATATCGTCATTCTGATTTCTCAGAATGACGATATGCTAACCACAAATATGGTTAGACTTTTATGGTCTTCCATTTCCCAATTCTAAACAGGATATAGCTTGCTATTGCAATACCAGTTTCGGCAACAGGAATAGCAATAAATACGCCCGTAGGTCCCATTTCCATGTGTTTAGCCAGAAAGTAACCTAAAGGGATCTGGAACAGCCAAAATCCAAAAAGATTAACCCATGTAGGTGTCCATGTATCACCGGCACCATTAAAGGTTGAGATCAGAACCATTCCAATACCATAAAATATATACCCTGCACTCATAATCTGAAGTGCATTTTTGGCAACCTCCTGTATTAAAACATCATTACTAAAAAACGATATAAAATACCTGCCAACTCCAAAGGTTAGGCCCATAACACAGAGCATATAAATTACCACATATTTAGCGGTTTTCATTACAGACTGTTCTGCGCGGTCAATATGTTTAGCACCCAGATTCTGGCCAACCAATGTAGCCGCCGCGTTGCTCATTCCCCATGCCGGAAGCATAAAGAACATCATTAGCCTTAATGCCGTTTGATAGCCTGCTGATCCATGATCGCCACCTGTTGTGGCCACCAGTTGTGCCAGAAATATCCAACTGCATGATGCAATAACAAATTGGAAAATACCCGGAGTAGCAATTTTTAATAAAGCTTTTATCTGTTCAAAATGAGGTTTAAAGTACGAAAGTTTTACTTTTAGCAAGCCCTTATCGCTTACAAGGTGATAAACCTGATAGCAAACACCAATACCGCGACCAAGACTTGTTGCCATTGCAGCGCCAGTTAAGCCAAATGCTGGGATTGGTCCAAAACCATTAATTAAAACAGGACATAAAATGATGTTGGCAATATTGGCAATCCATAAACTTCTCATGGCTATAGCTGCATTACCTGCACCTCTGAATATTCCATTGATAAGAAAGAGGAGTACAATGATAACGCTACCGCCCATCATGATACGCATAAAAGTAGTGCCTTGTGCGGCTGTTTCGGCCGAGGCACCCATTAACAATAAAATGTCTGTTGCGTAAATAAGACCTACAATGCTGATGATCAGGTTAAACGCAACTGCAATTATTATAGCCTGCATTCCTGCTTTTGAAGCAGCAACGGGATCTTTTTCGCCAATTCTTCTGGCTACTACAGCTGTTGCTGCCATACTCATCCCAATTGCCAATGAGTATATTACAGTAAGTACTGATTCTGTAAGGCCTACGGTTTGTATTGCATGGCTGCTGTTGTGTAAATGCCCAACAAAATAGAGATCTACCAATGCAAATACGGATTCCATAGCCATTTCCAGCATCATTGGAATGGCTAGTAAAATAACAGCTTTACGAATACTGCCTTGGGTATAATCGAGATCTTCGCCTTTAAGGGCTTGTTTTATAAGTGTAAAAATTTGAGATAGCTTGCCTAATGAAGCTGTTTTTTGTTCTAACATGGGAAAGAGGAAAAAATAATAAATAAACCGCGACCAGCCAGAAAAGCTGTGTCAGTATTTTCGTGAAAAGGTGGAGCCCTCGGTTTTTAGAACCTCAAACGGACTGCAAATACTTTCATCGTAATGCGGTTGGGTTAGAAAACAAATATATATAATTTATAAATACAATTCTATTTTTTTTCGTTGGGTTAGGACAAGCTATAGCCGCAGATAAGATATTGATTACTCAAAGTCCATGTTGAGTCCATGGTAAATCCATGTCTAGTCCATGTTTTTTGGATAAAAACATTGACTTATCATTTGTTACGAAGGGATTTATGTTGGGCGTTTACAATACAATGATTAAATGCTGTATGCCTTTATCATTTCATCATTTACTTTACAGCCTTTTCCGGTGGTGGTGTCAATCATTACATAGTCAAACCAGCCGTCAGAAGCAATTTTACTTGTCCTTTTATTTTCAATTTCAAACTGTACGCGACAGCCCTTTTCATTAATAGTCAGGATTCCGGTGCGTATGGCAATCACATCGCCAAGAACAAGCGGGCGTTTAAAATCAACAAGTGCAGTACGTACTACCCATCCAAAACCGCTTTTTAAGAACGATTCCATAGGCATTTTATAAAATTCAGCCATTTGATCGTAACGTGCAGCAAGCACATAATCAAAGTATTTGCTGTTATGAACATGGTTGAACATATCTATATCATCCGGGCGTACTTTTAGTTCACTTTCGAATATGCTGTATTGGGTTTTTTCCATAAAAAGTAAGTAGTTACTGCAACAAAAATAGGATTTAGGAATGGCCAATTTTCTTGTGATGGTAAAAATTTGCGCATACTTGTTAATTTTTAAAACTTACACTATCTTTGCGTCCAATTAATTAATCATTTAAACTTTAGTATCATTCAAGAATGTATTTAAGTAAAGAAAAGAAAGCTGAAATCTTTAAACAGCATGGTGAAGTAGAAACCAATACTGGTTCTGCAGAAGGTCAGGTAGCGTTATTTACATACCGCATTGCACACCTAACTGAGCACTTAAAGAAAAATCGTAAAGATTATTCTACTCAGTTATCACTACAAAAATTAGTAGGTAAACGCCGTGGTATTTTGGCATATCTATTTAAAAAAGATATTGAGCGCTATCGTGCTATCATCAAGACTTTAGGTCTAAGGGATATCATCAAATAGAACTACTTATATCAAGAAAAGCCATTCTTTAGGGATGGCTTTTTTAATTTCTTGGTATTATTATCTTAACTTGCAAAGTAAAATAATATATATAAATCCGGTGTGTGAAAAGAGGAAAACACACCACAACAATTTTTAAATGAATGTAATAAAAAAATCGTTCGACTTGGGCGATGGAAGAACAATCGAAATTGAAACAGGAAAATTAGCTAAACAAGCTGATGGTTCAGTAGTGGTTAAAATGGGCGATACTATGCTTTTAGCAACTGTAGTTTCTACGGTAGGAGCTAAAGCTGGTGTTGATTTTTTACCTTTATCTGTTGATTATCAGGAGAAATACGCAGCTGCTGGCCGTATCCCTGGAGGTTTTCTTCGTCGCGAGGCAAGATTATCTGATTATGAAGTTTTAATTTCACGTTTAGTAGATCGTGCTTTACGCCCGATGTTCCCTGAAGATTATCACTCTGATACTCAGGTAATGATCTCATTGATCTCTTCTGATAAAAATATAATGCCTGACTGTTTAGCGGGTTTAGCTGCTTCGGCTGCTATTGCTGTTTCAGATATTCCGTTTAACGGACCAATTTCTGAAGTACGCGTGGCTAAAATTGATGGTCAGCTTGTAATTAACCCTTACGTTAATGATTTAGAGCGTGCTTCGTTGGAGTTCCTTGTTGCAGGTACTGAAAGAGATATCGTGATGGTTGAGGGTGAGTGTGATGAGATTTCTGAAACTGAAATGGTAGAGGCAATTGAATTTGCTCATAAAGCAATCGTTATTCAGGTTCAGGCTCAAAAAGAACTTGCTGAACTTGTAGGTAAAACTGTAAAACGTGAGTATTCTCATGAAGACAGCAACCCTGAATTAAAAGAGCAGGTTTATGCTGCTACTTACGATAAGGTTTATGCTGTAGCTAAAAGCAACACAAGCAAAGGTGAGCGTGGCGATGCATTTGGTACTATCTTAATGGACTTTATTGCTACATTAGGAGAAGATATTGATGATGTAACCGGTTTCCTTGCTAAAAAATATTTCCACGATGTACAATATGATGCAATCCGTAATCTGGTATTAGATGAAGGAATTCGTTTAGATGGTCGTGATGTACGTACTGTACGTCCAATCTGGAGTGAAGTAAGTTACTTGCCTGCTGCTCATGGTTCGGCTGTATTTACACGTGGCGAAACTCAATCATTAACTACCGTTACTTTAGGATCTAAAGATGATGAGCAAATGATTGATGGTGCTTTCATTAATGGATACAATAAATTCATATTGCACTATAACTTCCCGGGTTTTTCAACAGGTGAGGTTCGTCCTAACAGAGGTGCTGGTCGTCGTGAAATTGGTCATGGTAACCTGGCTATGCGTTCTTTAAAGAAAGTATTACCTGGATTAGAAGAAAACCCTTATACTATCCGTGTTGTTTCTGATATTTTAGAATCTAACGGTTCTTCATCAATGGCAACTGTTTGTGCTGGTACATTGGCACTTATGGATGCTGGTGTTAAAATTAAAGCTCCTGTATCAGGTATTGCAATGGGATTAATTACCGATGAGAAAACCGGTAAATATGCAATCCTTTCTGATATTTTAGGTGATGAAGATCACTTAGGTGATATGGACTTTAAAGTAACTGGTACTGAAAAAGGTATTGTTGCTTGTCAAATGGACTTAAAAATCAATGGCTTGAAATGGGAAGTGTTAACAAACGCTTTAAACCAGGCTAAAGAAGCTCGTTTACATATCTTAAACGAGATGAAGAAAACAATTTCTGCACCTCGTGAGGATTACAAAGACCATGCTCCACGTATTGTTTCTTTAAGTATCGATAAAGAATTTATTGGTGCTGTAATAGGACCAGGCGGTAAAATTATTCAGGAAATGCAACGCGAAACCGGTGCTTCTATCTCTATCGAAGAGGTTGGAAACAAAGGTATTGTTGAAATCTTTGCTGATAACAAAGCTTCAATTGATGCTGCTGTTGCCCGTATTAATGCAATAGCTGCTAAACCAGAAATTGGCGCAACTTATAGTGGTAAAGTAAAATCTATTATGCCATTTGGTGCATTCGTAGAAATTATGCCAGGTAAAGATGGTTTGCTTCACATCTCTGAAATTGACTGGACTCGTTTAGAAACAATGGACGGTGTATTTAAAGAAGGTGATAAAGTTGAAGTAAAACTTTTGGATATTGATAAACAAGGTAAAATGAAACTTTCAAGAAAAGCTTTATTGCCTCGTCCGCCAAAACCAGAAGCTGCACCGGCTGAAAATAAACCAGCTTAATTTTATATAGCTAAAAAACTAAAAAACCCCGCAATTTGCGGGGTTTTTTAGTTTAAAAGGTGTTATTTCTTTATATTTACAAATGTGAACCAGCTCTAATTTAAAACACATTCCTCATGAAACATCTTATTGCCCCTTCTGTACTTTCGGCCGATTTTGCTAACCTGCAACGTGATATTGAAATGGTTAATTCAAGTGAGGCTGATTGGTTTCATGTAGATGTAATGGATGGCGTGTTTGTACCAAACATATCTTTTGGTTTTCCGGTAATGGAAGCGATAAAGAAGTATGCAGCAAAACCACTGGATGTTCATTTAATGATTGTTAATCCTGATCATTATATTGAACGTTTTGCAGCTGCAGGGGCATCAGTAATAACAGTTCATTACGAAGCCTGTACGCACCTGCATAGAACAGTTCAGGCCATTCATGCCGCAGGTTGTAAGGCTGGTGTTGCAATTAACCCTCATACACCGGTGGCCTTACTTAAAGATATTTTGGTGGATCTTGATCTGGTACTGGTTATGTCGGTAAATCCGGGCTTTGGAGGCCAGAAGTTTATCCCTAATACGTTAAACAAGCTAAGGGAGTTAAAAGCTATGTCCTCAGCTATTAATCCGGATTTGTTGATAGAGGTAGACGGTGGGGTAGGAATACAAAATCTGGCCGACCTGATACAGGCCGGTGCTGAAGTTTTTGTTGCAGGGAATGCCATTTTTGGTGCTCCATCTCCATCAGTTATGATCTCTGAATTAAAACAACTTGATGCGCAATTGAAATCATCATAAGCTTACAGCTTTATAATATAAATGTATAGACTCTGCCTGCTGCTCTCAGTTTTACTATTTGGTTTTACATTTGTAAATGCACAACCTCTTGTAAAAGTTTCGGGCTTAGTTACTGATGATTTGAGGAGTCCGTTGCCTTTGGTAACCGTTAGCGTTGTTGGACAAAACCAGTCGGTGGTTTCTGATGATAGCGGAATCTATAATATTTATTCAAGTACTACTTCCTTTACACTGAAATATAGCCTGTTGGGGTATAAATCTGTTTTGGTTGAATTTAAAAACGGCAACGCAGGAAGGATCATTCAAAATGTTTCTTTAACCCGAAATATAAACGAACTTGAACAGGTAACGATTACCTCCAAGCAGAACCAGCTTCGTAATAGTACTACAATTAATATTGCCGACATAGCTTCGATACCATCAGTTTCGGGAAATTTTGAGGTTGTACTTAAAACCTTGCCAGGTGTATCAACCAATAATGAACTAAGCTCTCAATATAGTGTAAGAGGTGGCAATTTTGATGAAAACCTGGTGTATGTAAATGATGTAGAAATTAGCAGGCCAATATTGATCAGAAATGGACAGCAGGAGGGTTTAAGTTTCATCAACAGTGATCTGTTAAGTTCTGCTAAGTTTTCGGCCGGAGGTTTTGAGTCGCGCTATGGCGATAAATTATCATCGGTACTGGATGTGAAATACGACAGGCCCGATAGCAGTGAGGCAACACTAAATATGGGGATGCTTGGGGCAGGGTTTAGCTCAAAGATTTTGAATAAAAAAAGCTTTGTGTTGGCCGGATTAAGGTATAAAAATAATACAAGCATATTAAACAGGCAAGATAATAAGGGTAGCTATGCACCTAATTTTACTGATGCGCAGCTGATTTATCAGCAAAATATTTCATCTAAAATGAATGTGCAATTTTTGGGGAGTTTTAATAGCGGGATATTTAAATTAATACCTGAAAGCAGAGAAACCCAGTTTGGAACATTGAGTACCGTGATGCGTTTGCAAACGGATTATAGCGGTAAAGAAGTTGATGATTATCAGACAGCAGGTGGAGCTATAACTTTTACATTTTTCCCTAAGTCGGATTTGGTGATAAAATGGATAAACAGTTATTTTAATACGCTAGAAAGGGAAAGAATAGATATAGAGGGAAGGTATGTATTTGATGAGGTAAGTAATAGTTTTGCTAATGGAAATTTTGGCTCAATACGAATTAACAGGGGAATTGGGAAGTATATAAATTATGCCCGTAATAACCTGGAATCTGAAAACGTAAGCTCTGAACTAAAGATAGATCAGAACTATGAAAATCATACTTTTTCGTTAGGTTTAAGATTTGAACGTAAGCAATACAACGATAATTTAAATGAGTATAGCCTTATTGATTCGGCAGGGTATATACAACCCGGAGGGCTCAATAATTTTTACCAGGATAACCTTATTAGTGTTAAAAATAATCTGACTATTCAATATTATACCGCTTATATTCAGGATAGTTATACCTTGTCGGCCAATTCAACACTTCAGCTTGGTGTGAGAGGAAATTTTAACACATTAAGTAAACAATTTCTGCTTAGTCCGAGGTTACTTTTGGCCTACAGACCATCAACCAATAATAAAATTATAAGGTTTACTGCCGGGGTTTATCAGCAGGCACCAGATTACAGGAGTATCAGAGATTTTAATGGGGTGCTTAATTTAAACCAACAGGCACAAAGGTCATACAATACATCGGCAGGGCTGGATTATGCGTTTGATGGATTGGGAACACGCTTGAAATTTACCTCAGAGGTCTATTTTAAATATCAGGATAGGCTTATTCCTTACATGATGGACAATGTAAGGGTTAAGTATCTGGCAGATGAAGTAGCACAGGGTTATACCTATGGGGCTGATTTAAGTATAGGGGGCGAGTTTGTGAAAGATTTGTTGTCGTACTTCCGCGTATCATTAATGAAGGCTAATCAGAATGTTCTAAATGATAATAGGGGATATTTAAGAAGACCTACAGATCAAAGGATTAATTTTTCGGTTTACTTTCAGGACAGGCTGTTGAGTAGTCCTACTTATAAGGTGCATTTAAATATGTTATACGGAGCAAAATTGCCTGTAGGCGCACCTCTTGTACGTCGTTATTCGGACAATTTCAATATACCTGCTTATAAACGGGTGGATATTGGATTTTCGAAAGATTTTTTAGACGATGCCGGAGTAAAAAAACCAAGATTACTGGATAAATATTTTAGTTCGTTTTCTGCTCATTTAGAGGTATTTAATTTGTTGAATATAAATAATACGGTTTCATATTTATGGCTTAAGGATATAGATAACGTACAATATGCTATTCCCAATTATTTAACCGGCCGGCAACTCAATTTGAAATTGATTATAAAGTTCAAGAATTCGAAATAATAAATAATATAAAACTGTTACATTTACAAGCATTAAAAATCACTATAAAAATGAGACACAATTTCGGCGCAGGCCCCTGTATTTTACCTCAGGAAGTATTTAAGCAAGCAGCACAAGCAGTTCTGGATTTTAAGGATGGTTTATCTATTCTGGAAATCTCGCATCGCACATCTGAATTTGAAGGTGTAGTAGCAGAAACAGAGAAATTAGTTAAGGAATTACTAAATGTACCTTCGGGATATTCTGTTTTGTTATTACAAGGTGGTGCAAGTTTGCAGTTTGCAATGGTTCCAATGAACTTATTGCCTGATGGAAAAACTGCCAGCTATCTGGAAACAGGCGTTTGGGCAAATAAAGCTATTAAAGAGGTATCTACTTTTGGTAAAGCAAATATTGTTGCTTCTTCAAAAGAATCAAACTTTACCTTTATTCCTAAAGATTATAGTATCCCTGAAGACAGTGCTTATTTCCATTGCACTTCTAACAACACGATCTATGGAACAGAAATGTTCAACTTACCTGAAACCAGTATTCCGGTAGTTTGTGATATGTCATCTGATATCATGAGTAGGGTTATTGATGTTTCTAAATATGATTTGATCTATGCAGGAGCTCAAAAAAATATTGGTCCGGCTGGTTTAACCGTAGTAATTGTTAAAGACGAGATCTTAGGCAAATCGGGCAGAAAAATACCTTCTATGCTTGATTATAAAGTGCATATTGATGGTGGTTCTATGTACAACACTCCGCCGGTATTTTCTATATATGTAGCTATGCTAAACTTAAGATGGTTAAAATCTAAAGGTGGTGTTGCTGAAATTGAAAAAGAGAATATTGCGAAAGCAAGGGCATTATATGCTGAGATTGACAGAAACCCATTGTTTAAAGGCACATGTGCTGTTGAAGATCGCTCTAGAATGAATGTTTGCTTTGTAATGGAAAACCCTGAACTGGAAAAACCTTTCTTGAAATATGCTGAAGAAAATGGTATTGAAGGTATAAAAGGACACAGAAGTGTTGGTGGTTTCAGAGCCTCTATATACAATGCACTTCCTATTACAAGTGTTCATACGTTAGTTGAATTAATGCAGAATTTTGCTGAAAAACACACCAAATAAAATATAAATTGATGATTAAGATACTTGCAAACGATGGGATAGATCCTATCGGTAAAGCGTTATTAGAAAAAGCCGGTTTTGTTGTTGATACTGAGACAGTTCCTCAGGATCAACTGGTTGAAGCTTTAAAAAATTATGATGGTATTACAGTTAGAAGTGCTACCAAATTACGTAAAGAACTGATTGATCAGGTTCCTAATATTAAACTGATTGGCAGAGGCGGCGTAGGTATGGATAATATTGATGTTGAATATGCCCGCAGTAAGGGTGTGGCAGTGGTAAATACTCCTGCTGCGTCTTCGTTATCTGTTGCTGAGCTGGTATTTGCACACTTATTTACCGGTATCCGTTTTTTACAGGATTCAAACAGAAAAATGCCTGTTGAAGGAGCTACTAAATTCAATGCTTTGAAAAAGGCATATGCTGGTGGTGTTGAACTTCAGGGTAAAACTATGGGTATCATTGGTTTTGGTCGTATTGGTCGTGAAACTGCTAAAGTTGCCCTTAGATTGGGTATGAATGTATTGGCTTACGATCTTTATCCTGCTGAAGGTACATTACCATTGACTTTCCAGGGTGGTGTTTCTGTTGAAATTCCATTCAAAACAGTATCATTGGATGAAGTAATTGCAAACAGTGATTTTATCAGTTTACATACTCCTTTTGCAGATAAGCCTATTTTAGGTGCAGAAGAGTTTGCTAAAGTGAAACAAGGTGTTGGTGTTGTAAACTGCTCAAGAGGTGGTACTATTGATGAAGAAGCTTTAATTGCTGCTTTAGACAGTGGTAAAGTTGCTTTTGCTGGTTTAGACGTGTTTGATAACGAACCTACACCTAGAGCTGAAATTTTACAACATGCTAAAATCTCTTTAACACCTCATATTGGAGCTGCTACTAACGAAGCTCAGGAACGTATTGGTGTTGAACTTGCCTCATTAATTATTGAGCATTTTAATAAATAAGATTAGTGGTCAAAGCTATTTTTTATATAGCTTTGACCATTATTCATAACCAGGTATGCCCCATATAAAGCCTTTCTGCGCGCTTAAACCTGCAGTACACTTACAACGACTGGTTGTAACAAGGCCGCTTGAAAACTACAGCATGGGAGAAGCAAGGTTAATTGCTTCGGAAAATAAATGCACTTTTCTTCATCTGATTAATCCGGAACTTGAAAACCCATATCTAAGGGGAAGCAGGGAGGAACTGGTTTATAAAAAAATCAGTGAGAACCTGGAAGTTTTTTTGGAAAAGCAATTTCTTGTTAAGGATGATAAACCTGCCATTTATGTTTATAGAGTTAAGCATAATGGTGTGGTGCAAACAGGCATCTGGACACTTACTCATATTGATGAGTATCTGGACGGAAGAATAAAGAAACATGAAGCCACTGTTGCGCGAAGAGAGACTCTTCTGGCCGATTATCTGCAGCAAACAGGAATAGATGCTAATCCTGTATTAATTACCTATCATCCGGATCATATTATTGATACTATCACTAATAAGTATACCTCACTTAAACCGGATCTTGATTTTACGTTTGCTGATGGAACAATACATCAGGTATGGACTATTTGTGATGATCAGGATATAAAGGACCTTGTGACTGTATTTGATGGCATCTCCTCTGTCTATATTGCCGATGGCCATCATCGGGTAGCGTCTATGGCTAAGATGGCTTTACAAAAGCAGGCTTTAAATAATGAACGTCATACCGGAACGGAGACTTATAATTATTTTACTACAGTTTATATGAATACCAATGAGGTAAAAATACTGGAGTATAACAGGCTGATAAGAGATATAGGAGATTGGGAGCCTGAATTATTTATTGAAGCATTAAAAGAGTCATTTTCTGTACAGGAATCAACTCAGCTTGTTAAGCCAGATCATTTGCATAAAATAGGTATGTATTTTAATACAAGATGGTATGTACTTGAACCTAAAAAGGAAATATATGATGAAAATGATCCTGTTAAGGTACTTGACGTGAGCATTTTTCAAGATTTTATTCTTACTCCGATTTTGGGTATAAAGGATCCGAGAACTGATGCCAGAATTACGTTTGAAGGAGGGGAAACTGCGGTTTCGGAGCTTCAGCTTATGGTTGATAACGGCCTTTATACATTGGCTTTTACTTTCTTTCCGGTTTCTATTGATCAGTTAATTGCCGTGGCAGATGTTAACGGAATAATGCCTCCAAAATCAACCTGGGTAGAGCCTAAGTTCCTGGTAGGGGTGTTAACCAATTGTTTTAGTTAAGTGACTGGGTTAATGCCCAGTACCTGTAGCCTAATATTGCTTTTTGAAACGTAGTTAGTTTTATCGGGTCTTTTTTATACAGACTTGGTAAGATGGCGTTGTTGATTTTTACAAGGATTTTAAAGACAGCCTTTTTCATTATGCTCTTTTAAGTTTTTTGTAGAATAAATAACATGCTACAAATAAAGTAAGTGTAAGAAACATAACTATGTAATTGGTAATTTGTTTTTCTTTATTTGCAGCAGCATAATCTTTTTTTAGCTGTACGTTCTGGTCCTGAAGTTTTTTAATGGATTCTTTATAGTTGTTAATTCTTGAACCGGTACTATTGGCTTCATTTCTAATACGCTTAACTTCTTCATCTTTATAATCCATAAGTATTTTAAGCTCCTTAAAGATGTTATTGTCATTTAGGACTATCTGACGCAGTATTTCGTTAGAGTTTTTTATATCGCCTTTTGTCTGGAATCCAAATATTCCTGTTTTGGTATCCAAACTTTGATCGTACTGGCCAAACTTGGCGCTCCTTTGATTAAGTAGTGCGTTTACTTTTAATCTTTGCGTTTGATAAGCACTGGTATCTGTTTGGAACGGTGCGGCTTGTAGTGAAGTGCTGAAAAGTAAAATAATAAACAATACGTTTTTAATCATGTTTAAATGTTTTTAAGAGACAAGCAAACTCCATGCCTGATGGGAAATATATTTTGTGTTTAGGGGTGAAACTCTATCCTAATGATGTCGTTAAGGTGTAAGCCTAATAATCCACTGGCTTTTCCTTTGTTAATGGCAATTTCAAGATGGTTACTAATGCCAAAAAGACAAAGTTTTTCGCCTTCGGGAACTTCATTGTAATGCCAGCTCAGTTGAGTAATGGTTTCACTTTTTCTGAAATATAGGGTGAAATCGCGGTTACGCTGAATTTTTGTAAAAAGATCTTTTGTGATGTTGGTTATTACGTTGCAAAAAGTATCTATATAAATTACACTGCCTCTGATAATGTCGCGTTCAATAACGGGATTTAATAACATTCTTTCTTCAATACTTTCTGTAGGAACTCCAATATCTCTCAATTTGGCACCTTTGGCAAGTTGTGTAGCTGCTTTAACAAAAATATCGACCAGAGGGAAGTGAAGATATTTAAGATCCTGCATAATATTGAGCTCTACAATTTCGTCTGGCTTTTCATTAAAGAGCAAAGAAAAAATTCCGTTATCGGCACCAACAAAGAAATGATCCTTATGTTTAAGTGCAATGTATTTTGTGTTTTCGCTAAATACAGAGTCGATTCCGATAAGGTGTACAGTGCCCTTGGGAAAGTAAGGATAAACGTTCTTTAAAACGAACGCAGCATGCGAAATGTTAAAAGATGGCACTTCGTGAGTTACATCAACAATGTTAGCTGTAGGCAGAATACTAAGGATACTTCCCTTAAGGGCAGCCTGATAGAAATCTTTAGAACCTAAATCTGTTGTTAAAGTAATAATGGCCATTAAAAATTGAATATTTATTCTTAATCTTGCGTAGGTGGTAAAACGCGTACAAATATTCAATTTTTAAATCAAAATATACACTCCAATCTAAAAAACAATATTTTGAACGAACTAAAATTAACATTAGAATCGGTAGATCCGGTACAATTTTGGGGTGCTAACAATGAGCATTACGAGCTGGTTAAAAATGCTTTTCCGAAATTAAAGATTGTTGCAAGAGGTAACGAAGTAAAGGTACTTGGTGACGAACAGGAACTTAAGGCTTTTGAAAAGAAATATGGACAACTGATTGGCCAGTTAGAGAAATACAGTTCTTTAACGGCAAATGATGTGGAGTCTATTTTGGTTTCGAAGAAAATACAATCTGCCGATGAGCCTGCTGCTGAAAAAACAAGTAACGGCGGGGGTGGAGAAGTGATTGTATTTGGTACCAATGGTTTAATGGTAAAAGCAAGAACAGCCAACCAGCGAAAGATGGTTGAAAGCATAAATAAGAATGATGTGCTTTTTGCCATAGGGCCTGCCGGAACCGGAAAAACTTATACTGCCGTTGCACTTGCGGTAAGAGCATTAAAAAACAAGGAGATTAAGCGGATCATTCTAACTCGGCCTGCAGTTGAGGCGGGTGAGAATCTTGGGTTTTTGCCAGGAGATTTAAAGGAAAAGGTTGATCCTTACTTACGCCCGCTGTATGATGCACTGGACGATATGATACCTGCTGAAAAGCTTAAATTATATATTGAAAACAGAACTATTGAGATTGCACCGCTTGCATTTATGCGTGGCAGAACGCTTGATAACTGTTTTGTAATTTTAGATGAGGCACAAAACTCTACGGATTTGCAATTGAAAATGTTTTTGACCCGTATGGGGCCATCAGCTAAATTTATTGTAACGGGCGACGTAACACAGATTGATTTACCAAGAAAGCAGATGTCGGGTTTAAATAACGCACTGCGTATTCTTGATGATATACCAGGCATTGATATTATTTATTTAACAGGCGAAGATGTTGTAAGGCATAAACTTGTAAAAAGAATATTAAAAGCCTACGGTGATATTCAGTAACAGATATTAGTATTTAGATATTAGTAATTAGTATTTAGATATTTGTAATTTGAAACGTGTAATTAGTGTTTAGTGATTAGGGACTTTGATCTAATTACTAAATGCTAAGTACTAACTACTAAATTAAAATGACAGCAATTAAAGAAACAAATTTTAGCTTCCCTAAGCAGACAAATTTTTACAAAGGAAAAGTGAGGGATGTTTATACCATTAATAACCAGTTTATGGCGATGGTTGTAACGGACAGGATATCTGCGTTTGATGTGGTTTTACCTGAGGCAATACCTTTTAAAGGACAGGTGTTGAACCAGATAGCTGCTAAATTTTTAGGTGCAACAAAAGATATTGTTCCGAACTGGGTTATTGATGTGCCAGATGAAATGGTTACCATAGGACGTATTTGTGAACCGTTTAAAGTAGAAATGGTAATTAGAGGGTACTTAGCCGGACATGCCTGGAGAGAATACAGTGCCGGAAAACGCAGTGTTTGTGGTGTTGCCTTGCCAGATGGTTTAAAAGAAAATGATAAATTGCCTAAACCGATTATAACGCCTACAACTAAAGCAGCAGTTGGGCATGATGAGGATATTTCCAGAGAGGATATTCTGGCTAAAGGTATTGTGTCTGTAGCAGACTATACTCAGCTTGAAAATTACACTTATGCTTTATATGAGCGTGGTGTTCAGATGGCTGCTGAGCGAGGACTTATCCTTGTTGATACTAAGTATGAGTTTGGTAAAGCAGGTAATGATATTTATTTGATTGATGAGATTCATACTCCGGATTCTTCAAGATATTTTTATGCTGAAGGTTATGCTGAAAGACAGGATAAGAATGAGGCTCAAAAGCAATTGTCGAAAGAGTTTGTAAGAAAATGGTTAATTGAGAATGGTTTTCAGGGTAAGGATGGACAAAATGTTCCTGTGATGACCCCTGAGATCGTAAATTCTATATCTGATCGTTATATTGAGTTGTATGAGCAAATAACAGGAGATAAGTTTGTTAAGAATGAGCGCTCTGATATTGTGAACAGGATAGAAAAAAATGTTAGTGATTCTTTAAATAATCTATTGTCGGCGTAGGTTGTAATCTGCTTCAATAATTAAATAAATCAGAGAATTTTAACTACATTCGTAAACGAACTAAATAAATCAATATCATGAAATTTTCAGTAGATAAGCATGAAAAGTATGTTGTTTTAAAACTTAATGAATCTAAGTTTACAAATGACAATACACCGAAATTGAAATCTGAATTCATCTTATTGAATACAGAGGGATATCGTAATATCGTATTAGATCTATCAGCTATTAAGCAGTGTGATGATTCTCAGGATCTGAGCAGTTTGCTTGTCGGCGACAGACTTTGCAAGAAATCTAATGGCCTGTTTATTGTAACGGGGGTGAATGAAGGGGTTGCCAAAATATTGGAAATGTCTAATTTAGATCAATCTCTAACCATTGTATCGAAGCTTGATGAAGCAACTGATTTGATCTTTATGGAAGAAATAGAAAAAGAGTTGTTGGGAAGTGTAGATAAAGATTAATGAAGTTTGAGGTTACTATTTTAGGGAGCAGCTCTGCCACGCCCGTATATAATAGGAATCCTACAGCACAGCTTTTAAATTGTAATGAAAAGTTTTATTTGATCGACTGTGGTGAGGGTACTCAGCAGCAGTTGATCAAATATGGCTTTAAGGCCAGCAAGATAGATTATGTGTTTATAAGCCACTTGCATGGCGATCACTATTTTGGTTTAATAGGTCTGCTTTCCAGTTTACATTTAAACGGACGCGTTAAACCAATTAAAATATTTGCACCAGAACCTTTACAGGAAATCCTTGCGCTTCAGTTTAAATACTCTGAAACGGTAATCAGGTATCCTATAGAGTTTGTTGCAACTCAGACCAATGAGCCTGTTCAGATTTTTGAAAATGCCGATCTGGTTGTTGATACTTTTGTTTTAAACCATCGAATTCCATGCACAGGGTTTAAGTTTACTCAAAAGAAAAGACTGCGTAAGCTTATTGTTGATAAACTAGAAAGCGAGCATATTGATATTGAGTATTATCCGTTGCTGAAAAGAGGGGTTGACCTTAATTTACCTGATGGCAGGATTATATTAAATAAGGATTATACTACTGACTCTGATACGCCTAAAAAGTATGGGTACTGTTCTGATACCTTGTTTGACGAAAGGTACTTTGGCAGTATTACTGATTGCGATTTGTTATATCATGAAGCTACTTTTTTGCATGATATGTTAGACCGGGCTAATGTAACGCATCATACCACTGCTTTACAGGCTGGCGAAATAGCAAAAATGACCGGAGCAGTAAAATTACTCATCGGTCACTTTTCGTCGAGATATAAGACTTTACAAGGCCTTCTGGATGAAGCAAGATCTGTGTTTGAAAACACTGAACTTGCAATAGAAGGCAATACTTATACTATTTAATATTTACTTGTCTTTTTTACCTCCACCAAATATTGAGAAGTGAACGTAACGTTTAGGGTTCGCTTTCAGGTCAATCATTAAGTTATCAAGGTTTTTAGATGCATTATTCAAGTTGTCGTACATTTTAGTGTCGTTAACTAAAAGGCCTATAGTACCTTCTCCATTATTAATCTTGCTCACTATGCTTTGAAGGTCTGCTACGGCTTTGTTTGCATTGTCAATTGTTTGCTTGAAATTAGCAGCAGCAACCTGATCAGTAATTGAGTTGATGTTGTTTAATATAGCAGAAATTTTAGCATTGTTTTGCTTTAGATTGCCTGAAATTGCTTCAACATTTGCAAGAATTGCAGATATACGAGAGCCCTCTGAACCTACAAGATTGTCGACCTTTTTTGAGGTAGACTCTAAAGAAGAAAGGGTAGAGGCAATGCTGTTAAAGCTTTTGTCAACATTTTTCTGAAAATTAGGATTTAAGATAGAGTTTACGCTTGTTAAGATGGAGTCCATTTTGCCAATTATTAGCTCTGCCTTTTTTTGCACCGGTTGTACAGTTTCAAGAATTCCTTTTTGAACATTTGCATTTAGTGTGTCGCCATCATGGGCAAAATCATTGCCTGTACCTAAAGCCATTACAATTGCTTTACTTCCTAAAAGATCGGTGCTTTCGAGTTTTGCAATACTGTTTCTTGGGATTTCGTATTTGCCTTTGATTTTAAGGGTGGCTACAATTGAACCATCTGTTTGTAATTCAAGCTTATCAACGCGACCAATTTGGTAGCCATTAATTAAAACCGGTTTGGATACCGCAAGACCATCAACACGTGAATATTTTGCAAATAAAACTGTTTCACTTGAAAATATGGCATTTCCCTTTAAAAAATTGTAGCCTATAATTAATAGGGCAATAGAAAAGGCAGCTAGTATGCCTACTTTGGTTTCGTTTGCTATTTTCATTCAGTGTATGTTCTTGGTATGTATTACTAATTTGTTTCGGTTTCCTTTTTGTAAGTTTTTATTGCCTTGTAAATTGAATTAACAATTTCCGCTTGTCCATCCGCTGAATTGATGTAATTTTCTTCCGTAGGGTTAGAAATAAATCCAATTTCTGTTAGTACCGCAGGCATTCCGCATCTTTGAAGAATTAAAAGTCCTTGCTCCTTAACTCCTCTGTTTACTCTATGGTTATCTTTGGTATAATTGTCTTGAATCAATTTAGCAAGCTTCAGACTTTTATCCCTAAATATATTTTTGAACAAAGATAGTATAATAAATGTTTCAGGATCGTTTGGGTCGTAGCCATTGTAATTTTGCTTGTAATTCTTTTCAAGCTTAATGTCTTCGTTTTCCCTGATTGCTGCATCCTGCTCATTTAAGCGGTGCGATCCGGCTACAAATGTTTCTGTACCGCTTGTGGTTTTGTTTTTTACATAAGAGTATTTAGGGACTCTTTTGCCTTTTTTGTTTTTGGTATATCCGGTAACCACTCTTTTATCGGGCATAGAGTTGCAATGGATAGAAATGAAAAGATCTGCTTTATTGTCGTTAGCCAGGGCGGCTCTTTTGTAGAAATCTACATCTACATCGGTTTTTCTGGTGTAAAGAATTTTTACCCCTGGTAATTCATCTTCAAGCTTTTGTCCAAGTTTTAAAGCTACCTTGAGTGCCACATTTTTCTCTAATGAAAAACTACCTCTGGCCCCCGGTTTATTCCCACCATGACCGGCATCTATAACAATGGTTTTTACTTTATAGGTTTGTGAAAATACCAGTTGCGAACTAAATAAACATAGTAATAATAACAGGGTTGCATTTTTCTTTAAACTCATATCTATCCTTCTATACTCTTCTTGTAGTTTTCAATGGCCTTTAAAAGACAATTTGTTATTTCATTTTGACCCTCTTCAGAATTCATGTAATTTTCTTCATCGGGGTTACTTATGAAACCTATTTCGGTTAATATTGCAGGCATACCGGCACGGGCCAAAACTGCCAGGCTTTTTTCCTGAACACCACGATCAACCCGGCCAACACTTACATATTGATCTTGCACCAGTTTTGCCAGTTTTAGACTTTGCGTTCTAAAAGTATTTTTCATTAGAGAAAGGATGATGAAGTTTTCAGGATTGTTAGGGTCAAAACCTTCATAATTCTCCTTATAGTTGTCCTCTAAAAATATGGATGCATTTTCCCTTTTAATGGCTTCATCTTGTTCGTTTACACGTCCCATACCTGAAACGAATGTTTCTACACCTCTTGTTGAAGTGCTTTTTCTGCTAACTGTGCTGGTTATTGGAATTCTTTTTCCTCTGCTGTTTTTTCTATAGCCTGTTACTACTGTTGATCTGTATACGGGCATGTCATTACAGTGAATTGAAATGAAAAGATCTGCTTTGGCATTATTTGCAATCGCTATACGTTCATAAAGTGGAATAAAAACATCTTCAGTTCGTGTATAAATTACTTTTACATCTTTCATATTAGCTTCAATAGCAGCCCCAAGGTGTAAAGCGGTTTTAAGCGCTACATCTTTTTCAGTAGAGTAAAGTCCTCTGGTACTGCCGTCTTTTCCGCCATGTCCTGCATCAATAACGATAGTTTTTATTTTGTATTCTTGCGTAAATGCCTGATAATTAGATATGGTAATAATAACTACAGAAATAAATGCAATCAAAATTGCATTTGGTCTGAGCAATGGTATATTTTTCATTAATTTTGAACGTTTTGGATTAAACATTAATGCAAAAATAACATTCACACACGAATTTGAAACTTTTACGGTACATCATTTTTTTAAACTTCCTTGTTTTATTAACATCTGTTGGTAATCGAGCCCTTGCTTTAAACAATTTTTCGTGGCAGCAAGTAATTAAGCAAGCAGATACTACTAAGAAAGGTAACGCACAAACCGCACCAAAAGATACAACAGCGAGCGAGAAAATAGAATACTCAGCTCAGGATTCGAGTTTTGTTGATAAGGAAAAAGAAATGGTTTATCTGTATGGAAAAGCAAGGGTAAAGTATCAGGGAATTGAACTTGATGCAGATTACATTACATATAATTCCAAAACCAAACTGATTTATGCCAGTGGAAGAACAGATGCTAAAGGAAAGTATGTAGGCCGGCCAATTTTTAAAATGGAGGGCCAATCGACCTCTATGGCTGATTCACTTTTCTATAATACAGAAACCAGTGTTGGCCGTATATGGGGAGTGTATACAGAACAGGAAGGCGGTTTTTTTACCGGAGGAAAAGCAAAGAAGCAACCGGACGACGAGATTCATAGTAAAGGACAAACATACAGTACTTGTAATTTGCCTCATCCGCACTTTGGAATTTATATTACAAAGGGTATTGTTACAGAACATCAGATTATTACTGGTCCGGTATATCTGAAAATTGAGGATATTCCCTTACCTCTTGGTTTACCATTTGCATTTTTTCCAAAGCCCAATAAGAAATCGTCTGGAGTGATTTTACCAAGTCCCGGTGAAGATTACACAAGGGGTTTCTTTTTGAGAGACGGAGGATATTACCTGGGGTTAAATGATTACTGGGATGCAAAAATGCTGGCTACAATTTATACCAGGGGCTCATATGAAGGATCATTACTATCGAATTATACAAAAAGGTATAAGTATAACGGAAATATAAACTTTAGGTATTCAAATTCAAGATACGGACTGGAAGGCACTCCGGAATATACGCCAAGAAAGGATTTTAATCTTCAATGGACACATTCTCAGAATGCAAATGCCAAACCGGGAACAACATTTTCTGCTTCGGTAGATGCAGGTACCAGTTCTTTTAATCAAAATACTGCCGGGGGTGCTAGTTATGATTATAACCAGTTTACTAAAAACACTATGAGATCTTCAATATCATATGGAAAGGTTTTTAGTAACGGTATTAACTTTACGCTTGCAGCAAGTGGGTCTCAGGAGACGCAAAACAAAACAGTGGGTTTACAGTTGCCAGATATTACTTTAAGTGTTCCTACTTTTAATCCTTTTGATTCAAAGGATAGGGTTGGAGAACAAAAATGGTATCAAAAGATTACTGTAGGTTACAGTATGCAGGGAACCAATAGTATACAAACAACCGAAGACCAGTTGTTTAAAAAGGGAGCACTTAGCAAATTTAAAAGTGGCTTTATACATCAGGTAAACCCTAACATGGCGTTTAATATTTTCGATTATTTTAATTTCAATACCGGAGTTTCCTATACTGAAAGATGGCAGTTTCAAACGATACGTAAATCATACTTAAAGGTTTTAAATAATACTGGCCAGAACGATCAGGAAATTCTGGATACTGTTCCGGGCTTTAAACGTAATGGTGAGTATAGCTTAAATATGGGTATATCTACAAAAGTATATAGTACCGCCCAATTTAAGAAGTTTGGTAATTTTAAAGCTTTGAGGCATGTAATGACTCCTCAAATGAGCTTTAGCTACAGGCCAGATTTTTCTAGCATAGAAAAAGGTTATTATAAACTGGCTTATTATACGGATGGAACACCAAAAATGGGTTCGGATGGTAAACAGCAAAAATATTCAATTTTTGAAGGATCGCCTTATGGGTTTCCGGGAAATGGCCGTTCTGCTTCTATTTCCTTTAGTTTAGATAATACTGTTGAAGCTAAGGTGCTTACACCTAAAGATACTACTGGCAAGGGCGACAAGAAAATTCCTATTATTCAGGGTTTAAGTATTAGTGGTTCATATAATTTTCTGGCACCAAGCTTTAAGTTATCAACCCTTGGATTTAGCGGTCGCTCACAGTTTACTGATAAGTTGGGTATTAATTATTATGGTACTTTAGATCCGTATAGGTATACTGATACGGTGGATGTACTGACAGGAAGAGTGAGCAGAAAGCTTATTGACGACTATGTATGGAATGTAGGTAAGTTACCACGCCTTACCAATTTTGGTTTCTCTTTTAATTATAGTTTGAATCCGGAAGCTTTAAAGAGGAAGAACGAAAATGAACAAAATTTAAAAGATAAAGCGGCCAAGACCGGGATGACCCCTGAACAGTCGGAGGAACTTGCTAAAGTAAGTAGGGATCCTAATGCATTTGTTGATTTTAAAATTCCATGGAACTTTGCCTTTAGCTATACTTTTAATTACAATACGGATAGAGTGGGGCAAAACTCGACTATAACGAATACATTGAACTTTAATGGGGATGCCAATATCACCACAAAATGGAAAGTTCAGTTTAACTCAGGATGGGATTTTAAAGCGAGCACTTTCTCGCAAACCTCTTTGGCCATATACCGCGATTTACATTGCTGGGATATGAGCTTTAGCTGGATCCCTTTTGGTGCCTACCAGTTCTATTCTGTTGATATCAAAGTAAAGGCATCTGTACTTCAGGATTTAAAACTGAGCAAAAGAAAGAATTACTATACCAGATTCTAATATTTGAATTTATGCTAGCTGAAATAATAACCATTGGAGATGAGATTCTTATTGGTCAGATTGTAGATACTAATTCAGCCTGGATGGCTAAAGAACTTAATCTGATAGGTATTAAGGTAAAACAAATTACTTCTGTATCTGATGATGCAGAACATATTACTGAAGCGTTAGCACTTGCTGAAAAAAGAGCTAAGGTGATTCTCATTACCGGAGGGTTAGGCCCAACTAAGGATGATATAACGAAAATAACGTTAGCCAAATATTTTAATATGGGCTTTAGAAGGGATGAAGCTACACTAGCTCATATTACTGAGATTTTTAGGAGGCATAATAGGCCAATGATTGAATCTAATAATATGCAGGCCGATGTTCCTGATGGCTGCACTGTGATCAAAAATGAAAATGGAACAGCGCCATGTATGTGGTTTGAGCATAATGGTAATATTATTGTATCTATGCCGGGTGTTCCTTTTGAGATGATGTACCTGATGCAGGAACAAATTCTTCCACGGTTAAAAGAATCATTTAAACTTCCGTTTATTGTTCATAAAACGATACTTACTGCCAACATAGGAGAGTCCTTTCTGGCAGTAGAAATTGAGCAAATTGAAAATAGCTTACCTGAGCACATTAAGCTTGCTTACTTACCAAAGCTAGGGCAGGTACGCTTAAGGCTAAGTAGTACCGGTCCAGAAGAAACAGTACTGAAGGAAGAGGTTGAATATTATGCTCAGCAGATTATTGCCAAAGTAAAGAAATATGTAGTTGTAGAAGAGGATATTGCCCTTGAAAAGGCAATTCTAAATATAATGAATGAGCGAAAGCTTACTTTATCGACCGCGGAAAGTTGCACTGGCGGATACATAGCTCAGCTGATTACTCAACATCCAGGTTGTTCTTCTGTTTATATTGGAGGGGCTGTAGTATATTCTAATAAACTTAAGGAATCAGTTTTGGGTGTAAACCCTGAAACCCTAAATAATCATGGTGCTGTTAGCGAACAGACTGTAAAAGAAATGGCTCTGGGAGCATTAACGCATTTTAGAACGGACTACGCTGTAGCTGTAACAGGAGTTGCAGGTCCGGATGGTGGAACGCCGGGTAAACCGGTTGGTACTGTGTGGATTGCGGTGGCAAGTAGTAGCCGTGTAATAGCAAGGTTATTTAATTTTGGAAATAAAAGAGCGCAAAATATAGAGCGTTCAGCCATAGCGGCTTTAACCATGATTTTGAATGAACTTAACCAATATGGGGATTAAGTGTTCAAAATACTTTACTTTTGCATCCGATATCAATCATGAAATAAAAAATGGCTCAATACGAATTATTGTTACCTAAAATGGGGGAAAGTGTTGCAGAAGCAACCATCATTAAATGGGTTAAACAGCCCGGAGATATGATAGAGATGGATGATACGGTTCTGGAAATAGCTACAGACAAGGTTGATTCTGAAGTTCCTTCGCCAATATCAGGTAAACTAATTAAACAGTTGTTTAAGGAAGATGAAGTTGTACAGATAGGTACTGTAATCGCAATTATAGAAACAGATTCTGATGCGATAGAAGAAGTTGTAGCCGCTATGCCGGTTGCCGAGCCCATCGTTGAGAGTATCCCGGGGACAGAACAATTGGTTTTTGAGGAAACGGCAAAAAATCCTGTAAGGGATAATAGTTCTGATCGTTTTTATTCTCCTTTGGTAAAAAACATAGCAGCACAGGAAAATATTACAGTCAGCGAATTAGATGCTATTTCTGGTACAGGTGCTGAGGGACGTTTAACTAAGGATGATTTATTGAATTATATCCAAAGTAAAAAGGGAGGGGCTCCTATAGTTGCCCAGGTTTCAGAAGTAGCTAAAGCTGATGAGCCTGGTAAAGGAGAACCTGTTAAGCCTGTATCTCAGCCGCTGACAAGTGTAAGTGGTGGTGATGAGATTATAGAGATGGATAGGATGCGTAAGTTAATTGCCGAACATATGGTAATGAGTAAACAGACTTCACCTCACGTAACTTCATTTGTTGAAGCTGATGTTACTAATTTAGTTTTATGGCGCGATAAAGTAAAAGGCAGTTTTGAAAAACGTGAAAATGAAAAGATTACTTTTACTCCCTTATTTATAGAAGCTGTTACTAAGGCTATAAAAGATTATCCAATGATCAACGTTTCTGTAAATGGAACTCAGATTATTAAAAAGAGAGATATTAACATTGGGATGGCTGCAGCTTTACCTAGCGGCAATCTTATTGTTCCTGTTATAAAAAATGCAGACCAGTTTAATCTGGTTGGATTAACTAAATCAGTAAACGATTTGGCTAAACGTGCCCGTATCTCTAAACTTAAGCCTGATGAAACGCAAAATGGGACCTTTACATTAACTAATGTTGGTTCATTTGGTAATGTGATGGGGACGCCTATTATTAATCAGCCTCAAGCAGCTATTTTGGCTGTAGGTGCGATTAAAAAGAAACCGGCTGTTTTAGAAACAGAATTTGGCGATGTAATAGCAATACGCCACATGATGTTCCTTTCACTTTCATATGATCATAGAGTTGTTGACGGTGCGCTGGGCGGCTCTTTTGTAAGAAGGGTAGCAGACTACCTGGAAAACTGGGATATAAACAGAGAAATATAAAGCTATATAAAGTAAAAGGCCCCATATGGGGCCTTTTCACTATCAAAACAAAGCAAAAATAATAACTAGTTAAATATCACTTCTTCTTCAGAAACCTTTAGGATTTGCTGTTCAGTGTAAGTGTACCTACCAGTATGGGCAATAAAAATATCCTTTTGCTCAAGTAGGTTCCAGTTAGCCAATAGGCTTTTTAAGCTAACATTTCCAATTACATATTTGTAATCGTTACGGGAGAACCGCTCAATAATATTATCTACCTGAAGCTTTTCAAGGGTATACTCATGTGTATAACGCAGATAAACTTCAATGTTTACATTATCGGTATGAACTAAACCATTATGCTGATGATATTTCTTATACTCGTATCGGTAATCATATCTTAGCGCAGCTATATCCGATAATACTGCTGCACCGGTAGGGTGGCCGCCGGCACCTTTTCCAAAGAAAAACTGTTTATCAGCAAAGGCAGCCTGCACAGTTACACCGTTATACTCGTTTTCTACATTGTATAAGAAATCATCAGATTTTACAAACTTTGGCAACACGTAAGTTACAATCTGTTTGGTGCTTATTTTACGCGCTGTAGGCACCAGTTTAATTTTAAAGTTTTTTTCTCTCGCGTATTTAATGTCGTGCTCCGATAAGTTTTGTATACCTATGTTAAGTATCTTATTTGGATCAATAAAGAGACCGTAAGCGTGAGCCGTTGCAATTGCCAGTTTAAATTTAGGATCGTATCCTCCCACATCCAAAATAGGATTAGATTCGGCAAAACCTAAATCTTGTGCCTGCTTTAGTGCAACACCATACTCCAGATTTTCATTAAATATTTTGGACAGTATGTAGTTAGATGACCCATTAAATATTCCACTTATACCGTGCAGTAATTCATTGTCGTAATACTCTTCCAGATTACGGATAATAGGTATGCTTCCGCAAACGGCACCTTCATATAACAAGGAAGTATTATGTTTTTCTTGCAATTCAACTAGTTCTGCAAGGTGAGTGGCGATCATCTTTTTATTGGCAGAAACTACATTTTTACCACTTATTAAAGCCTTTTTAACGATGTTGTAGGCGATTTCTGCATCATCAATTAATTCAACTATTGTGTTGATTTCATTGTTGTCTAATATTTCATCGTGATTTGTTGTGAAAAGATGTGCTTCAAGGCTACGCTTTTTCTCGGGATTTTTAATAGCTATTTTAACGATTTCGAGGTTTAGGTCCTGACCACGAATAATATCATGTAATCCCTGTCCAACAACTCCAAAGCCAAATAAACCGATCTTAAGTTTCTTACTCATCTAAATACTATGCTGTTTTATGTAATTTAATTATTTTCTTATTTGCACTTTCCTTTAAGAATGTGCCAATTATATTGGTCAATATGTCGGTTTCAATTAAAAAGCCGTCATGACCATATGCCGAACTAATTTTTTGAAGTGCGGCTCCGGGAATGTGATTTGCTAAGAATTCTTGTTCGCAAATAGGAAATAAAACATCGTTTTCAATTCCTATTACCAAAGTATTTGCTTTAACTAATGCTAAAGCATCCACTATACTTGTTCTGCTACGACCCACATTATGGCTGTCCATTGCTTTGCTCAGGTACCAATAGCTATAAGCATTGAAGCGTTTGCATAGTTTTTCTCCCTGATAGTTCTGGTAAGAAGCCGCTCTGAATGAGTCTGTTTTATCATTTACACTTTCTAACTGAGTGGCAGAATAAGCCTCATAGGTACGGTAAGATAATAAAGCAATACTTCGTGCGGCTTTTAATCCTTTTAAGCCACCATCGGGCTGTTGTGCATAAAATGTACGATCAGTGCTTATTGCTAAACGCTGACTCTCATTAAATGCAATACCCCAAGGTGAGTGTACTGCATTAGTTGCTACAAGAATTAAGTTTTCTATCCTTTTGTTGTCTGTTACGGCCCATTCTAAAGCCTGTTGCCCACCTAAAGAGCCACCGATTAAAACCTTAATACTTTGGATACCAAGATGAAGGGCAAGTAAGTGATGAGCAGCTACCAGATCGCGAATGGTGAATTCAGGGAAAGCAAGGTAGTAAGGTTGCCCTGTTACCGGATTTGTACTAAGCGGATTGGTTGTGCCATAATTAGAGCCTAACACATTTGCGCAAATGATAAAGTGTTCATCAGGATTAAATAGATCATTGTTCCCGAAAAGTCCTTTCCACCAGTCTAAAACATCAGCGTTGGCTGTAAGTGCATGACATACCCAGATTACATTATCTTTCTTCGCATTGAGTTTGCCATAAGTTTGATAAGCAATTTCTAATTTGCGTAGTTTTTTGCCGTTCTCCAGTTTAAATAACTTTGTATGCGTATATGTGGCGGTAGTGCTCATTCTTTAGGTATTGTTCTTTTTTTATTTTTTTATTGCTGCAAATGCTTGCTCGAAATCGGCTTTAATATCATCTATATGTTCAATTCCGACAGAAACACGTAACTGGCTTGGTGTAATGCCTGCGGCAATTTGTTCATCATCACTTAGTTGTTGATGTGTGGTTGCCGAAGGTTGTATGATTAAGGTTTTTGCATCTCCAAGATTAGCAAGGTGACTTACAAGTTTAAGGTTATCAACCAATGCTGTTGCTTTTTCTTTATCACCATGCAATTCGAAAGATAATACCGCTCCAAAGCCATTTGTTAAATATTTTTTAGCATTAGCATGGTAAGGACTGCTTTCAAGCCCTGGGTAATTTACACTTTTAACAGCATCATGGTTTTCTAGCCAATTTGCCAGTGCAAGGGCATTATCTACATGTCGTTGTACGCGAAGTGATAAAGTTTCTAGTCCTTGTATTAAAAGGAATGAATTAAAAGGAGATATAGCCGGCCCAAAATCTCTTAAACCCTCAACACGGGCACGAATAATGAACTGAATATTTCCAAATGGTCCGCCGATTCCAAAAACATCATTAAAAATTAGGCCATGATATCCATCCGAGGGATCTGTGAACTGAGGGAATTTACCATTTCCCCAATTGTAATTTCCTCCATCAACTATTACCCCACCTATACTGGTACCATGCCCCCAATCCATTTTGTGGCAGATTGAACAACTACATGTGCTCCATGTTCTAAAGGCTTAAACAGATACCCGGCGGCACCAAAAGTATTGTCTACTATTAGAGGTAGGTCGTGTCTGTTTGCAATAGCAGATAGTTTTTCGAAATCAGCTATACTAAAAGCAGGATTACCAATAGTTTCAAGATATATTGCTTTAGTGTTAGCATCAATTTTTGATTCAAAATCATTGGCGTCATCGCCATTTGCAAACCTTACTTCAATACCCAGTCTCTTGAAGCTTACTTTGAACTGATTGTAAGACCCTCCGTATAAATGCGAAGATGACACAAAGTTATCACCAGCCTGCAGGATATTATTTAAAGCAATAAATTGAGCAGCCTGACCAGAGGCTACAGCCAGAGCAGCAACACCACCTTCAAGAGCAGCAACTCTTTTCTCGAAAACATCAGTAGTTGGGTTCATAATCCTGGTATAGATGTTCCCAAATTCCTTTAAAGCGAATAAGTTAGCGCCGTGTTCTGAGTTTTTAAAACCGTAGGATGTTGTTTGATATACTGGGACAGCTCTGGATCCGGTTGTTGGATCTATTTCCTGACCTGCGTGTACTTGTAGTGTTTCGAATTTATGTGATGTTGACATGTTATAATTTAGTTTAAATGGTTCCTGTAAATTGTTTTTTAGGATACGTTTAGGATATTTTTAAGTTAGAAAACGTATACGATTATTATGCGTACCCCTGCAAGGGGCCTTCCGTATGAATGTTAAATGCAAAAGGAAGATTTGTAGATTAAAGTATGCAACAGCACATGCAGATAGCCTGCTGCGGGCAACAATAATTTAACAGATTCGAAGTAATGGTTACAATTTTCATTTTGTTTCAATTTATCTTTCCAAATGACACCATGTCTTTTGGTCAGGAATTGGCACCTTCTCCATTTTGGGAGGGTTGCCAGTGGGTCAAAGAGCCTGTCTCTCGCCACTTCTTTATAAATCAAACCTTTTACTAAGGAAGGTTGACTTGATTAGCATTCGCTAATTGATACTGCAAATGTAGATTTAAGTTAATAAATATCCAAAATTATATTTTGAATATTTATTAACCATTTGATCTTTAGGTATATGTGTTATTTTTTTGGTAATATGAGAGCTCTCTATCTTGCCAGAGCCTGATCTAAATCTGCTATTAAATCGTCTATATGTTCAAGCCCAACAGATATCCGAATTAAATTTTGTGGTGTTTTTGTATCCGGCCCTTCAACAGATGCACGATGTTCTATTAAACTTTCAACTCCACCTAAACTTGTAGCTTGTGCAAATAACTTAACTTTATTAACTACTTTCCTGGCCTGATCAGAACCTCCTTTAATTAATACCGAAAGCATGCCGCCAAATCCTGCCATCTGTTTTTTTGCAATTTCGTGTTGAGGATGGGTAGATAGACCGGGATAATAGACCGCTTCAATTTCAGGGTGTTTATTAAGATGTAGTGCTAATGCCATTCCATTATTGCAGTGCCCGTGCATACGATACGCCAAAGTTTTGATGCTTCTCACTAACAGAAAGCAATCGAATGGAGAAGGAACTGCGCCACCAACCTGCTGTACATTTCTAATCTTTTCCCAGAATTCGTCTTTCTTTGCAGTAATAAGAACACCTCCAAGTACATCACTATGACCTCCAATGTATTTTGTTGAAGAGTGCATTACAATATCGGCGCCAAAGGCTATTGGATTTTGTAAACAAGGTGAAGCAAAGGTGCTATCGCATGCAAGGATAAGGTTGTTCTCCTTAGCAATTCTGGACACCCCTGCAATATCCGTAATTTTTAATAACGGATTGGAAGGAGTTTCTACCCAGATCAGAACAGTATTCTCTTTAATAAACCTTTCTATATTATTAAGGCTAGTAAGGTCTACAAAGTCAATTTCAAGGATATCTTTAAAAATGGTTTGCAACTGTTTTTTAAAGCCCCAGTACATATCATCAGGTGCAATGATATGGCTTCCGGGTTTTAAGGCCTGAAAAACCGCCATTCCTGCAGTATTTCCAGAAGAAAAAGCACAGGCTTCTGCACCTTTTTCTAATTCTGCAAGTGCATTTTCCAAGGCTGATCTATTTGGATTACTTACTCGGCTATACATGTGTCCACCAGAGTAGCCACCGTCTTCATCCCTAAGAAATGTGGTTGATAGATTTATTGGAGGAGTTACATCACGGGTGCTTACTTTATATAAATTTCCGGCATGTATTGCAAGTGTTTCTGGCTTCATTATTACGGGGTTAAAGTTAAGATCGGGCACTAGGTATAACAAAGTTAAGGGTATAAAACTATTCGGCTTAAGTTTTGGCAAGATTTATGTAATTGAAATATCAAATTAAAGAATAATATGAAAAGAATACTACTGATAGCAGCCATTTTATGCAGTTCGTTAATGGTTTTGCAAAGTTGCTCACCTAAAGGCGGTGCAACTCAAAGTTTAAAGAAAGGTAATGTAACAGGCAATTGGGTATTAAATGATATTACGTTTGAAGGCTTGCCGCAATCAGCAGTAAAATCATTGTTTGATGAAGGTTCGTATACTTGTTTTCAAGGAAGTACCTGGAGTCTGACAAATAGCGGAAACGGAAGCTATACTTTGCCAGGTGGTGGTGCATGTACTGCAAAAACACAAAAAATATACTGGTCAGTAAGTCCAGCCGATGAGACATTCCAATTCAAAAAGATCTTTGAAGGTGAAAAGGCCAAAAATGTAACTTCTGGTTACAGATCAGTATTATCATCTACTGATGGAAATACAATGGTGATCAAATCACCGGTTGAGTACGGAGCAAAAACAGCTTACATTGTGCTTAATTTTACAAAAGCAGCAAAATAAGAAGAGGATAGATTGGTTTAGGGAAAAGGGTTCAATTTAATTGAACCCTTTTTTTATTTATTTTTTTGCAGAATGTATTTAAATTTCTACATTTGAATTCATCTGATGATATGATGAATTAGTATGAAATATCCGATACAGAAAAAATCACTTGCAGACGAGGTTGCAGCACGATTGAGTGAACAGATCTCGTTGGGACAGTATAAGGTAAATGAGCAGTTGCCCATAGAACCGGAGTTGATGAAGAACTTTGGGGTAGGGCGGTCGACCATAAGGGAAGCCATAAAGATCTTAGCAAACTCGGGGTTACTAAGGGTTCAACAAGGTGTTGGAACTTTTGTAGACCAGCTTACAGCAAATAGAGAGCCTATGGATTTGAGGCTTAAACGTGCTAATGTGAGGGATTTGGATGAGGTGAGGCAATTGCTTGAAATGAAGATAGCAGAAAAAGCAGCATTAAATCGTACCGACAGCGATATTGCGACAATAAAAACTCATTTGCAAAATCGAAAAAGAGCAGCAAAGGAGGGAAGGGTGGAAGAATGTATTGAAGCAGACGTACAATTTCACATATCAATTGCCGAAGCATCAAAAAATGAAATACTGGCCGATCTGTATAAAGCTGCATCTATTCACTTAAAGAATTGGTTTCTTCAAACACATTCAGATGTCTGGGTCTTTGAAGAAACTTATGTTTATCATGAACAGCTGCTAAAAAGTATCATTGCCGGGGATCCTAAAAAGGCATGGAGTATAGCTGCAAAAATATTAGGACACGTATCTCAATAAAAATTTAATATAATTCATCAGATGATCTGATCAAGAAATATGGAAAAAGCATCTTTTACAAATACTACAGCTATTGATACCAAAGGAATAGCGCAACAAACAATATTCTCTATTTTATTTACTATAAGTTTTACGCATTTGCTTAATGATATGCTTCAGGCTGTAATTCCAGCAGTGTATCCTGTAATGAAAGCTAAGTTTCATCTTACATTTACCCAAATTGGTCTTATTACCTTTACTTATCAGTTAACTGCATCAATCCTGCAGCCCTTTGTTGGCTTTTATACAGATAAAAGACCACGTCCGTATTCTCTTGCTGTTGCAATGGGTTTTACACTTTTGGGGCTTGTAGCTGTTTCTCTTGCTTCTAGCTTTATTAATATTCTGTTAGCGGTAAGCTTAATTGGAGTGGGATCTTCAATATTTCATCCGGAGTCTTCAAGAGTAGCTCACTTAGCCTCAGGAGGTAAAAAGGGACTTGCGCAATCTATTTTTCAACTGGGAGGAAATGCAGGAAGTGCTATTGGGCCACTTTTGGCAGCTATTATTGTTGTCCCATACGGTCAGTTTTACATCATATGGTTTTCATTAGCTGCAATTCTAGGTATCCTAATATTGTCAAGGGTAGCGAAATGGTATCAGGAGCAATTGGCAATAAAGGCATTAAATAAAAATATTGTTAAAGAAGAAATTCATCATCATTTATCTAAGAATCGTGTTGTGCTTTCTTTGGGAATCCTGTTGGTACTTATTTTCTCTAAATACTTCTACATGGCCAGCATGACTAGTTATTATACATTTTACCTGATGGATAAATTCAATGTTTCGGTACAACAATCTCAAATCTACCTATTTGCCTTTTTAGGGGCTGTTGCAGCCGGCACATTAATAGGTGGTCCATTAGGTGATAGATTTGGCCGTAAGTACATTATCTGGATTTCAATTCTTGGTGCAGCGCCCTTTACACTATTGCTCCCATATGTTTCTTTGTTCTGGACAGGAGCCTTGTCTGTTCTTATCGGATTAATTATTTCTTCAGCATTTTCGGCAATACTTGTTTATGCTACTGAACTGGTACCGGGGAAGGTTGGTATGATAGCCGGATTATTTTTTGGCTTTGCCTTTGGTATGGGAGGGTTAGGCTCTGCTATTTTAGGCAAATTAGCTGATCAGACCAGTATTGAATATGTGTTTAAAATTTGTGCTTTTCTTCCTTTAATTGGGATTTTTACCGGATTTCTTCCAAATATAGAAGGTAGTAAAAAAAGATAATCTGTTTATTTATCCCACCATACCCTTGATGTTAAGGCATCGCCACCATTTAATCTTGCAACTGCTGCTTTATAGTTTTCAGGATTATTTAAAGCCTCGGAGGATAAATAAATTATTCTTCGGGGGATGGTTCCGTTAGTTACATTTCCAGTATAATTAACTGGTATAAGTTTAGGGTAATCGGATCTTTTCCAGTTTAGCCAGGACTCAATAAAGTTGAAATTAGTGCCAGTTGCTACCCAGTACTGAGTGTTAATTTGATTTAGAGCTATTTCCTGGTCAGATTGGTTTAGTGGGTGTTCAGCTACATATGTACTAATGATTTCAGGAGCTATCCTGGCTTGGATGTCCTGTTGTTCCATTGATTGTAAGGCACCTCTAAGGCCATTTGAATAATGCTGAGCTGCGGTGCCTGGAACAGACCATCCTTTCAGTTTTGCCTCAGAGAGCAAAAATTCTGTTTCGGCATATGTCAAAACAAATATAGGACCACCAAGTTTTAAATACACAGAAGTCCTTGGTCTGGAATATTTACCCAGAGGGGCAAAATCAGCACCTGAACCAGTTCCTCCGGGATATGACGGGTGTTTACTGATATCGCTTTTTCCTCCTAGCAGATCATATCCGTTAGGCAGTCCGATTTGAACCGAAGGGTCTGTATTTCCTGAAAGTGTTTGATTTATGTTTTTTGCAAGACCATCCTGAGGAATTTCACCTATTACAGCTAACCTTGGATCTCCTGTATCTCTTAGATAATCAATTAAGGTTTTACTCCATTTTACTTCAATATAGTCTGAAAATACACGTAGTGCAACTGAAGAGCTATTTTGAGTACCTGGAATAGAGGCATCCGTTATTAAAATGGCATTGTCACTTACGTCAGAAAAACCATTGGTTGAAGCTTTTTCAACCCATGTGCGAGCTATGTCTGGTCTAATTTTGCTTAGCCTCATTGCTACCCTTATCATTAATGAATAGCCAAATTTTCTCCATTTATTAATATCCCCTTTATAAAATAAGTCAGCAGTTGGTAATGGTTTGTCAGGATTCAGATTTGCAATGGCTTTTTCAAGATCAGACAACATGGAATTATATATGTCTTCCTGCTTATCATAAATCGGGTACTTTATTCCTTGCCTGGCCTTGGCTGCCTCACTATATGGTACATCGCCATAAGTATCTGTTATCCTTTGTAAAATTAGGACGAACATAATATCTCCTATACTGATCAGATTAGAATACTTAGCAGCATCCTTTTCAGTTGCAAGTCTCTGCATTTCCCTTATTGTAGAAGCTTCCGCATACCCTTCTTCAAAAATCCTCCCTTGATAATCTGTAAAGCTTCCTACATTTATATATTTGTCGCCATTATTGTAGTAATAATAGGTAGATGCAAGCAGCTGTATCATGGTGCTTTGATAAAGTAACTGATAGTAGCCTTTATTGGAGAATTTTAACTGTGCTGTCGAAAGCAGGTTATTGGGGTCGAAGTTTGAAGCATTGGATTTTGTAGGATCAGTATTTATATCATCCAGCTGTTTTTTGCTGCAGCTAAACAAAATTATCATTGCTAAAATTGAAAGAAGAATTGCTTTTTTCATGGCTTACTTTTACTTAAACTTCAGATTTAGATTTATACCAAATGTTCTGGTTGCAGGTAAGGATGCACCTTCTATTCCCGCATAAGCAAGACTGGGTGAAAACTGAGATTCGGGATCTATATTTTTAGTATACTTTAAAATAGTTAGTAAATTTCTGCTAATTAAATCAATTGAGATATTCCTAAATGGCGTTTTGTTTAATGCTTTAGACGAGAATGTGTAACCAAGCACAACCTGTCGCAATTTTATAAAACTGCCATTTAAAACGGAAAGTGCTGAAATATTAGTTGCCAATGCGGGATAGTAGTTATAAGCAGCAACATTTGTGGTATTTGTTTCTCCATTTTCATATACACCTTTTGCAACTATGCCTGTTTCTCGACCGTTGAGTGTTGCCTTATTAAGGCCAAGAGTGTAGGAGAAGTTTTCTGTGGCCGAGAGGATTTTGTTTCCAAATTTATAATCTATAAGAAAACTCAAATTGAAGTTTTTATAGTGAAAGTTATTACTAAACCCTCCGTAATATGACGGAAGTACACTACCCATTGGTTTCAACTCACCACGTTTTGGAACCCCATCTGAACCAATAATAATGTTCCCGTTCTTATCATACTGATAATCATAAGCCATAATCTGGGTTATCGACTTGCCAACAACAAGGGCTGTATTTGCATTTAACGGGCGGTAAGTACCTCCAAATGCATAACTACTGATGCCATCTATTGATATCAATAAATTATTTATGTGGCTGGCATTAATTCCGGCTTTCCAACTGAAATTCTCATTGGTAATTAAATTGGTTTGAATGGAAGTTTCAATACCTGTATTACGGGTTTTGCCTAAATTTACATAAGCAGATGTAAAGCCTGTAGTTACAGACTGGCCGGCATTAATAATTTCCTTATTGGTGATTCTGTAGAAGTATGTAAAGTCAAAATCTACTTTGTTTCCGAAAAGCCTTAAATTAATTCCTGTTTCAAACTCATTTAATGTAAATGGCTTTAAATTGTAGTTGGGTAAATCTCTTGAAAAATTCCCTAAGGGAACTCCGTTTATAGACCTATCAGAAGAATAATAAACTTGGGTAGTATAGGGTACCGCAGGCTCTCCACTTGTTTGAGCAAAACTCGTTCTGATTTTACCAAAATCAAGGCCTTTTAATTTTAAAAAATTAGAAAAGATAAAACTCCCTGAAACACTTGGCACAAAAATTCCCCGGTTATTGCGGGGAAGCGTAGAGTATACATCGTATCGTCCGGTAGATGATATGGTAAGGAATTTTTTGAAATCAAGGTCAACTGTATAATATGCAGACTGGGTAACAATTCTTGACAGTGTATTTCTTCTGTTAACTGCCGACAGATTATCAACCGTATAGAGATATGGTATGATAAATTGAGTTCCGGTTAATTCATGTAATTGTGTCCTTCCATTTCGAAAACTTGCACCGGCGGATACATCTATATTAAGATCTTTGGTAATATCTCTGTTCCCGGAAAAAAGAATATCAGTATTTAACTCAGAAGTTTTTGATTGATTTAACGCATTTATGCCACCCTGGCCATTGATGGAAAAGGCAGTTCCTGTTGGTATTATGCTTAGAATGTGGTCATTACTAATGTCATATCCAATCCTTCCTTGTAAGAATAACCAACTTTTCAAATTATATTTGATAAGCGCTGACGATATAAATCTGTCGCGTGTGGCATTATCTTCTTTCTTATTAATGGTGAAGTATGGATTGGTTTTATATTCATCAGCATTCCACCTGGTTTCAGCCCCTGTAATTGCATCATATCCAGGTGCTAACGAAGCCTGATCTGCGCTTGTTGCTATTGCATTGATACCATAATTCGCATTAATCGGACCATCACTAAGATATGATCTGTTTTTGCCCCGTTCATAAATGTAATTGCCATTTAAAGTAAGCGTGAGCTTTTTAGTGAGATCGTAGGAAGCAAATATGTTTGAAGTTTTTCTATTCAGGTAGCTGTTTTTTAAAATTGACTGATAGTCAAGAATCGAAGCAGAGGCATGATAAGTGCTTTTCCCCGATCCACCATTTACTGAAATGGTATTAGTAAATGCAGGTGCTGTTCTATAGAATTTTTTTATATTGTCTTTTACCGGCTGGTAAGGATGGCTTTCTCCATTAATTTGTACGCTAGGTTGTCCATCCATCTTTTCTCCCCAGCTAAGAATCCCTGTTGCAATTGCTCCTGCAATATTTTGCGGTCTTAAGTTTTGGTTGCCCTGACCATATATGTATTGATAATCTGTATTGTTAACAGGACTATCAAATGAGAAATTGGAATTGTATTCAATAGAGTTGCCTGATCTTTTTTTGCCACTCTTAATGGTAATTATGATTACACCGTTTGCTGCTCGCGCACCATATAAAGCAGAAGCAGAAGATCCTTTCAGTACTGTAATTGTCTCTACATCGTCAGGATTGATGTTACTAATTCCATCCCCATAATCTACACCTCCGTATTCATTTGCACTTCCACGCTGGGTATTATCAATAGGGATTCCATTAATTATAAAAAGAGGAGGCCCTGCATCCTTACTTGCTGCACCTCTTAGCAGAATTCTGGCCGATGAGCCCGGACCGCCATTTACACCACTAACATTTAGCCCTGCCACTAATCCTTCTAATGCCATAGCAAGATTCGATTCCCTTGCTTTTGTTAATAAGGGCCCATCAATAGTTGATACCGAATAACCAATTTTCCTGTTCTCTTTTTTAATATTCAAGGCAGTAACTATTACCTCATTTAAGGTCATAATTGAATCAATATCATCATCTTCTGTTAGCCTCGATTTTATAACAATCAGGTTATTTGAAAGTAATTTATAGTTGTAGTCAGTGTTCATGAAAATCTGATCAAGTACCTTAAAGGTCTCCTCATTTTTTACGTTGATGGTAATTTTCTTGCTGGGAATTTTACGTTCACTAAATACAAATCTATAAGAGGTCTGATTTTGTATTTCGTTAATAACCCGATCAAAACTTACTGATTCGAGTTTTAATGTCACTTTCGTTTGCGAATGCACATTAGTTGCTATCATAAGGAAGCAGAAAATCAATACGTATCGCATCGTCTTCATCATAAGCTTCGAACTCGGGTCTTGATGGTGATTTAGTTAGAGGGATTTTAATAAATATATATAATATTTCCCTCTTTTTTATAGTGGAAATTTTCAATATATCTTAAAGCATTTAATAATTCATCAATGCTTTCTTTCTCAAACTTTCCCGTAAAAGTATAGTTTTTCTTTTGCTCATCTCTAAACCTTATTTCAACTCCATACTTTCTTTCAGCATTTCGGGCAATAGAAGCGAACGTTTGATTTTTGAACACTAACTTATCATTTAGCCACGAAGTTTCCATTAAGTTATTGTTAGTGCTATCCAATGAATTATAGTAAGTTATTGGAGTTATTGTATAATTAACGTTGTTTTTGTCAGCAAGCGTAAACTTCTCTTTGGGTTTTAATATGATCTTTTCAGCAGGTTTATTATTCATTGTAATCTGAATAAGTCCCCTTACCAAAGTTGTCTCTATAAATGAATCATTTTCGTAAACCTTCACATCAAAAGCAGTTCCCAATACCTTTATACTCATATGTCGTGTATGGATGATAAAAGGATGTTCAGGATCTTTCTTAACGTCAAAAAAGGCTTCACCGGTCAAATACACTTCCCTGTTTTTTCCTTTAAAAGATGCCGGATATTTTAATTGAGTATTAGAGTTTAAGCTAATCTGAGTACCATCTTCAAGAAAGATCTTTGATTTATCCTTGCCTGGAGTTTGCAAAACTTTCCAGTCGCCAACGTGCTTGTTGTCAGCGTTGTTGTCTGAAAGAAAAAACTGATAAGCAGCAAAAGAGCAGATACAAAAAGCAATAACAGCCGCAATTCGGTACCAAATAGTAAAATTTCTTTTTATCGGTTCTTCAATATTTTGAACTGGCTTAGGTCCCGGTATAGTTATGCTACCTTTTATTTTTTCAAAAACTGAGTGGATATTATTAGATGTTGGGTTTTCGTCGTTAAAATAACTGGTTAGATTTTCGTACTCATTCCTATGATCTGCACTTTTTGAAAGTAGTTCTTTAAGCTCAATCAGCTCTTTAGGTGAAATTTCACCTGCTAATCTTTTGCCCAATAACTCCGTAAATCTTTGATCAGTCATTTGTGTTTTTTGTTGTGTTATTATATATAGTACTGTTTTTGTTTAAAAATGCCTACAAAGCTCTAAAAAATAGTTTGTTATACTTATTAAAAAAATAAGGCTTATAATTTTACCGCTCATATTTTGTTTATCATTATTGCCAGATTGATCCTTGCCTTCTTTGTATGTAAGCAGGGTAGCCCTAAGTTTATCAATAGCTCTAAAAAGCTGCGTTTGTACGGTTCTTGGAGATATGTTTAGTATTTCAGCGACCTCTTTGTATCTCAATCCATTTTCTTTTATCAATCTAAAAACCATTTTTGCCTGCAATGGGAGCTTTTCAATTGCGTTATCCAGTTTAATATGCAGCTCTTTACGTTCCAATTCTTTCTGAGGGTTATTATTGTCAGAGAATGGGTATTCGCCAGACATTTCTAATTCAGTGATATGTATTTCAGAAGATTTTTTGAGATACTTTAATGATTGATTTCTAACAGCAACAAACAGATATGTTTCAGGATTAATTACGTGCAGGTTTACTTTTCTGTTTTCCCAACACTTTACAAAAATTTCTGAAATGATATCTTCCGCAATCTCCTTCTGAGTTACATAGTAACAACAAAATTTAAAAAGCTTATTGAATAATGCATAATACAAAGCCTCGAAGGATTTAACATCATCTTCAATAGACATCCTGGTCCATAGACTAGATAAGTCGGGCTTTACTGTTTTCAATTGCTAAATAGATTGGTTTTTTTCCAATGCAATGTAGCGAATAAAAATAATTTCAGAAAAAATGAATTCGTTGTAGGCAATTTCGTTCAAAAACAGATCTCTTTTCTAAATACTGATCATTATGTGCTATCAATAGTAAACCGATTGACTGTACTAATGAATATTATTAACCTAAACTAAACTAATGTATGAAAATGAGGAAAGTTCATTCCACAACCAGTGCCCTAGAAATCACATTTTCTAGCACAAACAGAGGCTTGCGGAAGCTAGCGCTCCTAGCCGTTGCTGCGCTTGGTTTACAGAATACCGCTAATGCTGAAGGTATTGTACCAAACAAAAGCCTATTACCAAATCTCTCCAAGGTGGTAAAACATCCGATCAATGTAAAAACTGTTGCTAAGACAGTAACCGGATTGGTTATCGATGATAGCGGATTACCACTTCCTGGTGCAACTGTTGCCGCAAAAGGGACCAATGCAAAAACAGTTACTAACAGCGAAGGAAAGTTTACGTTAAATGTTCCTGACAATGCCACCACATTGGTAGTTTCCTATATTGGTATGGAATCTCAGGAAGTAAATATCAGCAATTTAACCAATGTAACTATTACGTTAAAAGCTTCCGGTAATGCAAATTTAACAGAGGTGGTTGTTACAGCCTTAGGTGTAAAACGCGAGAAAAGGGCACTGACCTTTGCTGCACAGCAACTTGTTGGTGCAGAACTTACAAAAGCCGGGAGTCCCAATTTTATGGAGGCTTTAAGTGGTAAAGCTGCCGGTATTGATATCGGTATCAGTAACTCTGGTGTTGGAGGTTCAACAAAAACGGTATTAAGGGGTTCAAAATCAATTGCAGGAAATAGTGAAGCACTTTTTGTAATTGATGGGGTACCTGTAGTAAATAACAAAGGCGGACAGCCTGGATCTTATGGTGGAACAGATGGCGGTGATGGTCTTTCTGCACTAAATCAGGATGATTTTGAGTCAGTAACTATTTTAAGGGGTGCCAATGGAGCTATCCTATATGGTAGCCAAGGTGCCAACGGTGTAATTTTAATCAACACCAAGAAAGGTCAGGCTGGCAAAGTTGCTATCGCCTTAAATTCTACGATAAATTTTAGCAATGCAGCAACATTACCTGAGTTTCAGTTTGATTATGGTGCAATAGGTGGCAGCGATTACAGTTGGTCAAAAACAAAGGGAGATTATCAACGTAACTATATTGATGATTTTTTTCAAACCGGCGTAAATACCATTAATTCACTATCAATATCAGGTGGCAATGAAAGAACAACTACTTATTTTTCTTATGGAAATAATCACGCATCGGGTATTGTGCCAACCAGCAGTTACAATAAGCATAATGTTACATTTAGTCAGGAAACAAAAATATTTGATGATAAACTTACTTTGAGTGGAAATGTGAGGTTCTCTAACGAAAAATCAAAAAATCGTTCTGGAGCCGGTTATTACAATAATCCGTTAACTGGGTTATATTTATTTGCCCGTGAAAGAGATTTTAATGAGTATAAAACCAATTATCAAGTTTTTAGTACTGAACGAAATCTGTATAAACAAAACTGGTATTCTACTGAAGAAAAACAAAACAACCCATTTTGGGAATTGTATAATGACCCAAAACTTTCTACCAGTAACAGGGTAATTGCTTCAGCAAAAGCGTCATACTCATTTTTACCACATTTTAAATTTGATGTACGTGGAAACATTGATTATAACGACAGATTATTAGACTACCGCTATGCTGCAGGAGGTAACTCGGTAAGTGTAAGTTCTAACGGAACATGGAATTACACCAAGTATAATGATAAGGCCCTATATGGCGATGCGATTTTAAGCTATGACAATACTTTTGGCAAATTCAGTTTGAATGGTGTATTGGGAGGAAGTATCCAGGATTATACCTTTAATGATGGGATGACTTTTGCCAATGGTACAACACCGCTTCAGTATCCGAACTTTTTCAGTTTCGCAAATCTACCTTATAACCTGGTTATAAATCAAACCTACAGCAGAGTTCAGAAACAAGGCTTATTTGCCAATGCCTCAGTAGGGTTCAAAGATATGCTTTATGTAGATCTGGCAGGACGTAACGACTACGCATCTACCTTGGCAACAACCGGAAACGATTCTTATTTTTATTATTCGGCAGGGGTGTCGGCTATAATCAGCCAGATGATAACCATGCCTAGAGAAATCAATTTCTTAAAACTTAGGGCATCTACTTCGCAAGTTGGAAATGAGGTGCCATATAATATCGTAAACCCAGGTAATGTTATCGGTGGTGCCGGTGGCCCGAACGGCATAGGGGGAATTACCAGAAATACACAGACACCTTTTGCGACATTGGTGCCTGAAAAAATAACTAGTAATGAGATTGGTTTGGAAAGTCGTTTTCTAGATGATAGATTAAGTCTTGATTTTACCTATTATAAAAACACCAGTACTAATCAATTTTTATCGTTACCAGCTCCTTCAGGTTCTGGTTATACTTTTTACTACGTGAATGCAGGTAAGGTATCTAACCAGGGTTTTGAGTTGACGTTAGGTGGAGACCCAATAAAAACAGATAATTTTAAGTGGAACACCTCAGTTAACCTATCGCGAAACACAAACAAGATTGTAGAATTGATTGCCGATAATCCAGGTTATCAGGTAGGTAGCGATAGCGAAGGTTTTAATTCAATAATCAAAGCTGGGGGGTCTTTTAACGACTTATATATTTTCAAATTTGCGCGCAATGCTTCAGGTCAGATTATATTGGACGATGCAGGAAAACCTAGTAAGGCTGCAACACAGGAATATGTTGGAAATTTAAATCCAAATTTAATAACCGGCTGGAATAACACATTTACCTATAAAAACTTAAGTTTAAGTACACTGGTAACAGCTAAGTTCGGTGGTGTTGCTTTCTCTAAAACCGAGGCTTTTCTTGATTCATATGGAGTAAGTAAAAGAACTGGCGAAGCACGAGATGCAGGAAGTATTCCAATTAATGCCATTAAGGGTACTACGCCTCAAACAACAATTGATCCGGCATTGTACTATTCAACAATCGGTGATAGAAATGGAATTATGGAACCTTATGTATTCTCCAGGACAAATGTTCGTTTGGCACAAGTATCACTAGCTTATAATTTACCAATTAAGGGTACTGCAATTAAATCAGCTTCTATTTCGCTAATCGGGCGTAACCTGTTTTTCTTCTATAAAAAAGCACCTTTCGATCCGGAGCAGGCAATGAGTACCAACAATAGTATGCAGGCCAATGATATTTTTGCTGTACCTGGTACACGTTCTTACGGGCTAAATCTTAAGTTAAATTTTTAATGTCTTAAAATAATGAAAAAAATATGTTTAATGGTGCTTGCTTTGATCGTACTCAACTCCTGCACCAAGAATTTCGAAGAGATAAATACAAATCCAAATCAGATCACAGATAAAATGTTAGAGCAAGACTTTAATCTGGTTGGATCTTCCTTCTCGGTTATGTTATTTAACCTGATGGGCCACCAAATTGAAGAAGATTTGTGTTATGATAACTGGATGGGATATATGGGCTCTCCAACCCCTTATGTTGCAGGTGTAAATAATACCACTTATTACCTGCGTTGGATCGATGCCTATTGGAACCGTATATATGGTAGTGTAATGTCTCCTTCAAAACAGGTAATACAGCTTGCAGAAGAAAAAAACTTACCATTATTTGGCGATTGGGCAAAATTGGTTAGAATATTAGCCATATCGAAATTAACGGCCATCTATGGTCCTGTGATCTATTCGAACTATGGTACTGCTGGTTTAGGTTCTATAAAATACGACAAGGAGTCGGATCTTTATAACAACCTGTTCACACAGTTAGATGAGATTGAAACAAATTTCAAAGCCAACACATCATACACCGGATTTACCAAATTCGACCCGAGCTATAAAGGCAACATCGCTTCATGGTTAAAACTACTTAATTCGGTACGTTTCCGTTTAGCTATGCGTTTGGTTAAGGTTAGCCCTACAGTTGCTAAAACACAAGGAGAAAAAGCCCTGGCTGACCCGGTTGGATTAATTACTACCAATGCCGAGAATTTCCTGATTTCGTTAAATGGAGAGGTTATGCCTGTTTCAATGATCTGTTTTGATTGGAACGATACTCGTATGGGTGCAACCATGGAATCTTTTATGGTAGGTTTAAAAGATGGACGTATGAACAAATATTTTGCTGAAGTAAGCGATGCCAGTTTAGTTACTGACCATCCTGCATACAAATTTAAAGGTATTCGTAGCGGAGCTTTCATCAATGCTAAAGATGACAGGGTTTCATATTCTACAATTAGTACAGATTTCAAATCAGTGCAAAATAGAAGAGGGTTTACTGCATCTGAAATAGCTTTTTTGAAAGCTGAAGCGGCATTAAGAGGATGGGCAAACGCAGGAGATGCTAAAACAAACTATGAAAATGGAGTACGCCTTTCTTTTGCAGATTGGGGAGCAGCAGGTGTTGATACCTATTTGGCTGATGCAACGAGTAAACCAATCAACTATATTGATCCAAAAGACAGTAAAAATAATTTTACAGCTCTTTCGGCTATTACCGTAGCCTGGAATGAAGGAGATGCTAATGAACTGAAACTGGAAAAAATTATCACACAAAAATACTTAGCTACTTTTACCAATACTTTAGAAGCATGGGTAGATTTTAGAAGGACAGGATATCCTAAAATACCGCATGTTGCTAAAAATGACAGTAGCCCTGATTGGGGAGTAATAACAGCCGATCAATGGATAAAAAGACTCGTATTTGTACCTGCAGAAAGAACCGGTAATGCTGCTGCCGTTTCAGAAGCTGCGACTTTTTTAACTTCTGGTAAAGACGATATCGCATCGCGCTTATGGTGGGATACAGGCACTCCAGGTAATTTCTAAACCAATTATAATTATGCTCTCAAATGGCTGCCTTAGGGCGGCCATTTTTGTAATAGCTCATAGCAACAATAACCAATTATCTAAAGCTCTTTACATAATGCTGACAGGTAAAATCCCTTAAAAAGGAGTTATCTGTTGATTTTATCTTACTTTTGTTCATTATACGTTATAAATGGATACTACTTCAAAACTAACTTTGATTTTAAACGATCCAGATCTGTCTGAGGCACTTAAAGCAATTGCACAAAAGGTACAAAATCAGGAAAGAATTACTTTTGACGAGGGTGTTTACCTTTATGAGCATGCTGAACTTGGTTATCTTGGTACTTTAGCTAATCACATAAGAGAACGAAAACATGGTGATAACACCTATTTTAATCGTAATTTTCATTTAGAACCAACTAACCTTTGTGTTTACGATTGTAAGTTCTGTTCATATTCCCGTTTGATAAAGCAGAAGGAAGAAGGTTGGGCACTAACAATGGAAGAAATGCTTGACGTTGTAAAAAAATACGACAATGAGCCGGTCACCGAAGTTCATATAGTTGGTGGGGTATTGCCACAATACGATGTTGCTTTTTATTCAGCACTGTTCAGTGCAATAAAAAAGCACCGCCCTGAGCTTCATGTTAAAGCATTAACGCCTGTAGAATATCATTATATTTTTAAAAAAGCTAAAATTGACTATGCCACAGGCATGAAGTTAATGAAGGAGGCAGGGCTCGAATCAATACCCGGAGGAGGAGCAGAGATCTTCCATCCCGAGGTAAGAGATCTTATTTCCAAAGATAAATGTACAGGCGAGCAGTGGCTTGCAATACACGAAGAATGGCATAAACTTGGAATGCGTTCTAATGCAACAATGTTATATGGTCATATTGAAAAATACGAACACCGTGTAGATCATATGGAGCAATTACGTCAGCTGCAAGATAAAACAGGTGGATTCCAAACTTTTATTCCGCTTAAATTTAGGAACCAGCATAATCAGATGAGTCATGTTCCGGAAGTATCCGTGATCGAAGACCTTCGGAACTACGCTATTGCCCGTATTTATATGGATAACTTTGATCATATCAAAGCTTACTGGGCAATGATTAGCAGGCAAACTGCCCAGCTTTCGTTGAACTTTGGGGTTGATGATATTGATGGTACACTTGATGATACCACAAAAATTTACTCTATGGCCGGTGCCGAAGAGCAAAATCCAGCAATGAGTACTCAGGATCTTGTAAATCTCATTAAACAGGTAAAACGCAAACCTATAGAAAGAGACACTTTATACAATGTTGTAACAGATTACACGGATTTCGTTTTTGAGGATGAAGTGAAACCTCAATACTACAAATTACCAGTAATTAACTAATGGATAAGGAAATATACATCATCAGGCACGGTGAAACAGAATTAAATAAACTAGGAATTGTACAGGGCAGGGGGATAAACAGTGATCTTAATGATACCGGACGAAACCAGGCTGCTTCGTTTTATGCCATGTATAAAGATGTGCCATTTGAAAAGGTCTATACCTCAACATTAAAACGAACCCATCAAACAGTTCAGGGATTTATTGATGCCGGAATTTCATGGGAACAGGTTGCAGGATTAGATGAGCTTGCCTGGGGTAAATGGGAAGGAAAGCCAAATGATGATAATGCAATTGCTGCATTTAAAGCAATAGTTAAAGCCTGGGATGAAGGAGATTATGATGCGCATTTTGAAGGCGGGGAAAGTCCTAATCAGGTTCTGGCCAGACTTAAAGAAGCAGTAGAGCTTATCAAGTCCAAAAAAGATGAAAAGCTAATCCTGGTTTGTATGCATGGTCGCGCAATGCGCTTGCTGCTTTGTTTGCTCATGAATAAACCATTATCTGAAATGGGAGATTTCCCTCACCAAAATACCACTCTCTATAAAGTTGAACTTAGTGGTGATGAATTTAGCATCATTGAGTTTAATAATACCGACCATTTAAAATAATTCCTTTGAGTAATATTAAAATATCTGCAGTTTCCTACACAAATACTAAGCCTTTCATTTACGGAATTGAACATTCGGGAATTTTAAATAAGATAGATCTAAGTTTAGATATCCCTTCAGATTGTGCGGCTAAATTAATTAATAATCAAGTTGATATCGGATTGATTCCTGTAGCAGCAATACCACATGTACCTAATGCCAATATAGTTGCAAATTACTGCATAGGATCTGTTGGGGCAGTAAATTCCGTGTTTATTTTTAGTGATGTAGAAGTCTCGAAAATAAAAACGGTAAGATTAGATAGCCACTCACGAACCTCAAATAACCTGGCAAGGGTACTATTGAAATTTTATTGGAAACTTGATGTAGAATTTACTACTGATACAGATGCAAAGACTGATGCTATTGTTTTAATAGGAGACAGGACCTTTGGTAAAAAGACAGATTATGCTTTTGCGTACGATATGGGGCAGGAGTGGATGAGCTTTACTGGTCTGCCATTTGTTTATGCTGCCTGGGTTGCCAATAAAACCATTCCTCAAAGCTTTATAGATGAATTTAATGATGCGCTGGCCTTTGGCCTGGGTCATAGGGCTGAGCTATTAAAAGACTTGCCTGTGCGCCATGACTTTGATTTGGACGATTATCTTTTCCATAAACTGGATTTCAATCTTACCGAAGCAAAAAGAGAAGCATTGGATTTGTTCCTTTCCTATATTGCAAGGCTTTAAACCTATAAACATTTTTTAAATTTTCAACAAATCATAAAGCCTACACCTCAAGATAGTATCTTTACGATTTTGTAAACAGAATCATTTTGGCTAAAGATAATACTAAAGAGACCCCATTAATGCAACAATACAATGCTATAAAGGCAAAGTATCCGGGAGCATTGTTATTATTTAGGGTTGGCGATTTCTATGAAACATTTGGCGAGGACGCTGTCAAAACTGCACAGATATTAGGTATTGTACTTACCAGAAGAGGTACCGGGCCAAATGGTGCATTAGAGTTAGCCGGATTTCCTCATCATTCATTAGATAATTATCTGTCAAAGTTGGTTAGGGCAGGCCAGAGGGTAGCTATTTGCGACCAACTGGAGGATCCGAAGACAACAAAAACAATTGTAAAAAGAGGTGTTACAGAACTGGTTACACCAGGGGTAGCCTATAATGACAATATATTAAGCCAAAAATCTAATAATTATCTGGCTGCGGTTTATTTCGATAAAAATTCGATAGGCGTATCGTTTGCTGATATTTCAACCGGCGAATTTCTTGTAGCTCAAGGCGATGCAGAATATGTTGATAAGCTTTTGCAGGGTTTTAAACCAAATGAGGTAGTTTTTCAGAAAAGTAAAAGGAAGGAGTTCCTGGAGAACTTTGGTGATAGGTTCTATACTTTTCATTTAGATGATTGGGCATTTACAAGCGATTATTCTAATGAGATTTTAACCAAGCACTTTGAAGTAACTTCCTTAAAAGGATTTGGAGTTGATAAACTACAAACAGGTACTGTTGCGGCAGGGGTAGTACTTCATTATTTAAATGAAACAGAACATCGCAACTTAAAGCACATTTCGTCAATATCCCGCTTAGAAGAAAGTAAGTATGTGTGGTTGGATCGTTTTACGATCAGAAATCTGGAGCTGGTAAGTTCTGCCAATGATAATGCCATTACGTTATTCGAAGTGCTTGATCAGACATCAACCCCAATGGGTGCACGTTTGCTGCATAAATGGATTATAATGCCATTAAAGGAGCTTAAGCCTATTGAAGAACGATTAGGTGTGGTAGAATTTCTGATTAAAAAGGAATCTCTTTTAGAGGAGTTTTTAACTCATATTAAGCAAATTGGTGATTTAGAAAGACTAATTTCTAAGGTAGGACTGCAAAAAGTGGGACCCAGAGAACTTTGCCAGCTAAAGAAAGCCTTACATCATATAGAATCTGTTAAAAAGATAGCCGAGGAGGTAAAGAATCCCTTCCTTTCAGTTCTTGCAGATCAATTGAATCCATGTTTAACCATTAGAGAAAAGTTGGAAAGGGAATTGCATCCCGATCCGCCTGCATTATTGATTAAAGGCAGTGTTATAGCCGATGGTATTGATGAGGATCTGGACAGACTTAGAAAAATAGCTTTTGGAGGTAAAGATTATCTGGTCGAAATACAGAAAAGGGAGGCTGCTGCTACTGGCATTCCATCTTTAAAAGTAGCCTTTAACAATGTTTTTGGTTATTATTTAGAGGTTACCCATACGCATAAAGATAAAGTACCTGCAGATTGGATTAGAAAACAAACACTCGTAAGTGCAGAGAGGTACATTACACCTGAATTAAAAGAATACGAAGAACAAATACTTGGTGCTGAAGAAAAAATACAGCAGATAGAGATTCGTTTATACAATGAGCTGGTATACCAGGTAGCAGCATATATTAAACAGATTCAGTTAAATGCTTTTCAAATAGCTCAATTAGATGTGTTGCTATGCTTTGCACAACTGGCTATTAAAAATCACTATGTAAAGCCTGAAGTGACTACAGGAAAGGCATTGGATATTAAAGGAGGAAGGCATCCTGTAATTGAAAAAAGGCTTCCTGTAGGCGAAGAATACATTACCAATGATGTGTTTTTGGACAACGATACGCAACAGATCATTATCATTACTGGTCCCAATATGTCGGGTAAATCGGCAATATTGAGGCAAACCGGCCTGATTGTATTAATGGCCCAAATGGGTTGTTTTGTGCCTGCAAAAGCTGCAAGCATAGGGTTGATAGATAAGATATTTACTCGTGTAGGTGCATCTGATAACCTTTCTTCGGGCGAAAGTACATTCATGGTAGAAATGAATGAAACCGCGAGTATCCTGAACAATATTTCTGATAACAGTCTTATCTTGCTGGATGAAATTGGCAGAGGAACAAGTACTTATGATGGTATTTCTATTGCATGGGCAATTGCAGAGTTTTTGCATACGCACCCAACCGCACGACCAAAAACATTATTTGCAACCCATTACCATGAATTAAATGAGCTTGCAAATACCATGAGCCGCATTAAAAACTTTAATGTATCTATCAAAGAGGCTTCAAATAAAGTTATTTTCCTCCGTAAATTAGTACCGGGTGGCAGCGAACATAGTTTTGGTATTCATGTGGCTAAAATGGCAGGTATGCCTCTTAAACTGATCAATAGAGCAAATGAGATTCTTAAAAAGCTTGAAATAGACAGAACCGAAGGGCAGAGTATTAAAGATAGCATTAAGAAGGTTCAAAATCAGGCTTATCAGTTACAGATGTTTGCCATTGATGATCCGGTTTTAGTTAAGATCAGAGATACCTTGAATAATTTGGATGTGAATATACTAACTCCGGTCGAAGCACTGTTAAAGCTAGATGAAATACAACGCATAATAAAACAATAAAAGCTATGATTTTGAATACGCAGAAAGGAAATATTAAGGCCCTACTATTTGTACTCATGATAATTGTATTGTCTTCCTGCGGTTCTAGAAAACCTACTGTAAAACCAAACCCAAATTCGGCATCTAAAATAGCTTATGCCATGTCTCATTTAAAAAGCAAGCAATTGTATCGCTTTATTAATGAATGGTCAGGTGTAAGGTACCGTTTAGGTGGCCTGGATAAAGGAGGAATTGATTGTTCCGGCTTTGCTTTTCTATTACAAAAGGATATATATGGTAATAGCTTGCCAAGGAGGTCCCGCGATCAGGCCGAAACAATTAAAGAAAAAAGCATAAGTCAATTAAAAGAAGGAGACCTTATCTTTTTTTCTTTTGGGGGCGGAGCTGTAGATCATGTTGGTATATATCTTAACGACACTTATTTTGTTCATGCATCTACAACCCGCGGGGTAGTGGTTGATGATTTAACTCTTCCCGCTTACCAAAAGGCAATGGTTAAAGCAGGTTCTTTTAAAAACTAAAATTATGCCATATCAAAAACAAGACTCTTTTTGGAATAAGTATAAACGCTTTGCAACTACCGAAATCCTTATGTATTTGATTATGGTAATTGGAATAGCATTAGGAATTATATTTCTAAGTTAATCTGCTTTAAAAATAACCTTACTGTTATCTGAACTACTTACATCGCTAAAAAACTGCATCAGGTTTTCGTATTTATCAGCGGCATAAGTTCCGTTATTTAAAACAAACTTTCTGTTATATATCAGCTTTTTACCATCCATTTTAACGCTTACCGTGTAACTGCCAAAAGGCGATTTAATTTCCCGGTCACTAGGCTTAGCCTCAATATTATATCCTTCAGGAAGGTTATAGACTATCTCATCCTCGTCTGTAAAACCTCTGTTTATATATACCGGTAATGTTCTGTTTCGAACTTCAGGAATAGAGTTGGTTTTGTTAAATGCATTAAGTACCATATAGATCCTATTGTTTGTTCTAGGCGCATATTTTTGAATAGTCAAATCCAGCGATTCAGAAGTTACAGGGTTACTATCTTTCCTCTGTACAAGTTTAAGATTGCTAAAATCAATGTTATCAATATCATATTCTTCTTTTAACAATTTCAATTGCTCAGTAGAAGGCTTGCTAATAATACGATGATAATTGTCGTATTGCGAACCACTAAAATCTGTGTGCAATTTGCCATTTATATTACCCTCCTTATCCAGATTTAGCTCCGCTTTCCGTTTAAGTAAGCTTGCAGCAGTTGTTAATGCCGGCGTTTTTAGTAGTTTGCCACCCTCTTCTGTGCAGGCAAGTACAACACGATCATCAGTAAAACTACCTAAATATCCAAAAGGGCTATCCTGACTAGTGCATTCCAGCCAGGTGGTATCACTTTTAAGTGGTACGCATAAAATGATATGATTTCCCTGATCCATACTGGCAAAATCAGGATCCATACTCTTTTTATTATTGTCGCCATAAACCACACAATATAGACTGTTAATACCAACGGCCTTTAATAAACTCTGAGTATAATTAACAAGAGCTTTACAATCGCCATAAGAAACACGATGTACTTCTGCCGCCTCAAACGGCTGAAAACCACCAATGCCAACCTGTACACTGATGTATCTTGTTTTCTTTTGAACATACTCGTAAATCTTTTTTGCCTTTTCTTTATCGCTGTCTAGTCCTTTTACCAGGTTATTCATTTCCTGTATAATATCCGGAGAAAGGGTTTGTCTTGTTTTTACAAGATCATCGTAAACCCATTTTCCCAGTTCCTGCCAATTGCTATAACTTCCTTTGTGGCCATAATAGGTAAACTGTTCAGGCGCTATTTTCACATAAGTAAGGTAATTGTCGGGATCAGGAGCATAAGGTTCACGCTTAATTGCACTTAGGTTAGTAACCTTCCATGTTCTGCTGGTAGCTTTATCAGATTTTACTATATCTGCAGTTCCTTTATAATTATACTCCTTAATACGTATTTTATCATCGGGTTTCGAAATAAAAGTATAGCTTGTTTTTTCAACAGATACGTCAGAATATGGTGTTGCATACCAATCCGGAATAATCAGGTTTTGTTTAAACCTGATTTCATATTCGTACGATATGGTATAGGGATAAGTTAAAACATTTGGACTATACCTTTTAATTCGGGCATCTTCAAATAAAGAAAAATCACTTACAGCACTTTCATCAAGAAAATTGCTTAATGAAAACTTTCCTGTTGGTTTTCCAAAAGAATCCATTATAATCCCCTTTACCCCCTTAATAGAAGTAGCTTTGTTATAAAAAAGGAAAAGGGCTGCTGCCTGCTCTCCATTTTTATTAAGCACTGTGATCACTTTTTTAATGTTTAGGATAACATTCTCGGGAGCACGCATATCAACAGTAGTCTCCATATTTCTGATTACAGCGCTGGCACGACTTTTTAATCCGGCTGAAATATTTTCTACGTTGTAATCTGGCTGTTCCTGGGCAAACCCTTTAAAGGAAACTACTATTAAAATAAGGAATAATAACCTTTTAGACATTATTTAGTTTTTTTAAATACGATATCAGTTTTTTGCGATTGTATAATCCGGCTGTAAAACTCTTTTAACGACAAATAATCATCAGAGCTATAAATAGGTTTATTAAACTGAAGCATCTGATTGAAAATAAATGAATTATCTTGCATACCTGTTGAAGCCAGATATTTACCCCCATTATCTGAAAGCCCCATCGACATATCCTTGGGTTTATCAACCACAGAAATATTTGCAGGTAGTTTAATCATCATAGTAATCCTTTCTTCACTTGCAGCTCCCATATCAACAGGATAGGTTCTTTCATTTAAATTGAATGGATTTTTACTTATTCGGTCAATAAAAAATGGATTAAAGTAAGATTGATCAGCATTTAAATTATCAAAAACCTTCATCTCAATCTCATACTTCTCAATCAGAGGATAATCCAGACTGTCAATGTTTTCAATTGAATGTTTTAAAATGCTTATTCCGGGCATTTGTTCATCTAATTTTTCTACATATTCATCTGCAGAATTAGCGGCTACAATACGCTGACGTTTTTTTAGTGCCGAATATCCTAATGAATAGGTGGTTAGCTTACCTTTTAGCTTTCCCTCTGTGGTCAATTCGGCGTCTAAAATATACTTTGTAGACTCTTTCTGACTCGCTTTTAAGTCATACCAATACGATGGTTTTTTTAGATTGATAACCCTGCCATTTCCATTTATACAATGCAACGGTAATAAACCGAATGGTAATAATGGTTGGGTTGCGTCTAATAAATAGCTATTATCACCAATGTTTACCTTCGCAACAACATAATTAAAATCACTGATCACAGGGTAGAGGTTATTTACCACTCCATTTGCCCTTGTAGATAAAATAACGGCTTCTGCATCCAGATTTGCGGCACTTAATGCTGCTATTAGTGCCAAATTTATGTCGCCCGTATTTCCAGAATGTTTTTCGAGAGCTGTTTTTATGTTGTTTTCACTATAAAACCCAATAAAACCATTCATTTTTATATTCTTGCCGATGTAAGTATAAATAGCTTTTGCTTTATTTAAATCGTCGGTTTCTTTGCCTAATATTTCAGGCATTATGTCTTTAAATACATCTTTTCGCTTCATTTGAGCACCAAAAGATTTATCGGAAGTTAATTCATAATCAACATCTTTCCAGGTTTTGGTGATGCTCTTTCTGCCGCCGTTGAGCATAACGTAATCAGAAAGTTCATAATAAATTGCCGACCTGAAATTTGTTGGGGCAGTCATATAGTCCTCTTCAATCAATGCCGGTACATTAGTCATTATGTAAGTCATTTTTGAACAATCAATCTTAGTTCCAGCAATGCTAAGGCAATCTTTGTTTATTTTTGCATCCTGCTTAGTTAGTTTTTGAGCTCCTCTTAATGAAGTATTGTAATTATATATTGCAGGAATATAGGCTATGTATTCACTATGTAGTTTTGGTATGTCCGACTGAAATTCCCATGTTTTAAAGTTGAAAATACTTGGCAGGTTTACTTTGTAACTATATTCAATAATACTCCCTTCCATAAGGTTAGGCATAGTGAATTTGGTAAGTGAAACATATTTGTTCTTTTTTTCGGTAAATACTTTTTTCTTATCCAGTTCAGTTTTAATTAATTGGCCATTTACAAAGTTTATTGTGGTAGCTTTTAGCTCTTTAAGTTCGTCTTCGCCATCGCGATATATATTTAGAGGTATTACGATATTGCCATGATCAAATCCTTGTTTATTGAATAATTTGATACGGGCATGATAATCAAAAACAATAAAAGTTTTGCCTGTAGCATTATCGAATTGTACAGATGCAGTACCAAATTCTCTGATAACCATAGCATTCGCATTGCTGTCCAGACTGGTGTTTTTTAAGTCAACATCATTTCCTGTAATTCTTCCATATTCAAAATCCTGAGCACGTGTAGAGACAATAGAAAAAATAGATAATAAAAGAGTAATGAAAAGAAGTTTCATATTAGAGCGGAATAATGTTTAAGATTGATACAACAAAGAAAATAAAAAAATAAGTTAAAACCATTTGTTTCTGAATTTAATGGATTGTCAAATAATTTAAGGTTTAATGGATGATTTTTACGACTTTTGGACAGCTACAAAATGTTAGAAATGAAATTAAATTTAAATCGTCCGCTTGCTTTTTTTGATTTGGAAACCACCGGGGTTAATGTTGGTGCCGATCGTATAGTAGAAATTGCCATATTAAAAGCTATGCCAGATGGCTCTGAACAGATTAAAACACTTCGCATAAACCCTGAAATGCCTATTCCATTACAATCATCATTGATTCATGGAATTTATGATAAGGATATTGCCAACGAGCCAACATTTAAAGGTGTAGCACAAGAGCTTTCTGATTTTATTGGAGATGCTGATTTAGCTGGATATAACTCAAATAGATTTGATATTCCGGTTTTACTTGAAGAATTTTTAAGGGCAGGAGTAGATTTTGATATGTCTGACAGGAAATTTGTAGATGTTCAGAATATATTTCATCAAATGGAGCAGCGTACTTTGCGTGCTGCATATAAATTTTACTGCGATAAAGATATTGTAAACGCACACTCTGCAGAAGCTGATATTACTGCAACTTACCACGTTTTATTAGCCCAGATTGAGCGTTACAAGGATACTGATTTTGAAGATAAACAAGGTAATTTATCAAAACCGGTACAGAACAATGTAGATGCACTACATACCTTTACAAACCTGAATAAGCCTGTTGATTTTGCTGGCCGCATGGTTTTTAATGAAAATGACGAAGAGACTTTTAACTTTGGAAAACATAAAGGTAAAACTGTTGAACAGGTTTTTGATACTGAGCCAAGTTATTATGCCTGGATGAAACAAGGCGATTTTCCATTATACACCAAGAAAAAGTTAAGCGAAATATGGGACAGATGGAACAAAAAGAAAGCAGCAAATAAGCCTGCCAATCCAAATAAACCCACCAATCCAAATCAGCCAAGACCTGTATTTAATAAACCCCAGCCTAAGAAAGAAAAACCTGCAGTTGAGGTTACCAACGATATGCTGGAACAGCTAAAAATGAAGTTCGGAAAATAAAAAAGAAACTGCCTCGATTAATTATCAGGCAGTTTTTTTATAAAGTCTATATTCCTCGTTAGACCTTTGAATTTGGTTCTTTTAACAGCTGAATTTTTAAATATACTTTTAAATACATCTTCAGTAATATCAAGCCAGTCTTCTCTTTTCATATTTAAGAGTTTTTCATTAGGCTGAAACTGTGGCTCAGAATGAGGTGCCGAAAATCTGTTCCACGGGCACACGTCCTGGCAAATATCACAACCGAACATCCAGTTGTCCATTTTATCATTAAAAGTGCTAGGTATTTCTTCTCTTAACTCAATAGTTAAATAAGAAATACACTTCTTGGCATCAATAATAAATGGTGATAGTATGGCTTCAGTAGGGCAGGCGTCAATACATTTGGTACAGGTTCCACAATGGTCAGTCTCAAAAGCATTATCATATTGCAGATCCAGGTCTACAATAAGTTCAGCCAAAAAAAAGAAGGAACCACTTTTCTTGCTAATCAGGTTACTGTTTTTCCCAATCCACCCAATACCCGCACGTTTAGCCCAGGCACGGTCCAGAACAGGAGCTGAATCTACAAAAGCCCTACCGCTCACTTCACCAATCTCCTCTGAAATAAAATTGAGTAACTGAAAAAGCTTGTCTTTAATTACCAGATGGTAATCTGTACCATAAGCATATTTAGATATTTTTGGAGCATCCGGGTCGGTCTGTTGTTCTTCAGGGAAGTAATTTAGTGTTAATGATATTACTGACTTTGAATCATCAACAAGTAATCTCGGGTCAAGGCGTTTATCAAAATGATTTTCCATGTAAGCCATCTCACCATGGTAATTATTGTTAAGCCATTTTTCCAGCCTGGGTGCTTCATCTTCAAGGAATTCAGCTTTAGCAATACCGCATTGCATGAAGCCTAACCTGATGGCTTCATCTTTAATCATTTTGCTATATTTTGCTGAATTGCTATTCATAAAATGCAAAGATAATCTTTGCTTATCAAACCTTTAAGTCCTTTAATTGTTTATTAGAAAACTAAAACTTACTGTTATGGATGATTTAGAAATTAAACACTCAGAGGATCCACACAAACCTCATAAGCCAATAGAGACGAATTATTCAAAACACCAGGATGATCCGGGACCATCACGTCAGGCTGTAGATGAATACGATAAAAATGGAGCTGCTCCGGTATTGAAATGGATAATTCCCATTTTGGTAGTCGCTTTACTAATCTATTGGCTGTTTTTTAAAGGCTAATGAGGCACAATGATCAGAATAACTTACCTGTTTGGCCAGGGAAATTTCTATTCAAATGCCTGTATGCTGCTTCGGTTGCTTCACGGCCACGTGAGGTACGCATTAAAAAGCCTTCTTGTATTAAAAAAGGCTCATAAACCTCCTCAATGGTTCCCTCATCATCTCCAACTGCGGTAGCAATCGTTTTTAAGCCAACAGGGCCACCTTTAAACTTATCTATAATGGTGGTAAGGATTTTATTGTCCATCTCGTCCAAGCCATGTTCATCAACATTTAAAGCATTAAGTGCATAGCGGGCAATCTCTGTATCAATTTTACCGTCGCCTTTAATCTGGGCAAAATCCCTTGTTCTTCTTAATAGTGCATTGGCAATACGTGGTGTACCACGGCTTCTGCGCGCTATTTCATAGGCACCCTCTTCAGTAATGGGTGTTTTTAAAATATGTGATGACCTTAAAACTATGGTTGTAAGTAGTTTGGCGTCGTAGTATGCCAGTCTTGAGTTAATTCCAAATCTTGCCCTTAAAGGAGCAGTTAGCAAACCAGAACGGGTAGTTGCACCAACCAAAGTAAATGGATTGAGGCTAATTTGTACAGAACGGGCATTAGGGCCACTTTCCAACATGATGTCAATCTTATAATCCTCCATTGCAGAATATAAATATTCTTCAACAAGAGGACTTAACCTATGAATTTCATCTATAAATAAAATGTCGCCAGTATCCAGATTTGTAAGTAAGCCTGCAAGGTCACCCGGTTTATCTAAAACAGGTCCCGAAGTTATTTTAATTCCCACTCCCATTTCATTGGCAATGATGTGAGAAAGTGTAGTTTTACCTAATCCCGGTGGGCCATGTAATAAAACATGGTCTAATGGTTCCCCTCTTAACTTTGCAGCTTTTACAAAGATTTTAAGGTTTTCCATAATTTTATCCTGACCTGTAAAATCTTCAAAAGCCTGCGGACGCAGCACTTTCTCTATATCACGTTCAATAGGAGATAAGTTTTCAGAAGAAGGATCAAGATTTTCGTTCATTTATTTTTAATATAGTATTTAGTACTTAGTATTTAGTACTTAGACATGGTGTTAAACATCCAAAAATACATTTAAAATCAGATATATTAAATTCTATTCTGTAGCTTTCCTTTAATCTAAATACTAAGTACTACCTACTAAATACTAACTATATACTAAACTTTGCTGCAACTTTTGCCTCTTTAACACCTCCGGCATAATTATAAAAACCTTCGCCAGATTTAATTCCTTTATTACCTGCCGCAACCATGTTTACCAGCAAAGGGCAGGGGGCATATTTAGGATTTCCAAATCCATCGTGCAGTACACGTAATATAGCCAAACAAACATCCAAACCTATAAAATCCGCAAGCTGCAATGGCCCCATCGGATGAGCCATTCCTAACTTCATTACTGTATCAATTTCTTCAACACCAGCAACATGCTCATAAAGCGTATAAATGGCCTCATTTATCATGGGCATTAATATTCTATTGGCAACAAAACCCGGGTAGTCATTTACTTCAACAGGTGCCTTTTCAAGCTTTTTGGAAAGTTCCATTACTGTGGTAGTGGTTTCATCACTGGTTGCATAACCACGAATTACCTCAACAAGTTTCATCACAGGTACCGGATTCATAAAATGCATTCCAATAACTTTATCGCCTCTATTAGTAACAGATGCTATTTTGGTGATAGAGATAGAAGATGTGTTGCTAGCTAAAATAGCTTCAGGATTAGCAAATGAATCCAGATCTCTAAATATTTTTAGTTTTAAATCAAGGTTCTCAGTGGCAGCTTCAACAACAAGCTCTGCATTAGCAACGCCCGATTGCATATCAGTAAATACAGTAATGTTTTTAAGCGTATCGGTCTTTTGTGTTTCAGTGATTGTACCCTTTGAAACCTGGCGGCCAAGGTTTTTTTCAATTGTATTAATAGCCCTTTCAAGCGCTTCATTGTTAATGTCAATCAGGTTTACCTGATAACCGAATTGTGCGAAAGTATGCGCAATTCCATTGCCCATAGTGCCAGAGCCAATTACTGAGATCCTTTTCATTTAAGTTTTTTTACGGCGCTAATCTATTTATAATCCATGAACCTTCCACAAAATCATAAATAATTCTGTCATGAAGCCTGCTAGGTCTGCCTTGCCAGAATTCTACGTGGGTAGGCTCAACCAAATAGCCACCCCAATGCAGTGGACGGGGAATTTCCTGTCCGGCATATTGGGTAGTAAGTTGCTCAACTTTACGCTCTAACAATTCCCTACCGATAATTACTTCACTTTGAGGAGAAGCCATAGCCCCAATTTGACTACCTACAGGGCGAGAATGAAAATATTCAGACGAGACCTCTTCACTAACTTTACTTACCATACCCTCAATCCTAACTTGTCGCTCTAGCTCAGGCCAAAAGAAAACAAGTGCAGCCTGTGGGTTTTCTACTATATCATGTCCTTTTTTGCTTTCGTAATTGGTGTAAAATACAAAACCATCCTCATCTATTCCTTTAAGCAACACTATCCTTGCGGTAGGTTTTCCAAATCTGTCAGAAGTAGCAAGCGTCATCACATTTGGTTCATACAGCTGTGAATTCACTGCGTCCTGAAACCATTTTTTAAATTGAAGAATCGGATTGCTGTCTACATCATTTTCAGAAAGGCTTGCCGAGCGATAATCTTGGCGTAGGTTTTGTATATTTTCTTTAGTAAGGTCCATACACAAAAATAGGGTTAGTTTAGTTAATTTTGTTTTAAATTTCTAAAATGTTAAGTCGCTTAGAACCATCTGCAGGTAAATTATTGATTTCCGAACCATTTTTAATGGATCCTAATTTTAAACGCTCTGTAGTATTAATTACCGAGCACGAGAATGAGGGAACTATTGGTTTTATATTGAACCAAAGAAGCGCCCTTGTATTAAGTGATTTAATTCCTGAACTCGAAAATGCCGACTATCCTGTATATATTGGCGGACCAGTAGGTACAGATACTGTTCATTTTTTGCATCGCTGTTATAATAAACTCAATGATGGAGAAGAAATAGCGAAAGGTATTTATTGGGGAGGTAATTTCGAGGCGTTAAAAATACTTGTCAATAATAAGTTAATTGATCCAAGCGAGATTAAGTTTTTTATAGGCTATTCTGGCTGGGGTGTAGAGCAGCTTAAAGATGAACTGAACGGGAATACCTGGATTGTATCAGATACTTACAATGCCGATGTGGTTTTCTCTGATGATGAAGAGGATTTATGGCGGGAGGTGATCATTAACTTAGGCCCAAAGTTTGCCCACGTTAGTAATTTTCCAAGCAATCCTAATTTGAATTAGTATATAGTCTTAGTACTTAGTATTTAGACATGTTGCGTGACTCGACTAATGTCTAAATACTAAGTACCAACTACTAAATACTTCTAAAGCTCCAAAGCACTTTCTTCTACCTTCTTTCTAAGCTCATCTTTATAAGCCTGCATTTTAACTGCAAGACTTGCATCAGCAGTAGAAAGTATTTGAACAGCAAGTAAGCCAGCATTTTTTGCGGCATTAAGTGCTACAGTTGCAACAGGGATACCGTTAGGCATTTGTAAAATGGAAAGGATAGAATCCCATCCATCAATAGAATTTGAAGATTTTACAGGAACTCCAATTACCGGTAACACGGTAATAGAAGCTACCATTCCAGGTAAGTGTGCTGCACCACCTGCACCGGCAATAATTACTTTTAAGCCACGTTCAGCAGCATTTTTTGCATAATCAAACATCCTTTCAGGAGTGCGGTGAGCAGAAACAACTGTCATTTCGAATTCAACACCGAATTCTTTAAAAACATCAGCAGCATCCTTCATAATATGAAGATCAGATTTGCTGCCCATTATAATGCCAACTTGTACGCTCATCAGGAAATAACTTTTAATGTATTTTTAATATAATTTGCTTTTTCTATTGCACTTTCACGGTTTTGATCAACAACAGTAATATGACCCATTTTACGGAAAGGCTTGGTATATTTTTTTCCATACAAATGTACATATACACCATCAATTGCCATGATTTTTTCTAATCCATGGTATTTTGCTACCCCATTGTGGTTCTTTTCGCCAAGCAGGTTAATCATCACCGCATTGTTTATTGCGCGGGTATCACCCAAAGGTAAGTTAAATATTGCCCTTAAATGTTGCTCAAACTGAGATACATAGTTGCCTTCTATGGTGTGGTGACCACTATTATGAGGACGAGGGGCAAGTTCATTTACTAAAATATTGCCATCTCTGGTAATGAACATTTCAACAGCCAGTAATCCGGTAATATTTAATGACGAAGCTATGTTTTTTGCAATAACTTCAGCTCGCTCCTGTATTGCTTCGGGGTATGTAGATGGCGAGATCAGAAACTCAACAAGGTTCGCTTCTGCATTGAATTCCATTTCAACCATAGGAAAAGTTTTTACATCTCCGTTAGGGTTTCTGGCTACAATAACTGCAATTTCTTTTTCAAAATCTACAAGTTCCTCAATTAAACAAGGCCCTTCAAACGCATTTTCAACATCTGCGGCATTATTTATTTTCATTACCCCTTTGCCATCGTATCCATCTTTACGCTGTTTAAGTATGTAAGGAAAAGGAATACTGCTGTTTAACATATCCTCCTGACTGTTTACCAATTGAAACGGTGCAGTAGGAATATCATTCTCTTTAAAAAACTGTTTTTGAACACCTTTATCCTGAATTAAACGAATTACCCTCGATTGAGGATAAACATGTTTACCTTCTTTTTCTAATTGCTCAAGTGCCTCAATATTTACTTTTTCTATTTCAATAGTAATGATGTCGGCTTTTTTACCAAAATTATAAACGGTATCGAAATCAGTAATTGAGCCGCATTCAAAATAGTTTGCTATATGTTTACAAGGAGCTTCGTTATCGGGATCTAAAATTAAAGTGGTTAAGTTATAATTGATAGCCTCTTGTATCAGCATTCTACCTAATTGTCCGCCTCCAAGTATGCCCAATTTTAAATCACTTATCTGTTTTGCCATATCTATATGAAAAAGTTATGCTTATTTTGCACAAAAATAACAATATAAACGGATTGATGGATGCAGATGCTATAATTATTGGAGCCGGAGCGTGTGGTTTGATGTGCGCTGTACAGGCAGGATACCTTGGTAAAAAGGTTATCTTGCTGGAAAAAAGCGATAAAGCAGGGGCTAAAATCCTGATATCGGGAGGCGGAAGGTGTAACTATACCAACCTGTTTGCTACCGATGAACAGTTTATATCTGATAATAAACACTTCAGCAAATCAGCATTTACGCAGTGGACTGTTAGTGATACCATCAGTTTCTTTGAAACTTATGGCATCACAGGAAAAGAAAAAACATTAGGTCAGCTTTTCCCCGATGGTAAAAATGCTAAAGATATTGTAGAGGTATTTACTACAGTATGTGCTGATTTTGACCAACAGATTATCTGCAATGCGCAGGTAGCTGATATAGAATTTATAAATGATTCTTCTTTTACCGTTAAATATGAAAAAGGGGGAAAGCAGCGGATATTAAAAGCCCCTAAACTTGTAATAACTACCGGTGGCTTGCCAATACCTAAAATGGGGGCAACAGATTTTGCACTTCGTTTTGCCAGAAAACATGCCTTAAACATTATAAAAACTGCACCTGCGCTGGTACCTTTAACCATAACGGGTAAGGATGAAGACTGGTATGCCCAACTATCAGGCAACAGTGTATTTTGCGAAGTAAGTAACCATCGCATCTCTTTTGAAGAGAATATTTTGTTTACACATTGGGGGCTTAGTGGCCCTGCCATTTTGCAGATCTCTTCGTATTGGAGAAGTGGCGAAGAGATAAATATAAACCTCTTACCTGGCGAAAATATTACCAACCTAATTGATCAGGAAAGAAAACAGAATGGTAAATCTTTGCTTTCGACCTTATTTAACCGCTTTTATCCTAAAAAACTGACAGATGCGATGAGTAAATTTTTGCCTATAGAAAAGCAGGTAGCATCGCTAACTAAAGCAGAAATTGAGCTTATCCATGCCACAATCCATTTATTTAAGGTAAAACCGGCAGGAGATAAGGGATACGACAAAGCCGAAGTAATGAGGGGCGGCATTGATACCAATGAACTTTCTTCTAAAACGCTTGAATGTAAGAATATACCAGGGCTTTACTTTGGTGGCGAATGCATAGACGTAACCGGATGGCTGGGTGGCTATAATTTTCAGTGGGCCTGGGCAAATGGTTATGTAATTGCCCAGAATTTGTAAAAATTGTTTAATATTTGTTAAAATGTTAACTCAGGCACTGTTCCTGAAAACTTAGTTGGGGTGGCTATTGCCTTCATTAAGCTAACTCTGAATTCATCTTTTTGAACATTAACCAATCCGTACTGAGTTAGCCACGAATTGGCGGCCCCGGTAAGGTGCAACACAAAGCCATCATTTTTAAGTTTAACCAGTAAATAATAGAAAGCAATTTTGCTGGCATTATCAACCGTATGAAACGAACTTAAACTAATAAAATACCCATTTATAGCGAACCCAATTACGCCACCAACAAGAATCCCGTTTTGATAGGCTTCTACACTATGTGCTATACCCATTTCATGAAGCTCTAATGCCGATTTAATAAAGTCGGGAGTTAACCATACTCTATTTTTCTTGCCATTAGTGCGAGAACATGCAGCTATGGTATCTTTAAAGTTGGTATTTATCTTTATCTCTAACTTTTGGGTAACATCAAGATTCTTTTCTTTTTTTAAGTAGCGTAATAAATTGCCTCGCAGCTCAAAACCATCAATTGGAATAATTCCTCTTAATTCAGGATCAACCCAAATAGAAAGATTGCCTCCGTTTAAATTAGGCAAAAGGTTGCTTCCGCTTAAAAAACCCTGAAAAATGATAAAAGGCGTAAGTTCAAAGTGGCCATAAGACAGGAGTAGCGCATTGCTTTTACCTCCGGATACCTTAGCTAATCCGAATTGAAAAAATGCCTGTAAAGATCGTTTAATGGCCTGTCTGATATTATCAGAAATAATAGTGGCTTTGCTTCTTGATTGTACCTCCATCACCTTTTTTATTATTAAATCTAATAAATAGATTCGATATAATAATATTGGGATTTGCAGTGATTTTACTTTCCGGTTGATAATATGTGCTAGGGTTCTGACAGGGCTTTGCTAGGGCCTTTAGCCCTACCAAGGCCCTAGCAAAGCTCTCTGAACGCCCTCTCAACGCCCCCGAACCAAAAGCTCTTGTAGCATCAATCTAAAAGTCCTGATAAACCAAAAATGTAAGCTGACTGTAGCGGAATAATAAATTTGTACGTATAGGGAAGTAAACCAAATCATTAGCCAAATGAAAAAGAAATACACATTATTTTTAATCATTGCTGCTTTCATTATCACAGCCACATCTTGCAAAAAGGATAACAAAACCTTAGACCAGGGAAAAGATTTAATATTAACTGCAAGGGAGCAGCAAAAGGTAGAAGCCGATAATGCTTTTACTTTTAAACTGTTTAAGGAAACCTTATCTAGCCCTATAGCCGGTAAAAACCTAATGTTATCGCCTTTAAGTGTAAGCATTGCATTGGGTATGACAAGTAACGGAAGTAATGGATCTACCCTGGAGGCCATAAGAAATACTATGGAATTTAAAGATTTTACAGAAGCTGAAGTAAATAGTTACTACCATAAAATAGTAACTGAACTGCCTCAGTTAGATCCAAAGGCGACATTAGAAATTGCCAATTCAATCTGGTATACAAACAACTTTACCGCATTACCTGCCTTTCTTAAAGTAAATACAGATAATTATAATGCCGAAGTTGCAGGACTGGATTTTAGCAGCCCGACAGCAAAAGATAAAATTAACAACTGGGTAAATAATAGAACACATGGAAAGATTCCAAGCATAATTGATCATATAAGTAGTGATATAGTAATGTTTCTGATTAATGCGGTTTACTTTAAAAGCGACTGGAAATATAAATTCGATAAGAGTAAAACTGCTAAATCAGATTTTAACCTGGATGCCAATAATAAGGTTCAAGCAGATTTTATGGTTGCAAAAGCTTCGGTTAATTACCAGAGTTTGCAAGAGGCAAGTATTTATGAACTTCCTTATGGAAATGAAAAATATAGTATGGTAATTGTATTACCAGGATCGGCTACTGCCAATATCAATGAATTTGCCGGATCCATCACTCCTGCAAAATGGAAAGGATGGATGACAGGTTTAATAAAAACCGGTATGGAAATAAAAATGCCTAAGTTTAAATTTAGCTATGAAATTAAGCTGAATGATCAATTAGAGCATCTGGGTATGGGGATTGCTTTTGGTAAAAATGGCTTTGCTGATTTTACAAGAATAAATGCCGCAGGTAAGTTGCAAATAGACGAGGTGAAACACAAAACTTTTATTGAAGTAAATGAAAGTGGTACCGAGGCTGCCGCTGTTACCTCTGTAGGAATTCAACTTACATCGGTGCAGCAACCATCTGCTGTTCTTATCAATCGTCCGTTTGTATATGCTATCCGCGAAATGAAAACCGGATTGATTTTGTTTACCGGTATTTTAAGTAACCCGCTACTAGATAAGTAACGGGTTATTTTTATTAATCACAATTAGGTGTGGTAAAGGTCCAGGTTTCGGCATTTCCTGTTGGAAAACTGTAAACCATACCTTTACCCATCTCAAACCATAGTTTGCCACGTAGTTTTTCGCGGCCACCAATTTCATTCATAGATAAACTGTCGTAAATACGGCCATTTACCATTACGTATTTAATTTTTTCTGAGTTTCTGATGTCGTCCAATGGGTTGGCATCCATAATTACCAGATCGGCAAGTTTTCCATTTTCCAATGAACCTATTTCTTTTTCCATGCCTAAATAGGAGGCACCATTTAATGTTGCCGACCTGATGGCTTGTATAGGTGTCATACCGCCCTGTACCAGCATCCATAGCTCCCAGTGGGCTCCAAGCCCCTGGATTTGTCCGTGTGCACCTAAGTTTACCTTGGTGCCACCGTCAGCAATTTGCTTAACTGCTTTTGAAACTTCAATATGGCCATAATCTCCATATTCAGAGGTTGTTCTTCTTCTTGAACGTGAATCGATGATTGGGCGGGGTGTAAATGCCATTAGCCTTTCATTTTCCCATACATTGGTTCTGTCGTACCAGTAATTCTCGCCCCATTGGCTGCCGTAACTAACAATTAGGGTAGGTGTGTAGGCCACTTTAGTATTGTTCCAAAATGAAACTACATCTTTATAAACCGGGGCAACCGGGATGCTGTGTTCAATGCCGGTATGACCATCAGAAATCATGTTCATGTTGGTAAAGAAGGTAGAACCGCCTTCTGGAACTACTTCCATTTTTAATTGGCGTGCGGCCTCTAAAATCTGCTGGCGCTGATCGCGGCGTGGCTGGTTGTACGATTTAACAGAGAAGGCGCCTACAGCTTTTAATCTTCTGAGATGAGATAAGGCATCGTCCAGACTGTTAATGACTACCTTGAAATCGCCATCGGCCCCGTATAATATCGAGCCGGTTGAGTATAGTCGAGGGCCTACCATACGGCCTGATCTGATCATTTCTGATTGGCTAAATACCATTTCAGTATTGCTCGATGGGTCGTGCGAGGTAGTTACCCCAAAGGCAAGGTTGGCAAGGTATGACCAATCTTGCTGCGGACTAATACCATCCGGACTGGTCCGTAAATGTGCATGTACATCTATAATGCCCGGCATTATTGTTTTGCCGGTTACATCAATTACTTTGGCGCCTTGCGGTATGCTTACCTCGGTTGCTTTGCCTACGGCAACAACCTTGTTGTGATCTACTATTATGGTTCCTTCTTCAATAACTTCGTCGCCTTTCATGGTAATTATCCTGGCACCTTTTAAGGCCGTTATGCCATCTGGTACGTCGGTTTTAAGGCGTAGCCCTATAGAAATACCTGTAGAATCTGGTGGCGGGATTGTTTGCGGGGCACCATCTACAAAATTAAAGCTGTTTTTAATTTCACGGCTAAAATATTGCTCTCCTAATGTCCACTGTAATTTGCTGCCATCGTTGCTCCAATGCAAATAAGTTCCTGCATCTTTAGTAACCCTGGTTAGCGGAATAGTTTTGTTTGCTGACGAAAGATCTAATGGTGAACCGGTAATTACCATTGGGGTAATGTATACATTAAACAATTCTGTAAATGCCATCCATTTGCCATCTGGACTTGGGCAAAATTGGGTAACATAGGTAGAGGTATAGTGCGTGCGGGGGTTGCCGCCGTTTAGGTCTACACTTTTAAAGGCCTTTTTACCATCTTCATTTCCCTGAAAAAAGATTCTGGTATCATCTTTATTGAATTGTGGTTTTATGCCATTTTCGGATATTAAGGTTTTTCCGGATCCATCTGCTGCCATGGTAAATATGCCTGTTCCACGGCCGTAAGCATAGCCTAATACATCATTTCCGACACCTTTGCGGTAAACGATTTTATCGCCTTTGGTAGAATATGAAGGTGAGTAATAAAGGCCCTTTTCCTCTGTAAGTGGTATTGTTTTACCAGATTTCAGATCAGCTTTTTTAATGGCGCCTTTAAACTCATCACTCCAGGTAGTGAAGATCACAGATTTTCCATCCGGACTAATGTCTGGCTCAAATTCAAAATCAATACCATTAGTCACTCTTTCAGGTGTGCCATTTGGCAGTTCCTTTTTATATAAAAAGCCTGCGGCATTAAATACTACAAACTTACCATCGGGAGAGGTAGTTAGTTGTCTGATCATTTTTGAACTAAACTCGGCACTAAATACCTGTTTAGGAAAATGAAGGGACTCTTGTACGGTTTGTGTGCTGGTAACTTTAAAGGGGATGTCGGAAATAACCAGCGAACTAAGCTCTATTTTTTTGATTTTGCCTTTAGAGTAAAAGATGATGTTTTTGGAATCTGGTGTCCATGCAAAATTAGGATAAACACCAAATATTGCCCATGTTTCCTGCTGGTCGTGAGTAAGATCTTCTGTTAGTGTCCATTCTTCGCCCGATTTGATATTCTGTACAATAAGCACCGATTTTAGCCTTACACGTTTTACGTATGCCATCATTTTGCCATCAGGAGAGATTTGAGGACGTGCAGAACCGCCAGGTTGTTCTATCAGATCTGTTAGTTTGCCCGTAACCATATCAAGCTGTCTGATAGCATAGATTACACCATTTGGATCTTTACTGTATTCGAAATTTGGACCTGGCGATACATCTTCGCTAAAATATAAATATCGGCCATCGGGCGATACATTTGGCTCGCCGGCATCTTGCTGGTCGTTTTTTCTTTTGGTTAATTGTACGCCTTCGCCACCATATATGCTGTACATCCACATTTCTCCGGCACCTAAAGAACGATAGCCTGTAAAGTGTTTGCGGGCAATCAGGTAATCGCTGTTTGGCATCCAGGTAGCATTGTTCAGCAGTCTGAATGTTTCTTTGGTAACTTGTCTTTTATTGGAACCATCGCGGTTCATAATCCAGATGTTATCTGCTCCGCTTTTATCACTTGTATAGGAAATGTATTTTCCGTTTGGGCTAAAACGAGGCTGAACTTCCCAGGCAATGCCTCCGCTTAACAATGTAGCAGTACCACCTGTAACGGGGATGGTGTAAATATCGCCTAAAAGATCAAACACTATATCTTTGCCGTCGGAACTTACGTCCAGGTTCATCCAGGTACCCTCATCTGTGCTGATATTAAACGTTTTAGTTGGACCCTGATATTTTTCGATATCCCATTTTTTTTCCTGCGCGTAGCTGAAATGAAGTCCGGTAAGGAAACATAATAATAGTAGTGGTGTTTTCATAAGCAGCGGGTGTTAATTAGCACGCAATTTAGTAATATCAGTTCATTTTTATAGTTTTGGACTTAACCTTTTTATGAGTGAAGCAGAGATATTAAAACGATACTGGGGATTTGATAGTTTCAGGCCATCGCAGGATGAAATTATTGCATCGGTTTTAAACGGAAATGACACCTTGGCATTATTACCAACAGGAGGGGGCAAATCGCTTTGCTTTCAGGTTCCTGCAATGGTTATGGATGGGATATGTATTGTTATTTCGCCCCTGGTGGCACTTATGAAAGATCAGGTTGAAGGGCTAAAAGAAAAGGGCATAAATGCGGTGGCTATTTATGCAGGCATGGGGAAAAGAGAAATAGATATCCTTTTAGATAATTGCATTTATGGTAATATTAAGTTTCTTTACCTTTCTCCGGAGCGTTTACTTTCGGAATTGGTTAGAGAAAGAATCTCTTACATGAATGTAAACCTTATTGCTGTTGATGAAGCGCATTGTGTTTCGCAGTGGGGCTACGATTTCAGGCCGCCATATCTGCTGGTTAGTGCAATCAGAGAGATTCATCCGGAGGTTCCTGTTCTGGCTTTAACGGCTACGGCTACCCAGTTCGTAAGGAATGATATTGCTGAGAAATTAGCGTTTAAAAATGCGAAGGTTTTTGTGCAGAGTTTTGCACGTAAAAATTTGAGTTACGTAGTTTTAAATGACGAGGATAAACACAGAAAACTGATAGATATTGTTAAAAATGTAAAGGGCAGTGGATTGGTATATGTGAGGAACCGGCGTGAAACTTCGGAAATAGCATTGTTTTTAAAAAGAAATGGCATTGCTGCAGATTTTTATCATGCCGGGGTTGAAAAGGATGACCGCTTTAAAAGGCAGGAAGACTGGAAGCGTAATGTTACCCGGGTAATGGTGGCAACCAATGCTTTTGGAATGGGGATAGATAAGCCAGATGTTCGTTTTGTGGTTCATTTGGATTTGCCAGAAAGTTTGGAAGCTTATTATCAGGAAGCGGGCAGGGCTGGCAGGGATGGTAAAAGATCATATGGTGTTTTGCTGTCAAATAAATCAGATCAAATGGCTTTGGAAGTTAAATATGCCAATAGTTTCCCTACGTTAGATGAGATTAAAAAGATCTATCATTATCTGGGTAATTACTTTCAATTGGCATTTGGCGCAGGCGAAGGGTTAAGCTTTAACTTTGATATTGCTGATTTTTGTAAACGGTTTAATATAGGTGTGATTAAGACAATAGCCGGCCTGAAGTTTTTGGAACGCGATGGGTATATTGTGTTATCCGAAAATATATTTTTACCGTCGAGGGTGTTATTTACAGTAGGAAATGAAGATGTTTATCGCTTTCAGATAGAAAATGCGGGTTACGATCCGCTTATTAAAGCTATTTTAAGGTCATACGGTGGTGCCTTTGACCAGTATGTGAAAATTCAGGAATCAGAGATTGCAAAGAAGGTAAGGATGTCGTTTAATGATGTGGTCAGGTTGCTAAACAATTTGCAGGATCAGGGCATATTGTCGTATTTACCTCAAACGGATCAGCCACAGCTGCAATATATACGTGCCCGGGTTGATTTGCTGCATATTGATATTGATGTTAAATATATTGAACTGAGAAAGAAGATTCAAACAGATCAGATCAATGCGGTACTTGCTTATGCTACTAAGGCTGAATGCCGGAGTATTCAATTGCTGAGGTATTTTGATGAGCCTGATGGTGAAAAATGCGGGGTTTGTGATGTCTGCCTTGCTGAGAAAAAAGCGGAAGATCTGGATCAGTTATCTGACAAAATAGACTTTGAGATTATTACATTATTACAGAGTCAGGGCCATACTTTAGATAACCTGGTAAACGCTATAAAGGTGGGCAATGAAAATGAAAAATTGGATAGGATAAGGGAGTTGCTTGACGCCGGTAAAATTAAAACAGATGGGAAAAATTATTACCTTTAATATTATGAGAAAAATTATCGCTATTGTTTGTGCTATTCCTGTTTTTTTGGCAGGGTGTTCATCTGAATGTATACAGGATTCGGGTAAACGCGTATTTAAAGGTACCGTTGAAAAGAATTTTGACCAGATAAAAGTTACCGGAGCTATTAAACTTGTTCTTAAACAGGATAGTTCTTATGCCATAAAAATTGGTGCGGATTCGAATGTTGTTAATTTGGTAAGAACCGATGTGAGCAGTGGGGAACTTAGGGTGAAACTGGATGATGGAATATATTGTGGTACAGACTCTGTAGTTGTTTCTGTAGGTATTGGTGAATTGAAAAAGCTGAATACAGTAGGGGCTGTTAAAGTTGTTGGGGATGGACGTATTTATGCAACTGATGTTGATTTGAAACTTGAAGGTGCATCGGATGTTTCTCTAGATCTGAGTGCTTCGAAATTGGTTACCAGGATTGATGGTGTAGGGAAACTTGCTTTGACAGGACAAACCGGTGTACACAATTTAACTGCTAAGGGAACATCGACTATTAATGCATTTGATTTTGTAGCAGGTATTTATGATATAAATATTGATGGAACCGGAAAGGCCAATATAAATGTATTGAATGATCTGAAAATTAGGACTTCGGGATCGAGTGAAGTATATTATAAGGGGAATCCAAAAAAAGTTGATGAGAAAAAATCGGGAGCAACCAAATTGGAAAAAGTAAATTAATACTGAATGCTGTTTTTTAGCTATTTTAGGCGTCTCATTTAATACATGGAAAAAAACGACAAAAAAGTCATTCGCTCCTGGGCGTTTTTTGACTGGGCCAATTCTTCATACAATTTAGTAATCACCTCTACCATTTTTCCTGCTTATTATACCATAATAACCACCACTCAGGAACATGGGGATAAGGTTTCTTTTTTTGGAAGAACTTTTACCAATACTGCATTATCAAATTATGCGCTTTCTGTGGCATACCTGATAATGGCCTTGTTGTTACCCATCCTTTCATCTATTGCTGATTACAGGGGTAACAAAAAGATTTTCATGAAAATCTTTACTTATTTAGGCAGTGTGGCCTGTATGGGTTTGTACTTTTTTAAGCTTGATACACTGGAGCTGGGTATTATCTGCTTTGCAATAGCAGCAATGGGATATATAGGTGGGGTGTTGTTTAATAACTCCTATTTGCCAGAAATAGCTACCATAGATCAGCAGGATAGGGTAAGCGCTAAGGGGTTTGCTTATGGTTATGTAGGTAGTGTTTTGCTACAGATCATTTGTTTTGTTTTTGTGCTGAAACACGAGCTATTTGGTATTACAGATTTATCATTTCCTCCAAGGCTATCATTTTTGCTTGTAGGTATCTGGTGGATAGCCTTTGCGCAGATTCCGTTTAAAAAACTTCCGGCTGGTAGCCCTAATTATTCATCAATTAATAAAAGTGTAGTACGTAGTGGTTTTCAGGAACTGTCTAAAGTATGGTCCCAATTGAGCCATATGAAAGTGCTTAAAATGTTTTTACTGGCATTTTTCTTTTATTCGATGGGTGTACAAACTATTATGCTGGCAGCTGCAGGTTTTGGAGAAAAGACTTTAAAACTTGGGACTTCTAAATTGATCATAACCATTTTAATTATACAATTGGTAGCCATATTGGGTGCCATGATGATGTCTCATTTTGCAAAGAAAATAGGAAATGTTCGCGTATTGATCTGTGTTGTACTCATCTGGATTGTATTTTGCATTTGTGCCTATTTTATTACAACTGAATATCAATTTTATGGTCTTGCTGCTGTAGCGGGTCTGATTATGGGTGGAATTCAGTCTTTGTCGCGATCAACATATTCAAAATATTTACCTGCAAATACTCCCGATACGGCCTCATTCTTTAGCTTTTACGATGTAACGGAGAAGATAGCAATTGTGATTGGTTTGTTTAGTTTTGCTTACATTGAGGAAGTAACAGGAAGTATGCGAAACTCCATAATAGCTTTGGCATCATTTTTTGTGATAGGTTTGGTATTTTTGGTGGTGTTAAGAAGTGTTGAAAGGAAGCACGTTTTATAAAATGATGACCTTTTAACTTAAATAATAGAGAAGATAATATTGATGAGAATAGAATTATTTGTACCCTGTTTTGTAGACCAACTGTATCCTGAAACTGCATTTAATACGATCAAGCTTCTGGAAAAGGCTGGCTGTGAGGTATTCTATAATTCTAGCCAGACCTGCTGCGGACAGCCTGCATATAATGCCGGTTATTGGGAGCAGGCTAAAGAGACAGGTAATAAGTTCCTTAGTGATTTTTCGGAAACAGATTATATTGTGGCTCCATCTGCATCGTGTGTAGGTATGGTTAAAAGTGGATATAGCGATCTGTTTACCAATACCATAGTGCACAATAAGTGTAGAAATATACAATCCAATATTTTTGAACTTTCAGATTTTCTGGTAAATGTTTTGAAAAGAGATTACTTTGGAGCAGAACTGGACGGCAAAGCTGTTTATCATGATTCGTGCAGTGGACTTAGAGAATGTAAAATAAAGGAAGAGCCAAGGTTACTTTTATCTAAGGTACATGGTTTGGAAATGGTAGAAATGAAGGATACTGATATGTGCTGCGGGTTTGGTGGTACTTTTGCCGTTAAATTTGATGCCATTTCATCGGCAATGGCTGAGCAGAAGGTGAACAATGCTTTGGAGCAAGGTGCTGAGTATGTTATTTCAACCGACTTGTCATGCCTTATGCATTTACAGGGTTACATAGATAAAAATAATATTCCACTTAAAACGATGCATTTAGCTGATGTATTGGCAAATGGATGGTTAGAAAGTACGGAATATTAATTAACTTTGTAATTCAGAATCACATTGTAGGTGATTTATAACACAAATTTTATTAATTTTTTAAATCATAGTTGTAGATGATTAACATTACACTGCCTGATGGCTCTAGCCGTCAGTACGAAAAGGGCACAACTGCCCATCAAATCGCATTATCAATTTCTGAGGGTTTAGCCCGCAATGTTTTAGCTGCCGAAGTAAACGGCGAAGTTTGGGATTCATCGAGACCAATAGAGTCTGATGCTTCTTTAAAACTTTTAACATGGAATGATACTGCAGGAAAAGCTACTTTCTGGCATTCATCGGCCCACCTTATGGCTGAGGCATTGGAAGCACTGTATCCGGGTACAAAGTTTGGTATTGGTCCGGCAATTGAAACAGGATTTTACTACGATGTAGATTTTGGCGACAGAGAGTTTTCATCAGATGATTTTAAGGCTATTGAAGCAAAAATTATTGAACTGGCTAAACAGAAAGAAGTTTTTGTTAGAGAGTCTGTTTCAAAATCTGATGCGGTTAAGTATTTTACTGAAAAAGGTGATGAATATAAGTTAGATCTTATTGATGGCCTTGAAGATGGTAAAATTACTTTTTATACTCAGGGGCAATTTACCGATCTGTGTCGTGGTCCGCATATTCCTAATACAGGATTTATCAAAGCTGTAAAGTTAATGAACGTTGCCGGTGCATACTGGCGTGGTGATGAGACTAAAAAACAGCTTACACGTATATATGGTGTTACTTTTCCTAAAGCTAGTGAGCTTACTGAATACCTTCATATGATTGAAGAGGCTAAGAAAAGAGATCACAGAAAGTTAGGTAAAGAACTTGAATTGTTTGCTTTTTCTGAAAAAGTAGGCATGGGGTTGCCATTGTGGTTACCTAAAGGTGCAGCATTACGCGAGCGTTTGGTACAGTTTTTAACCAAAGCGCAGGGTAAAGCAGGGTATGAACAGGTTGTAACCCCACATATTGGCCATAAGAATTTATACATTACTTCGGGCCACTACGAAAAATATGGTAAAGATGCATTTCAGCCAATAAAGACACCACAGGAGGGAGAGGAGTTTTTCCTTAAACCTATGAACTGTCCGCATCATTGCGAGATTTATAAGACCAAACCACGCTCATATAAGGATCTTCCTTTGCGTTTTGCTGAGTTTGGTACTGTATATCGTTATGAGCAAAGCGGAGAGTTGCACGGCTTAACAAGGGTGCGTGGGTTTACTCAGGATGATGCGCATTTGTTTTGTCGCCCTGATCAGGTGAAGGATGAGTTTAAAAAGGTAATTGATCTTGTACTATATGTCTTTAAATCATTGGGTTTCAATGATTATATTGCTCAGGTTTCTTTAAGGGATCCTGAAAATAAGACAAAATATATTGGTAGTGACGAGAACTGGCACCTGGCCGAAACTGCTATTATTGAAGCGGCTGCTGAAAAAGGATTACCAACAGTTGTGGAGTATGGTGAAGCTGCATTTTATGGCCCGAAATTAGATTTTATGGTTAAGGATGCTTTGGGTAGAAAATGGCAGCTTGGAACTATTCAGGTTGATTATAATTTGCCAGAGCGTTTTGAATTGGAATATACTGGCAGCGATAATCAAAAGCACAGACCAGTGATGATCCATAGGGCTCCATTTGGTTCCCTTGAGCGTTTTATTGCAGTTTTGATTGAACATTGCGCTGGTAATTTCCCATTATGGCTTTCTCCTGAACAATTTATTATCCTTCCTATCTCAGAAAAGTATGAAGAATATGCAAAAAAAGTTTCAGATGAATTAAATAATTCCGATATTCGCGGGCTGATTGACTTTCGTGATGAGAAGATTGGAAGGAAAATCAGAGACGCAGAGGTTAAAAAAATACCTTATATGTTGATTATTGGTGAGAAGGAAATGGCTGAAGGAAAGGTTTCTGTAAGGAAACATGGCGAAGGCGATTTAGGCGAAATGACCCTGCAAGAGTTTAGTGAATTATTAATTAAAGAAATAACAGTTTAAATAAGATACAAATTTGGCATTAGGCAGACCAGGATTTAATAGGGGACCACGTCCTCCTTTTAAGAAAAAAGAAGCAGAACATAATATTAATCAGTTTATCAGGGCACAAGAGGTAAGATTAGCTGGAGATAATGTTGAACCGGGGATCTATCCTTTGGCAAAAGCTTTGGCCCTTGCCGATGAGTTAGAATTGGATTTAGTGGAGATTTCTCCAAATGCAGTTCCACCAGTATGTAGAATAATCGATTACAGCAAGTTCGTTTACGAGCAAAAGAAAAAGCAGAAAGAGATTAAGGCTAACGCTAAACAAACTGTTATTAAGGAGATTAGATTCGGACCTAACACTAACGATCATGATTTTCAATTTAAACTAAAGCATGCTATTAGTTTCCTTGAAAATGGTGAGAAAGTAAGAGCTTATGTTCACTTTAAAGGTAGAGCAATTGTTTATAAAGAACAGGGAGAAATTCTTCTTCTTAAGTTTGCTCAGGCTCTTGAAGATATAGGTAAGGTAGAGTTACTACCTAAATTAGAGGGCAAGCGTATGTTTTTAACACTTGCTCCAAAAGTTGCTAAGAAATAAATAAATTACATAAATAAAAACAGGTTATGCCAAAAATGAAAACCAATTCCAGTGCTAAAAAGCGTTTTTCGCTTACTGGAACAGGTAAAATCGCAAGAAAGAACGCATACAAAAGTCACATCTTAACAAAGATGTCTACAAAACGTAAGCGTAACTTAGGTCAAACATCAATGGTGTCTGATGCTGATATGGGCAACGTTAAACGTATGCTTGCAATCGGTAAATAATTAAATTTTTAACCAGGTAACCGGTAGTAAGTTTGCTGTAATACGCAACACCGTTTATCAAAAACAACAAAAACATGCCACGTTCGGTAAACGCAGTAGCTTCGAGAAGAAGAAGGAAAAAAGTCCTAAATTTAGCCAAAGGCTATTGGGGATCAAGAAGCAAGGTTTTCACCATTGCTAAAAATACGGTAGAAAAAGGTTTGCAATATGCATACCGTGACCGTAAAGTTAAGAAAAGAGAATTTCGTGGATTGTGGATTCAACGTATCAACGCTGGAGCTCGTCAACACGGTATATCTTACTCTCAGTTAATTGGTAAATTAGCTGCTAAAAACATCGGTTTAAACCGTAAAGTTTTAGCTGACTTAGCTATGAACCATCCAGAAGCTTTTAAAGCTGTAATTGATGCAGTAAAATAGATATAACTTCAGGTTATAAAAAAAGGGAGCTATTTAGCTCCCTTTTTTTATGCGGTTTATTTTATAAATCAATATGCTGACCTGCGCTAACAATATGTTCCTTGTCTATTCTACTCATAAAAGGAACTTTGCCAATTATCCTTGCACCGCTATATTTCTGAATATAATCTTCTGTTTCGGGGTTTGCATGGCCATTGAATATGAGCCCTTCTACAGAGACTTTGTTTGCTTTAAGTACTTCAAGAGTAAGTAAGGTATGGTTAATGCTCCCAAGGTAATTCTGAGAAACAACAATGACCTTTGCTTCAAGAGATTTGATCAGGTCAAGTATCAGTTCCTTATCATTCAAAGGCACCATTAAGCCGCCAGCTCCTTCAATAATCAGGTTATTATCCGTTATTGGTTTTTTTATAGAATCTGTGGTAATATGAACCCCATCAATCTTAGCAGATAAATGCGGAGAAAGTGGCTGACCTAGCCTGTATCTTTCAGGATGTATAATTGTTTTGGTATTGCTGATCATGTTTCCAACAAATAAACTGTCGCTTATTTCCAGATCACCTGATTGGATGGGTTTCCAGTAATCGGCCTGGAGTTTTTCTGTTAATATTGAGCTTACAATTGTTTTGCCAATACCGGTTCCTATTCCGGTAACGAAATATGTATTATTCATGTTTTTTTAATAATGTGAGTTGGTTTACCAGCATTTCAATTTCTTCATCGGTATTAAACAGATGCAGACATATCCTTAACCGCTCTTTGCCTTCAGCAACTGTTGGGCTTAATATAGCGCGAACATCTATACCTTTGCTTTGTAATGTATGGGCAGCAAATTTAGCTTTTTGGTTGCTGTTATATATAATAGTTTGTATTGTACTTGGGCTTGGCTGAACGCCTTGAATACCTGAACTGTTTAATAAGCTTGAATACAAGCTGATTTTCTCTGCTATTAAAGAGGGATAATCTATTTTGGTGAGCATTTGATAAGCACTTCTGATTGCTGCAATAGCATGAATAGGAGCTGCTGTAGAGTAGATGAAAGAACGTGCAAAATTTATCAGATAGTTGCGCAATGCTGTACTTCCTAATACAATTGCCCCATGGCAGCCTAATGCTTTGCCAAAGGTTACAATGCGCGCAAATACTTTATGTTCCAGGCCTGCTTGCTGTACTAATCCTTGTCCGTAATTTCCAAAAACACCCAATGCATGAGCTTCATCAATAATCAGATTCGCTTCATACATTTCACAAAGGTTATTTATTTCATGTAAGGGTGCAAGGTCACCATCCATAGAATAAACACTTTCTATTGCTACGTAAACGGTTCCTTTAGCCACTTTTAGTTTGGCTTCAAGATCAGTAAGGTTATTATGTTTAAAGGAATAGCGATTGGCATGAGTTAATCGGGCGCCATCTATAAGACTTGCATGGATCAATTCATCAGAGATAATGGTGTCACCTCTCTGGGCTAAACTTGAAATAAGGCCTACATTTGCATCATAGCCTGAGTTAAAGATAAGGCCACTTTCTGCATGATGGAAGTCGGCAATTAATGCTTCAGTCTCTTCAGTAAATAGATGGTTGCCGCTAAGTAAGCGTGAGCCTGCAGAGCCATTCGCGTACCGGTGTACACCCAGTAAGGTCTCATTGATGGCATCTTTTAGTTGAGGTGACCTTGCAAAGCCCAGGTAATCATTAGAGCAAAAATCAATAGGGAAAGTCTTTACAGATAATTTCCTTAGTGAACCTTTTTCCGTTCTGTTGAGTAACCTGCTGTTTATGAATTGCTCAGCTTTGTTCATTTAATGCTGTTCTGTAGCTTATTAGTTTTTGTTTAACTGCGATATAGATTTCTGCATCTGAGACATCATATTTGTTAATGTTTCAATAGTAGGTTCAGGTGTAGGGTCGGGCAGGGTAGATGAGATATAAGCCTTTGCTTTCCAGATTTCGAGAATGTCTTCTGCGGCTATAGTGTAAGGATCGTACACTTTATTATCTGAAATTAACTTTAGTTCTTTATTTTCCTTGAAGCGATTGCCGGCCCTTTTATATACTACGCCTTCATTTTTGCTAATAATAACATATGTTTCGCCTGTTTTTACATCGTTCCAGTTATCGAGATATTCTCCTAGTATTACACTTCCAGACTGGATTGGCAGCATAGAGTCGCCAACAATTTCAAATGCTCTGAACGTTCCTTGTTTTAAAAAAGGTAATGGCAATTGAAACTTTGGAAGGTCTTTAATGTATTGAGGATCTGCAAAGCCATTTAAATATCCTGCACTTGCTTTTACAGGGACCATTTCAATATTCTCATTGTCGTCCTTGTCGACAGATATGCTTAATATCCTAAGATTTGATCCCTGACTTTTCGGTTTAGGTTTCCAGCTGTCATTAATATTTTCATTGATGAATTCATCGATGGTCAGTTCAAAATATTCTGCTATTTTTTTTAGTAAGTCATATTTTGGTTCAGCTCTGTCCTCTTCGTAAGCGCCAATTAATGATCTTTTAATTTCCATTGCATCAGCGAATTGCTGCTGTGTATGGCCCTTTTTCTTTCTTAGGTACTTAAGGTTGGATGAAATATTTGACATAAAATAAAAATTTAAAATTTATTTGTTTTTACTAAAATAGTTAGTATTATTGTGCCAATAAAGTTAGTATTATTTATTTGAATATCCAAAGAGAGTACTAATTAATTTAGTTAATAATAATTTAAGCTTAAGGCCATGAAAAAGTTCGTATACATTGTAACAGACAGAAACCGTACTAGTTTACACGTTGGAATGAGTTCTGATTTAATTAAAACTTTGGATTTCTACAAGCAAATGCCTTGCTTGTTTTTTGATAGCAGTCAACAACTTACCAGATTGGTGTACTTTGAAGAATTTAAAACAGAGGCACAGGCTTTAAGCAGATTTAAGATAATGAGTAGATTTACCAGAATGCAGAAGGAGCGGGTAGTTAGGTCATGTAATCCTGATTGGGTTGATTTAACTATAGGATTAGATTTTGAACATATCATTTCCAGCAAGAAGCTGATCAATCAGGTGAACCTGCCATTTAATATGTATTCCTGAAATTAAAAGGCCACATTGAAGATTCTCAATGTGGCCTTTTGTAATACTATCAGGTAACTTTTACCAACCAGGAGCAAATGTTAACCCAAATACGCCTGCTTTAACATCTTTACGTTGGAATGGAAAAGCATAGTAAGGTTCAAGTACAAAGTAACCAAATACGTTTACCCTAACAGATACACCCGCACTTAAGGCTGGTACTCTTTCAGCAGGTTTTCCATTTGGCAATAAAACGCCATTAGGCTGGCTTTTGAAAGATACTTTTGAATCCTCATCCCAAGCCAGGCCGGCATCAAAGAATACGTTTAGATCGGTAAATAAGAATTTAGAAGGTATCTGCGCCAGCTTTTTAGGGCCGGTAAATGGCAAGCGAATTTCGAAGTTCATTACTGCAATCTTACTTCCAGAAAGCTGATTAATATCGAAGTTGCCTCCTAAGTTATTGCTCTTATACATTGAATTTGCTTCGTAACCTCTTATTAAATATGGATATCCTGCATATAACGGATATAGATTTTCTCCATCTCTTCCGATTCTAATGTAGTTGTAAGTTCTGGCCGCAAATGTGAATGGTTTAACACGCACATACTTCCTTAAATCGACTGTTATGGCAGAGAAACTATAGTCGCCAAAATATTGTTCAGCCCCAACTCTATATCTAAAACCATCAAGAGGAGAGGTAACCCCCATAATGGAATTGTCACCAACAAAAGATGCATTAGCCTGGAAAATGGTAAAAGCATTAAATGGTATTCCTAATTCCTGAGAAGCCTGGGCCGTTGGTATTTTTTTCTTTTCAGAACCAAGATAATAGGATCCTGTTTCATCATAGTAGTTACTTATTCTATCAATGCGGTAGCTGTAACGTGAAAATGCACCACCTAGTTCGAATCTATGGACTTTATTAAACGGATAGGCTCCAAATAATTGCATCTGATCTTCAAATGTCCTTATCAGATTGGTTCTATCATTTATAACATTTAGTTTGCTACCATCATTCTGATCAATTTGTTCGGCTGCAATGTCTCTAAATCCTGTAATGTATGGGATGTGAGATAATGCGAAACCCCAGTTAATTCGGCTTTGCTGGTTAATATATCCTACCAGACCACCAAAATCATAGATTTCGCCATTTACAGATAAGTTAGCTACGATTTGGTTTTTGCCTAAAATATCACTGAACATACCCACAATACCGCCTTGAACACCTGTGCCAAACCTGCTGGTTGAAACACCCACGCCACTGTTAGCAAGATAGTCAAGCTTGAACTTTGGTTTGTAAGGGATCAGCCTCATAGAATCAGCCACTGTTTTTTCGAATTTTTCGAAGTTCCCAAGATTAGAGTTTACGATGTCGACACCTGTGTTTTCCATTGGAGGCAGGATCGCCGCATCGAAGTTAACCTCATTAACGTCAACCGGTTTTGATTTGAAATTGCTAACCGGGGAATTGTATAAAGTATACCTTTGATAACGGTAGTAGCTGTAAACAATATCGTCGTTTCTTGAAACTGAAATGGCTGGCGAAAACTCTGTAACCCCACTAATACCTGTAAAGTAGTCAGTAAGTTGTTTTGCGGTGTTTTCAGCAAGGTTGTATTCATATAGATTTCTGAAACCATCTCTGTTTGATAAGAAGAATAACCTTTTGCTATCGCCAGAAAACTGTGCGTTTAAATTGTTAGCTCCCGGGAAAACAGGAATGTCAGTTAATGATTTACTTTCAATATCATATATGGTAAGGTTAATAGGATGAACCGCATTGCTGCTGTTTTTTATCATAGAAGCCCTGTCTGATGAAAAAACAAGTTTCTTTCCATCGGGAGAATAGCTAGGAGCATAATCCGAATAAGAATCATTGGTAATTGCGGTAACAGCTTTTGTTTTGATATTGTATGTGAAAATATCACTCTGTCCTTCAACCATTCCGGAGAAAGCAATTTCGTCGCCACTTGGTGACCAGGTAAGGTTTCCAAATTGTTCAACGTTTGACATGTTTGCCCTTAAAGCAACGCTTCCGTTGTCCACATTAATGACCATCAACTGGTTTCGGCCTTTGCTGAAGATGCTAAAAGCAAACTGTTTACTGTCTGGGGACCATGCACCAGCAGATTCCAGGAAGTTAAAGTCGTCAATGTGTGAATTAGCTACCTGGCTACTTAGCTTTCTCATTATTTTTCCTGTCTTGGCATCGGCTAAAAAGAGATCAATGCCAAATAAATCCTTTTCTGAAAGGAAGCACAGGTATTTTCCATCAGGACTGATTGCAGGGGCTACATTCATATTTCCTGCATTCTTGTTGTCAATAATTTTTGTTCCGCTTATCTTAATTTGGGAACTATCAGATTTAAGCATTGGGCGGTAATGAGTCTCAATCGCATTTTTCCATAGTCCAGATAACGTATTGTCATCGTATCCAAAAGTATATTTTAAGCCATTCTCGTATCCAAATCTTGCGGTAGCTTTAAATAAAGGTACAATAGTAGTATCACCATAAACTGAGCCTACGAAAGTCCAGAACGCTTGTCCGTAGCGATAAGGGAAGTATTTATTAGAATTGGTAAGATCCTTTAAAGAAGGTATATCTCTGTTCAATAATGCATCTCTCATCCACATTGAAGTAAAAGCATCAGTTTTGCCTACAGAAAGATATTCGGCCATACCCTCAATCATCCACAGGGGAATCTGGCTAATGTTTTCCAAGCCAACAGAATCTTTTTCGAGCAGGATATGATACTGAAAGGCATGGACCAGCTCGTGACCGAGAACGTGTCTGGTTTGGTTATTCAGCTCCATTACCGGCATAATTACCCTATTTTTAAGTGCCTCGGTAACACCCCCCGTACCTACACCAATTTCACCTTGTAAGGCTGTAGTTTGTTGGAAGTCTGGATGGTTGTTATAAAGAATAATAGGGTTTTTATTAAGGAATGTATCTCTAAAAATCTCCTGATGCATTTTATACCAGGTCTCTGCATCCTGAGCAAATTTCTGAATCATCTTTTCATTTTTAAGATAATAATAGAGCTCGAAATGAGGAGTTTGAAGCACCTTAAACTTCTCATTTTTATACCGGACCTTATTCTGACCAAAGTATTGGGCCTGAACTGAAACAGCAGATATCATTATTAAGACTAGCAGTGGAATTAATCTTCTCAAAAATGTAGAGTTCATGATCATTGTATGGCTATTTTGTTATAATTTATTAAATATATGGGGCTACTGTTGTTCGTTTTTCTTTCTTTCTTTTTCCCTTTCCTTTTCTTCCTGACGTTGTTTTCTCTTTAACTGACGTTCTTCTTTTTTTGTTAGAGGGGCTTCAGCAGCTGGCTGAGGTTTAGCCGGCTCCGGCGTTTTATTTTCCTCAGGTTTAGGAACCACAATTTCTGGTTGAACAGGCTGTGTTTCTTCAACAGGAGGTACATCGAAGTTAGTTGAATCCACAGCCATACTATCTGTGCTGGTCGTGTCAACCGAATATCTTGGCGTAGGGCAGTCTATATCTCTTGTAATTTTGACTTTTGATTTAGGGAAGGGGCCCATTGTATATCCAGTACTTGGGTCTTTGTATACCTTTTCCATGAATTTTGCAAAGATAGGCAGGGCGGTTCTAGATCCCTCACCAGTTTCTCCATTCTTGAAGTGTGCGGTACGTTCATCACAACCAACCCAAACCCCGGTAACAAGGTCTTTTGTAACCCCCATGTACCATGCATCAACATAGTCAGATGAAGTTCCGGTTTTACCGCCAATCTGATTGTTGTTTTTCCAAAGATCCCATTCCCAAAGTGCTTGCGAAGTTCCTCCCGGTTCTTCCATACCACCTCTAAGCATGTACAGCATTAGCCATGCTATTTCTTCGGTAAGTGTTCTTTTTGTTTTTGGTTTAAATTCCTCAATGATATTGTCGTCCTGATCAGTAACCTTTTCTACAAGGATAGGCTCAGTTCTGATTCCTCCGTTTAAAAAGGTGCTGTATGCTTTAACCATTTCATATACAGTTACGTCATTCGGGCCAAGACTCACAGAAGGTACAGAAGCAAGATGGCTATCAATACCGCATTCATGAGCCCATTTTACCACATTTTCTGCACCTACTTTTTCAGTAACCTGAGCGGTAATTGTATTTACTGATTTAGCCATTGCCCAACGCAGAGACATTTCGCGATAGCTATTGCTCCAGTCTGCATTTCTAGGTTCCCAATATTCTGTTTTCCCATTTTCCTGGTAGGAGATGCGAACAGGTTTGTCGGTGAATTTATCGCAAGGACTCATTCCTGATTCTAAAGCAGCTAAATAAGCGAATGGCTTAAAGGTTGAGCCAGCCTGTCTCTTGGCTTGGTTTACGTGGTCGTACTTAAAAAACTTGTGGTCAATACCACCCACCCAAACTTTAATCTTTCCATTAAATGGATCCATGGTCATCATTCCGGTATTCATTATCTTACCATAATACCTAATAGAGTCCATGGTTGAAAAGAGAGTATCCCTGTCGCCCTTCCATGTAAAGATCTTCATCTTCTTTTTCTTATTGAAATAGGCTTCTATAGAATCGGGTGAATTGCTGAATTTCTTTTGAAGAAGCGCATATATAGGTAGGTTTTTCTTTGCGCGTTCTGGATAATCAACCTTTTTCTTTTCTGAATCTTCCCATGGATCTTCATTTCCCCAAACATTATAAAATCTTTTCTGAATGGTTTTCATTTGCTCTGAAACCGCTTCTTCGGCATATTTTTGAAGTTTGGAGTCTATTGTGGTATAAATTTTTAAACCGTCTTCGTAAAGGTCATATCCATTTTCTTCACACCATTTTTCAAGGTATTTATCAACTGCAGTTCTCAGGTAAGAATCACCATCGCTACCTTCATCAACACGGCCCTCTTTAAGCTTTATTGGTTTGTTTTTAAAACTGTCTAATTGCGCAGTATTGATATAGTTGTATTTATTCATCTGAGCAAGCGCAACATTACGTCTCTCTAATGCTCTTTCAGGGTTTTTTATAGGGTTATATAAACTAGTGCCTTTTAACATACCAATTAGCAAAGCTGATTCGGGTATATCAAGTTCATTTGCTTGCTTATCAAAGTATACACGTGCAGCTGTTTTAATTCCATAAGCATTATTACCAAAAGAAACCGTGTTCAGGTACATTGTAATAATGTCGTTTTTGGAGTAATTAGACTCCAGTTTTACAGCAGTAAGCCATTCTTTAAGTTTTGGTATAATTGTTCGCAATAGCGGGATATGACTTAAAAGTCCTTGTGATTTATTGTATCGTGTGCGATAAAGATTTTTTGCTAATTGCTGAGTAATTGTGCTGGCACCTCTTTTATCACCTGTTGCGGTGGAAATTCCGCTTGACAATAAGGAACGGAAATCGATACCCATATGGCTGTAAAAGCGTACGTCTTCAGTAGCTACAAGAGCGTTTATTACACTAGGTGCTATTTCGTTAAAGTTTACCGGGGTCCGGTTTTCTTTATAATAGCGGCCAATTAACTTGCCGTCGGCCGTGTATAGTTCAGAACCTACGCGAAGAGTAGGGGCTTTTATATCTTTATTAGAAGGAGAATAACCAAATAACCATAAAAAGTTAAGCTGCAGTGCACAAAAGAAGATAATGATACAAAAAAGAACTATGCTCGAATAACGAATATACTTATTGCGAATTTCTTTAAACATGTGATAAAGATGAAAAAAAACGTAAAACTGTTAATGTTAAATAGTGTTAAAACTTGCAGTGCAAATAAACACAATTAATTAATAAACTGGTTGATTTGATACTTGAAGTTGCTTTATTCTATTTAAAGTATAATTAAGTGTGTTAAAAGATTTATAAAACAATTGTTAATCAGGAAAATAAGAACATAAAAACAGTACTGGAAATGTATCGTTACTATGAATTTAGGCTTTATACGTCAAAAAACATAAACAAAGATAATAAATTGGAAATCCAAATTAATCATGACAATTCAGATTACCAGGTATAATTAAAGGTCAAATTATTTTATATTTAACAAAAACATGCGGCATTATGAAAGACGAAATAGAACAGTATTTTGCTACACCGGGAGTAAAAATTTCTCTTAAAAACTTTGATACCCGTTATAAGGGGAACCTTCAGAAAGAAGAGGGGAAGGAGAGACTGGAGGAAATTAAATTGAAACTGAGTGCTGCCCAGGAGACATTGTATGCAGAAAATACCCGCTCTGTGTTAATTATTTTTCAGGCGATGGATGCTGCCGGAAAAGATAGTGCCATACAGCATGTGATGTCTGGCTTAAATCCTCAGGGATGCCAGGTTTATAGTTTTAAGGCTCCAAACTCAGAGGAATATGATCACGATTTTTTATGGCGCCATTATAAGGCTTTGCCGGAAAAGGGAAGGGTAGGGATTCATAACCGGTCACATTATGAAAATGTATTGGTTTGTAAGGTGCATCCTGAATATGTACTTAACGAGAATATTCCAGGATATCAGGATGTGAAAAATATGAATGCTTCCTTCTGGAAAAAGCGTTATGAAAGCATCAGGAATTTTGAAAAACACTTAAATGAAAATGGAACTGCAATCATAAAAATTTTCCTGTATGTTTCTAAAGAAGAGCAAAAACAACGGTTTCTGGATAGAATAAATGATCCCGCTAAAAATTGGAAATTTTCTTCAGGTGATATTGAAGAGCGCAAATTATGGAAGCAATACATGACTGCTTATGAGGAAGCAATAACTGCTACTTCAACACAAGATGCTCCGTGGTATATTATTCCGGCAGATCAAAAGTGGTACGCCAGATTAGCAATTAGCCATATATTATCAGAAACATTTAAAAAGCTTAATCTTAAGTTCCCGGTTCTGGAAAAAGATGAAATGGAGAAACTGGACGAAATAAAAACGCAGCTGCTTAACGAAGCATAACTAATTATACTTCATCCTGAATTTTTTAAGATCGGGTGGCGTTTTATGTTTCTGTTCCAGTTCGTATTTATAGATGGTTTGGCCAAGGTTTTTCATAAATGGATAGCAAACGGAGTCGTATTCGTAATTGTTGTCGTTAAAAATACCATCATCATTAGATTGAACTACGGCTGTAAGAAAGAATTCGATATTGTTCTTAAAATCGACGAAATATGAGTTATCAATAATGAAACCATAAGAGTCGCCATATTTATTAAATATGCGGATGTTAGGATCAATTTGAGCGTTTTTGTCGCGGCCGTAATAGAGCATTTTTGAATAAGTTGGCCAAAATTCGTTAGCCTTATAGGCAGGATAATCACTTTCAGTGGGTAATTTACTCATATAAGTATAGATCAGCTTATAATTGTCTGCTGTTAAATTAAATCTTTCTTTTGCAGGGAAAGCTTCGGGATATATCAACTTTCGCATCATAGCCTGTTGATCGGAAATGCTAAAGGCATTTTTATTCTCCAAATTAAAAGGCTTATTCACCAGTTTATCTGTGCTGTCCAGGTAACCAACACCCATAAGGGTATTTGTTAATGATAAAGGATACTCTTTCGGATCATATTGTTCGGTCTGGCTGTATATTAATTTATCCTGATTGTAAAATTTAATAGGATTAGTATGTTTTGCAGTCTCACCTGCATCACCAATAGCCAGGCGGTTTAATATACGGCTATTGAAGAAACCGTATTTTTTTAGTTTGCTATTGATTTCAGCGCGACCAATAAATTCAAACAAACGGTTAAATGCATCGTTGTCGCTGGTAAGCAATATCTTTTTAATATAATGTTCAATAGAAGGTAGTCTATTTTTAGCTGTACTATCTGTTAGTACCTTTGTTTGCTTAACATAAGAGCTATCAGTAATCATCGCACTTTTAGCTGTTAACCCAGTTATTTTAAGCTCATTTATCTTTTCAAGTGCAAAAATTACCGCTGCCAGTTTAACCGTACTTGCAGGGTAAAAGTATCTATGGTCATCTAAGTTATAGCTATACGTTTTGAAAATGGGCTTATTCTTTGTGTTTCTGTTAATCTGAGTATAAAGGATCTGGATTTGATTTTTTTGAGGATGGTTTAATACTCCGGTAAAAAGTTCAGGGTTTTTATGCATCAATTGTGCTAATAGCATAGTGTCTGTTTTCTGGGCCATTGTATTCAGGCTAATCATTACTAGAAAAATAGAGGCAAACTTCATCATCTTAATAAGAATTGTAATGATAAATATAAGGATAAAAGAGGATTGAGAACGGTTTTTATCCAGAGTTAAATTTTATGCAAAATGATCTTAAAAAAACAATAAAAACAATACCTGTTTTTGGGTATTTTATTACCTTTATTATATTAATATGGCTTATATTTAACTTATAATTACAATCCCTATTATCGCTTTCGAAATATGAATCAAAACGCTCTTCTCCAAAATAAAATTAATGATGCTATAGCTAAAATTTCAGTAATATCAGATGAACTGCCGGGGGTTGTTATTGTGCACGACCTCAGAGACTGGTCGGTCGCCTGGATGTCTAAACGAGGATTGCAGCAACTGGGAGTTTCTCTTGAACACATTACCAGTATAACTGCAGAAGAATATTATGTTAGGTATTTTAATGGCGATGATGCTCAGGATTATGTGCCTAAGATACTTGGATTGATAGCACAAAATAACGATGAAGATTTATGTACTTTTTTTCAGCAGGTTCGTTTTTCTGATTCTAGTGACTGGCACTGGCATATGTCGAGCGTAAAGGTCTACTTAAGAGACGACGAAAATAAACCATTACTGGTAATAACGATAGCTTTGCCAATTGACTCGATGCATCATATGACTGTTAAGGCCTCGCGGTTACTCGATGAGAATAACTTTCTGCGTAATAACTATCATAATTTTACAAAATTAAGCTCCAGAGAGCGCGAAATACTTAGCTTAATGGCATTAGGGAAAACCTCTGCAGAAACTGCAGAGCAGCTTTTTATTTCCCCAAGTACTGTAGAAACCCACAGAAAAAACATCAAACAAAAATTAGATACAAACTCGTATTACGAAATCTGTCAGTATGCAAGGGCATTTGATTTAATATAGAAAAGCATTTAAGCTTGCTGAAAGCTATTTATTTAAGTACATTTGCATCGCTTTTGGTTCCCGATGCATTTTATTCGGGATTAAAAGGGAATACGGTGTAAATCCGTAACTGTCCCGCAGCTGTAAGCTTCATAACGGTGTTCAAATCAAGGCCACTTTTTCTGATCCTTTAAAAAAGGGGATTAAGGATTGGGAAGGCAGAATTACCGGAAGTAAGTCAGAAGACCTGCCATAAGTGGTAATATTTCATAGCTTTCGGGGATTGAAGCTTGGAGTGAGTGCTTATTTATTGTATTTCATTTCCTTGATCTAACTGTTTGCTGTGGGTAATAAACTCACAACAAAATGAGAAGAAGTAAAAACGCTGTTTTTGGCGTAAACTCTATTTTTTTTACTTTTCTAGCTATTATATGGCTGGGCATGTGTACTATGTCTCTTCAGTCGTTTGCCCAAACAGGCTCAACAAAACCAAATGAATCAGATTCTTTAAATCAGATTAATCAGCTTAGAGAGGTACAGATCAAGAAAATAAAGATCAGCAAAAGGCAAACTTCTTCAACTCCATTACAAATACTATCAGGAGCGGAGCTCGAAAAATTAAACAGCCTTTCTGTAGCAGATGCTGTTCGTTTTTTTTCAGGAGTACAGCTTAAAGACTATGGTGGCATTGGTGGTTTAAAAACAATTAATGTACGCAGCATGGGTACCAATCATACTGCCGTATTCTATGATGGTGTACAGTTGGGAAATGCACAAAACGGACAGGTAGACCTGGGTAAATTTTCATTAGATAATATTGAAGAGATAGAACTATACAACGGACAAAAGAGCTCTATTTTCCAATCTGCCAAAGGCTTCGCGTCAGCGAACTCATTGTATCTTAAATCGAAACAACCTGATTTTTCAGATGGAACTACCCAAAAAGTTCGTGCATCATTAAAAGGAGGGTCATTTGGCCTTATTGATCCATCGCTTTTATGGCAAAGTAAAATAAGTAATAATGTTTACAGCTCTTTAAGTGCAGAGTATAAAAATGCCAATGGCAAATATAAGTTCCGATCTACTAATGGCGTATATGATACTACTGCTGTAAGGAAGGATGGTGATATTGAAGCCATGCGATTAGAGTTGGGATTAAATGGAATGCTGTCTGACAGCAGTACATGGAAAGTAAAACTATATGGTTATAAAGACAATCAGGGGTTGCCTGGTGCAGTTGTGAACAATGTATTTTCATTTTCACAACGGATGTGGAATAAGAACTTTTTCGCACAATCTTCTTATGAAAAGAATGTAGGCAAATACAGTTTGCTGGCAACAGCCAAATACGCAAGTGATAACCTACGTTATCTAGATCCGGATAGGGTAACTGTTAATGGATTGCTTGAAAACAATTTTCATCTGCAAGAAATATATGTATCATTAGCCAATAAGTTAAAAATCACCAATTATTGGGATGTCGTATTGTCTACAGATTATCAGCGGAACGACTTAAACGCAGACCTTTATCGCTTTTCATATCCGGTAAGAAACACCATATTAACTGCTTTGGCTACCCAGTTTCATTTTGCAAAATTTGATATTCAGGCCAATTTATTAAGTACACTAAAATACGATAAAACGCAAAGCGGCCCTGCCGACGTAGATAGAAATGAGCTAACGCCTACAGTTATGGTATCGTGGCAACCCTTTGATCAGAAAGAGTTTAGGTTGCGATCATTCTATAAAAGCATTTTCAGGATGCCAACCTTCAACGATCTTTATTACACTTATTACGGGTTTATAGTTTTAAAACCAGAGTATACAAAACAATATGATTTGGGCTTTACCTATATAAAAGGATATGACAATAAAGTTTTAAGTCAGTTCTCTATACAAGCAGATGCATATTATAACAATGTGAAAAATAAGATAGTTGCAGTGCCTGGTAACAATCAGGCAAGGTGGAGTATGCAAAACCTTGGGCAGGTCGAAATCAAAGGTATAGATGTAAACATACAATCTGTATGGCAAATTACTAATACTATAAGTTTTACTTCAGGGCTTACTTACACCTACCAAAAAGCAATTGATTCCGATCATGCTTCACCAAGCTATAAGGATCTGATTCCGTATACGCCTATACATAGTGGATCATTTCTTGCGAGTGCAACCTACAAAAACCTTTCTATGAATTACAGTTTCATTTATATAGGAGAGCGTTACAATCAAAGTACAAATAGTATATATAACTACGTTCAACCTTGGTATACACACGATATGGCCTTGCATTATAATGTAAAAGTAAACAGAAAGGAAGTTCGTTTTACTGCCGAGGTTAACAATTTGCTGAACCAGGATTACGAAGTAATCACGAATTTCCCGATGCCTGGTCGCTATTATCGTTTTGGATTAAACTACAACTATTAGGCAGATGAAAACGAACAAATTGCTCAATATAATTAGTTTAGGAATACTAGTTGCTTTTTTAGGACTTACAGTATCGTGCCGGAAAGACCTTAAACCGGTTCCTGAACAGCGGGAGACCCTTTTACCTCCTGATCCGTCTGCACAGGTTAAAGGTTTTTATATTGTAAATGAGGGCAATATGAATATGAATAAGGCCTCTTTGGATTATTTGGACTATACTACCGGAATTTATAGGCGAAACATTTATAATGAAGTAAATCCGGAAATTGTAAAGGGATTAGGTGATGTTGGAAACGATATTGCCATTTATGGTTCTAAACTTTATGTGGTGGTAAATGTATCCAATAAAGTTGAAGTTCTGGATGTTAAAACCGGCAAGCGCATTAAGCAAGTTAACATTACCAATTGCCGGTACATTACATTTAGTAATGGCAAGGCTTACGTGAGCGCATACCTGGGTACAGTAGGGGATCCTAATGCGCCACAGGGAATTGTAGCTCAGATTGACACTGCAACATTAACAGAGGTAAAAAGAGTGGATGTAGGCCGACAACCTGAAGAAATGGCTGTAGTTGGCCAAAAGCTTTATGTTGCAAATTCAGGCGGGTATAGCCCGCAGAAATACGAAAGAACTGTTTCTGTTATAGATCTGAACTCATTTACTGTAACAAAACAAATTGACGTGGCTATTAACCTGCATAGGTTAAAGGCTGATAAATATGGTGATCTATACGTAACCTCAAGAGGGAATTATTACGATATACCTTCAAAAATGTTTGTAATAGATACTAAAACAGATCAGGTTAAAAAGACTTTTAACATTGCTGTAAATAACCTTGCTATTGATGGGGATATTGCTTATTACTATGGCTCTGAATGGAACTATAACGAAGCCAAATACACAATAACTTATGGGATGCTTAACGTTAAAGACGAGGTGTTGTTAGATAAGCAATTCATAACCGATGGTACAGATAAAGCAATAACCATTCCTTATGGTATAGCAGTTCATCCTATAACTAAAGATGTTTTAGTTACCGATGCCCGAAATTATGTATCGCCGGGTACACTTTACTGTTTTGATCCGGCGGGGAAAAAGAAATGGTCGGTTACTACCGGAGATATTCCGGCTCACTTTGCATTCGTATATAAATAACCATATTAAAAATGAGATTCAATCAAAAAAATGTTCTTGGTCTTTCATCGATTATCCTTTTTCAGCTTTGTTTAAGTTCATGTTCAAAGGAAAAAGCAGTTGATGAAGACATTTATATTCCGCGTCCCGTAACAAGTACCAGCAGTAAATTCATTAATAAAATATATGAATATCAGCCAGCTCCCGGTCAATTTATTAATGAGTCATTAGGAAGTCCGGATGGTGCACAGAAAATTATAGGTGATGTTAAAAATACCAGCCTTGTATCTTTAGGGGCTTTTGGAGGCTTCATTGTTTTTGGTTTTGATCATTCTATTCTTAATAATGAAGGCAATGACCTTGCTATTTACGGAAATCCTTTAGGACCAATACAACAATGGTCTGAACCAGGAATTGTTCAGGTTAGTCAGGATAAAAATGGAAATGGTTTGCCTGATGACGAATGGTATGAGCTTGCCGGAAGTGAGCATAGCTCTGTAAGTACTATTAAGAACTATGAAATCACTTATTATAACCCAAAGGCGACTGCAAATGTTACCTGGAAAGATAACCAAGGAAAGACAGGAAGTGTTGATGTGAACAGATTCCATAATCATAACTACTATCCGCTATTTGCTGAAAATCAGGATAGTGTCAAATTCAAAGGTACCTTACTGAAATCTACATGGGGTACCATAGGAAGCATTTTTGTAAACAGTGCATTTGAATGGGGTTATACAGATAGCTATTCAACTGGCGACGATTATGCCACTAAACGTTATAACTCGTTCGACTTGTCGAATGCAATTGATAAAAACGGTAAAGCAATAAGCCTTAATGCTGTTGATTTTATAAAAGTTTATACCGGTCAAAATGAAAAAGGCAATACTTTACTAGGCGAAATATCTACAGAAGTAGGGGGAGCAGCAGATTTAAATATAAAATAACCAACATATCAGAATAAAAAACTAATAATAACATAAAACACAATAAAAATCATGAATCAATCATTACTTAACTATAGAAAGCCAGCTTTTTTTGCAATTCTTGGCTGTGTATTAGGATTAGCATCCTGTAAAAAAGATAAACTTCCGGCAATAGATCCGCGACCAGTTTCTACAAATGGTTTGTATGTATTATGCGAGGGATCTTTTGGTCAGGCAAATAACAGCTCTATTACTTACTATGATATTGCCACAAAAGCTGTAACTCAGAATTATTTTGAACAGAAAAATGGAATTCCATTAGGTACTGATGCCAGCGATTTAAAACAATACGGTAGCAAAATGTATTGTGTTGTTACCGGAGCTAAGGATACAAATAAGGATTCTTATATAGAGGTTATTAATATTGCAACAGGAAAATCAATTAAAAGAATTCCTTTCTTTGATGATAGCAAAGATTTTATGCCACGTTATGTAGGGTTCTACAAAAACAAAGCATATGTTTCTGGTTATGATGGTTATATCAGTAAAATTGATACTGCAAGTTTAACTATTGAATCGAGAATTTCGGTTGGTGGCGCATTGGAAGGTTTAGCTATTGTAAACGGTAAGCTATACGTAACAAATTCTAATCATTTCTACTATCCTAGTCCTAACAATACATCAGTTTCTGTAGTAGATTTAAATACATTTACTAAGAAATTGGATATAAACGTTGGTTTTAATCCTACTAAAATTGGCGCAACTGAAAATGGCGATCTGTTTACTATTGTAAAAGGAAATTATTCAGATGTTCCAGCTCAGCTTGTTAAGTTAAGTAGCGTAACAGATACAAAAGTTAGTTCTAATGAAGTGAGTTTAGAATATTTAAATGTTACCGGAACAAAAGGCTTTGTAATTGGCGATTATCTGGATCCATATTTTAAAACATTTAACATATCTAATGGTACAATTAATGGGAATTTTGTTACAGATCAGACAGTGATTAAAACACCTTATGGTGTTACCGTTAATACACTAAACAATGATGTTTATGTTGGAGATGCAAATGGTTATGCCGCTACAGGTAAGTTCTTTTGCTTTGGTGCCGATGGTAAAATAAAGTTTGAGTTTGCTACAGGTGGTTCGCCTCAAAGTGCAGTATTTAATTATAGCTATAAATAACGATATTGTATTGCTTAAATAACCTTGTTATGAACATTAAATATTACTTGCTTTTCATTTTATTGAGCATTAGTGTTCTATCTGCATGTACAAAAGACGAGGATGCAGAGCAGGCACCAGTTGTTAAAATGAAAATAGAAGATAGCCCCATAAATGGGAGGGTTAACGAAAAGATTGCATTTTTAGCATTTAATGTAAATAACAAGGTTTATGATGAGGAGTGGAAATTAGATGGGGAAGTTACCAGTACTGGCTCATCGTACGATTTTACACCACTAAAAGCAGGTATATATAACGTAGAGTACACTGCTACCAATAGCAGTGGCTCTTTTAACTATAAGTATGTGGTTAATGTAGGCATACCAACTGTACCTTCAAATCCGGGAAGCAATAATTACGTAACCAAAGTATTTGAATATTTACCTGCTCCAGGACAGTTTACCAACAAATCTATAGGAACACTTGAAGGTGCAAAAAGCCTTGAAGGTAAAGAAGGTATAGTGTCGCTTGGTGCCTGGGGAGGCTATATTGTGCTAGGTTTTGACCACACTGTAATTAATGAAAATCAGAAAGACGATATCGTTATTTATGGTAATGCACAGGCTAACTGGGCAGAGCCGGGTGTGGTGTGGGTAATGCAGGATGAGAATGGAAATGGTAAACCGGATGATACCTGGTATGAACTAAAAGGAAGTGAGTTTGGTAATGAAGGATATATCCGCGATTATGAAGTAACTTATACAAAACCAGCCACAGGCGGTAATGTATTATGGAAAGACAATAAAGGAAAAACAGGGGTAGTTACTATTGCAGGTACTTCTCAGGCTTTTCCGTCATGGATAACAGGAAACGAATACACACTTAAAGGAGCATTGCTGCCTTCATCACATATAAATCCACAAACACCAACATATATTACAAGTAAACCTTTTGAATTTGGATATGCCGACAATAAAGTAGGCGGCGATAATATAGATATTGCCAATGCCATTGATAAAGATGGAAAAGTGGTACACCTTGCAGGTATAGATTTCATCAAAATTCAAACAGGTATCCAGGCAGATCTTGGTTGGTTAGGTGAGCTGTCAACAGAAATAATAGGTGTTGCTGATTTAAATCTGGCCAAATAAATCCCCCCAATTAATAATTTAATCAATTTTATAATAAGCCGCTCTCAAAAATCAAAACTCTTAAATGAATAACATTATTTTAAAAAAAACGCTTTTACTTACAGTATTAGCCGGAACACTATTTTCTTGTAAAAAGGATAACAAAGAAATTCAAGAACCAGAACAAGGAAAATTTGAAAATGGATTTTTTGTGATTAACGAAGGCTGGTATGGCCATGGTACAGGTTCAGTAAGCTTTTTTGACGCTGCTTCAGGCTCATTAAAAGACAGTGTTTTTCAGAAAGAAAACCCAGGAAAAGACTTTGAACCTAAAAGCTCAACTATGCAATTTGCAACCATATTTAACAAAAACCTATATGTTGTAAGTAAAATAGGTGGCCCCGTTGTAGTGGCTGATGCTAAGACACTTAAAGAAGTTGGTAGAATTCCTGCATCTCCTCAGAGTGATTGGCGTGCTTTTGTGGGGCTTGATGAAAATAATGGACTTTTAAGCAGCAGTAAAGGTATTTTTAAAGTTAACCTTAAAACTTACGATGCACCTACACAACTTGCTGGAACCAGCGGCCAGACAGGTGATATGTTAAAAGCCGGAAAATATGTTTATACACTTTCTCAATCAGAGGGAGCGGTAATTTACAATGCCGCAGACCTCACAGTAGCCAAAAAGATAAAGAATGTTTCACTGGGCTTTGCTCAAACTCCAAACAATAAGGTATGGTATACAAAAGGAAAATTCCTTTATAACTCCGATCCTTTAACCTTGGCTACCGATAGTGTAGAATTGCCTTTTACGCCTGCAAGCACATGGTTTGCCTGGTTTTCATCGCCAATAATAGCATCTACTAAAGAAAATACAGTTTTCCTTCTAAAGTCGCCTTCTTTTGGCGGTGGTAAAATGTTGTATAGGTATATAGAAGGAAATAAAGCTTCATTAGATCAGCCTTTTATAACTACTCCGGATAAGCAATCTTTTTATAAAAAGAACCTGGGTTATTACGCTAAAACAAATCAGATTGTTACAACAACTGTTCAGGACGGATATGGAGCTAACTACGCAGTAAACAATATTTATTTTTATGATGCTACTTCGGGTAAGTTGGCTAAACAGATTCCTTACGAAGGATATTATTTTCCGGCAATGTTTGTGTTTCATTAAAATATAAGGGAAATAATATAACTTTGCGTTATAATCTTAAAAATATGTCGGAATTTAAATTCAATCCACGTACTGCTATTCTTTTGTTAATTATTGTTGCGATCAGCCTGATTCGTGTTGCTGCCCCGCTTTCTGATAATTTCAAGGAAATTGCAAATTTCTCTGCCGTGGGGGCGATAGCCTTATTTGGAGGAGCATATTTTAATAACAATTACAAAGCATTTGGATTTCCATTGGTGCTTTTATTGTTAAGCGATATTTTTATTGCAAAAACATCTGGTTACGGCTTCTTTTATGCTGGCTGGTACTGGACATATATTGCGTTTGTGCTAATGGTTTTGGTTGCTAAACTTATCATTAAAAAAGTAACTGTATTAAGTTTTCTTGGTGCAGCTGTACTGGCAGTTCTTGTACACTGGATAGTTGCCGATATTGGAGTTATGTATTTCCCGGGATTGTACGAACCTACATTTGCCGGATATATTAAATGTTTAGGTGCGGCAATACCTTATGAAAGGCTATTTCTTTATGGAACTTTGGCATACGGTGCGATCATGTTTGGAGCATTTGAAGTTTTAAGGGCAAAGTATCCTAGTTTAAGCTTGTCAGCAAATACAGCAGTATAATTAATTGTCAGTAAAGTATTTATTATATTGAAGGCTGTTCTTTTGGAACAGCCTTCTTACGTTAATGAAGAATTAGAATATTTATGAAAAGGAAACTTGTGGTGCTAACAGGGGCAGGCATTAGCGCAGAAAGCGGTTTAAAAACCTTTAGAGATACCGATGGACTATGGGAAGGGTACAACGTGTATGATGTGGCCACCCCAGAGGCCTGGAAACGTAATCCTGCAATGGTACAGGACTTCTATAATCAAAGAAGAAAGCAAGTGCTGGAAGCCGAACCAAATGCGGCTCACAGGGCCCTTGCAGACCTAGAAGCATTTTTTGATGTACAGATTATTACCCAAAACATTGATGATTTGCATGAACGAGCAGGCTCGTCAAATGTTACCCATTTACACGGTGTAATTACCCGATCTCAATCAGACATAAATCCTGAACTAACCTATCCCATAAATGGATGGGAACTTAAAACAGGAACGTACTGTGAACTAGGTTCGCAATTAAGACCTCATGTTGTTTGGTTTGGAGAAGATGTACCTATGATAGGTCCCGCTACTAAAATTTGTTCAAAAGCACATGTTTTTATGTTGATTGGAACTTCTTTGGCTGTTTATCCGGCAGCAGGATTAATAAACTTTGTTCCCCGAACTACAGTTAAATATATAATTGATCCTAAAATACCTGAGGTAGACCGATATAAGAATATTGTTAAGATAGAAAAAGCAGCAACAGCAGGAGTTGCAGAAGTTGTAAAAATGTTAACTGCTACATAATTGTAATACCTACATTCCAACCAATCCAGCCTTTGGCTCTTTTGCTAATGTAATCATGCTTTGCGGGGGCAATATTTTGCTTGTAGCCTTTGCCGCTTGAACCTTCAGGTGCTTCTGAACGATAAATGGAATATATCGGTCCGCCAAATAATGCTATTCCTTTAACCAGCTGAATTTGGAGATTGGTTTGGAACCTGTGCAGGAAGTTTGAATAATCCCAATTACCCAGGTATAAATACTGAGAAGTTATCTCGGCAGCTACAGAGAACCTGTTGCTGATAATAAAATCATGGCCAAAGCCCAGGCCTGCAGTTTCGATGTTAGCAGAATCGGCAAAGTTTTTTCCAACCAATATGATATTGTACAATTTCGCATTGCCCATTTTAAATGATGCATTTGCATTAATAGTTTCGTTGGTAGAAAAACTAAGCTTATGATAGCCATGATGAACATAGTTGACCAGGCCTATGCTATAACCATCAGACTTTCCGGAAATATTTACAATACTAATCTGTAAACCATCCATTTCCTTTGCGTAATTAAAGAAACCCGCTATCTGAGTTCCTTTCATTCGTTGAGAGGTCATATTGCCAAAGCCGGCTATTTGCATTCCATTAAGGTTTTTAGAAGTAAGGTTTCCAAAACCGGCAATTTGTATACCCTTCATCTCTTTGGATACTACATTACCAAAACCTGCTATCTGAAAACCCTCGACCTTCTCTTTTACATGATTTAAGAATCCTGCCACCTGCACACCTTTAACATTTGTTCTTACATCATTAAGCAGACCGGCCACCTGCACACCATCTACAGAGCCACCAACACCATTAAATAACCCGGCTATCTGTAACTTTTTAACATTTCCTTTGGTTAAGTTAAACAGGCCAGCCACTTCAACACCGTCTGTTCCCGCAGTATAACCACCTAAAACATTCAGCGATACTTTATTTATCACCTGCGAACTCATTATGCCGTGTGTGCTTAAACCAGGGGTAAGGGAAGCCTGAAAGGGCGTATTTGCAAAGAAATCAGGTATGTTTAAACTCTGCATCCTTTGTTTTGAAGAAATAAAGAATCTGCTGATTCCTGAATTCTCAATGGAATTGAAAACTTCGCCACCTTGTTCAGAATCTTCATCTTTATAACCCTCCGGTTTAACTGTGATATCTGCTAAAAAAACTAGCGAAGTATCCCTATATGTGTCTTTACTGGCTGTAAGGGTTACATCAGTATGTTCGCCCTTAAAACGAAGCCTAAAATACCCCTCATTGTCTGTAAGTGTAGATTGCAGTAGTCGCTTTTCGTAAACACTTGCCTGTTTTATTTTTTTACCTGTTTCCGTATCAATAACATAACCGCTAATAATATATAATTTATCGGCGCTAGTAATATTTTCAGGCTCTATAGTAAGGTGATTGGCAGCGTAACGAAGAATAATGTATTTTCCGGTTTCCTTATAATCTACTTTTCCATTAAACAGGCGGTCAAGTATATCTCTAACCTGCATGTTTTTCACCTTCATGTTTACTATGCTGTCCTGTTTAAACAAAGACCCAGTGTAAGAGAAATAGAAGTCGCCTACCTTACTCATTTTATTGAGCACCTCAGAGATCGGTTGTTGCTTTATATCCAGATCAACCCTTCTATCCAAATTACGCATATAGTTGGATACAGAAAACTGGGCATTACAATATCCGGTTATAAATAATAGGGCTATGATTATTTTTAATCTCATTATTTAATTTTAGATAGTATTATCTGCCCTTCGTTACGATCTATTCTTAAATTTTGCATTGTTTGCAGGATTATATCAAGGTTATCATCTAATGATGCACTTGCTTTAAGTGTGGTGTTAAAGGTTTCATTGGCAATACTGGCATCTTTTACAACAACATTTACATTGTAGGCTTCATTTAAAACCTCTGCTACCTTCCAAAGCGGTGTTTTATAAAATACAAAGTTTCCGCTGCGGTAATAATCATATAACCGATCCGTATTTTCTTCTTTAATCAATTTGGGAGATGCCTCTTTGATCAAAACTTTTTCTCCTTTATGCAGTTCTATCACTTCATTGCCATTGCTCACTTTTACAATACCCGTTTCTACAATAACTTCAGTTTCACCTTTTATATGTTTCACATTAAATGAAGTGCCAACAACAGTTACGGATACTTTATTAATTTTTATTACAAACGGTTTTGATTTGTCGTGCGCTACATTAAAAAATACATCACCATTTTTTAGTTTAACACTGCGGTCGTCTTTAAAATCTGTAGCATAGCTGATTTCCGAATTTTTATTTAAGGTTACTTCCGATCCATCAGGTAAATGCTCAATAACTACCTTGTTACTTGCTATCAGGTCTGTATAATTTGCAGGGCCAAAAACATTGTACGTCATCCATGCTCCGGCAACCAAAACCAATACTGCGGCAATTTTTAACCACCAGTAGTTTTGCTTTATTGGCCTCACAATAGCCTCATTTGATCTGGAAGTTGTCTTCGCTTTAAATTTTATCCATGCCTGTTCTTCATCAACATTACTTGTGCTATTTAAACTTTTACTTGCAGTCCAGATTCTTTCAAGCCGGGCAAATTCGGCCCTGTTAGAGGTAGCTTCATCCAGCCATTTTTGCACAGCAATACTTTCTTCTTCACTTGTTTCTTTTAAAAGAAACTTTATCAATATTTCCTCGTTCATCTGTTCCTCTTAATTAAAAAAATCCTTGTAAAACATTATTATGCCTGGTAAAATTAGTGTAATGAAATCGGCTAGTTTCAAACGTAATATTTTTAAAGCTTTCCCCATCTGGTTCTCAACTGTTTTAATTGAAAGGTCCAGCTGTTCAGCTATCTCTCTATATTTTAATTCCTCAAACCTGCTCATCTGAAAAATAGTTCTGCAATGTTCAGGTAATTCATTTAATGCTTCTTGCAGCTTAAATTCAAGCTCATTAAGCTCTACTCTTGATGATGCTGCCTCATGATGATTGTTCATGGTGTGAATTGTAAAATCCTGATATTTTGTTTTAACTTTTTGATGCTTAAGGTAATTTAAGCTATCGTTATAAACACATTTGTAGAGATATGCTTTTATTGAAGTTTGTACGTTTAACAATTCTCTCTTTTCCCAGAATTTAAGAAACATAGATTGAACAATTTCTTCTGCAATGTCTTGATCTCTAAGCATTATATTAGCGTAGGAGTGAAGCTCTTTATAATGAGCTTTGAACATTTGTTCAAATGCCTTGTCATCATATTGATGCAGTGTGTCGGGTTGATTTATCACTGGTTTGTTTCTTAATCAAATATATTAGTTTTTCTTAGCCTGCCTAAATCTCTATTCGTTTTAAAAACTCTATGCCCGAAGCACTATTTACTGTTATCAAATCAATATACTCCACTTTCGGGAACCAGAATGAGCCGCCATTAACCCTAACAAAAACCCTTTTTAGCAATAAATCCTTTCCCTCATCTTTTATGTAAATCTTATATTTATTGTCTGTTTCAGATCTTTTAAGGTACAAGGGCAGCTTTTTGTAAGCAACCAATCTTATCTCAAATTCATCATTTTGTAATGCTTTACATTTAACTCCGTAAGCAAATCTGCGTTCAATGCCAGTTAGCTCCTTGTATTTACCTTGTTCTGTATATCTTATCCACGATCCTTTTACAGGGTTTTCAGGGTCAAGGACCCCAGTACTTTTAAAATTGAGTTCATAAATTACCGTATTTGCATCTGGGTTTCTCTGAAGAAAAAACAAGAGGTTCTCTCCTTTAGGGGTAGGCAGGGCCAGGGGTTCAGACTCATCAACCTTTTTTGAAGGCTGACTTAACGTATTTAACGACTGGCTTAACAATAAAATAATTACCAATAGCATGCCGGCAAACTTTAAAGCTTTTATTTTCTTGTTTTTAATGTGCGTTTTTTTATCTACAACAGGAGTTCCATTTGCCTTTTCAATATTGGTAAGTTTGTGTCTGTAAATTTTACCAGGACTTGCAAAAATGAAGAAAAGTATTTCTTTAATTCCATCACTTTGCCTAACATCCTTAATCATATCCCTGTACTCATGAAAATTTAAAATAAAGGGATTAGTTTTACTATCAACCGGGGTTGTAAGACCATAAACAGGCTTTTCTTCTTCGTATTGAAAAGTACCGAACAAATGGTCCCAGATCATAAAGGTAGCACCGAAGTTCTTGTCAAGATATTTATCCTGACTACCGTGATGAACCCTGTGGTTAGATGGAGTACCAAAGTACTTTTCAATAAAAGGATGTAATTTTCCAATGGCTTCGGTATGTACCCAAAATTGATATAATGTGCTCAATTGGCTGGCTACAAATAATATAACCGGATTAAATCCCATTGAAGCTACAGGTATAAAAAAGACGATTTTAAAATGCTGTACCCAGCTTTGTCTAAAAGCTACTGTTAAATTGTAATGCTCGGCAGAGTGGTGTACAACATGTGTTGCCCAAAAGAACCTGTTAAAGTGTGAAATGCGGTGCGACCAATAACTGCAGCAATCATAAACTATAAAACAAGGAATCAAAGTCCACCAGTTCAGACTCATACGCCATGGCAAAGCATTATATATCCAAATGGCTCCATAAAGCAATACTGCTTTCATTAATAGGTTTACAGCCAAATTGCCGAGGCCAATAAAAACTGATCCTATAGTTTCCTTCTTTTCATAGCTTTTATGCTCAGCGAAATGAGAAAATCCATATTCAAGAGCCGTACAGAAGAATACCACAGGCAAGGCATATACCATTAAATCAGGAGCACTTTTCTGTAACTGATTAAGATCATTAATTGGAAGTGGTGCTGCCCCGAACACAGAGATTAAATCTTGCCAAAATGATTGAAGCGATGCAATGACTGTTGTTCTCATAGTAGTTTGGTTTTTGTGTGTTATAAATTATGATTGTTAATTTCAATTAAAGGTTGCATGCCGTTAAAAGATTACCTGAATGCCACCCATATAGCCTACATATAGCCCCTGGAAATTCCTGCCCGATTTGTTGCCCCACTTAGATAGGTAGTGTTTATTTAAATCTTTACCTTCAACTGTATTGGTGTTTACATAGTTAAGAGATGGGCCGGCATAGATTTCCAGAAATCTGGCAATCTTTAAAGCAGGGAGGATACGAAATGAGGAGCTAAAGTATTCTCCATGTTTAAAGCTCTCCAGGCTCATTGATGTTAATTCTGTGTTTAACCTGAAGCTGTTTGAAGAAAAGAAATGAGCCCCTAAGCCAGCCTCAATGGCATACACCTCCTTATCGTTTTTAAAGTTGTATCCGACCCCTAAAATCCCATAAAGTACTTTGCCGCCCGATCTTAAAGTTAGCATTGTAGTTAGGTTATCATTGGTGCTTATCCCAATACTTTTCTCGCCGTTTTTTATAATATTTACAATACCTATTGGGAAGTCGCTGCTCTCGGCAATGTTAATGAACCCTGCAATTTGTGCACCTTTAACTCTTTTAGCGATGTTTATAAAGCCTGCAATCTGAGATCCCTTAACATCTTTAGCCGTATTAATAAAACCAGCTATCTGTGTTGCCGATACATCTTTGGCAATATTGGCAAAACCGGCAAACTGAGCACCGTTCATATCCTTAGTAATGTTTGCGAAACCGGCAAATTGCGCCCCTTTTACATTTCCTGATGATATATTGGCAAAGCCTGCAAACGAAACTCCCTCGCCGCCGCCATAAGTATTAAGGAAGCCTGCAAATTGTCCGCCGTCTGCATTTTTAACTACATGATTAGAAAATCCTGCAAACAGAAATCCTTTGGTATCTTTTAGTACTACATTTGAAAGTCCGGCAAATGCCAAACCACGTTCGGCTGCAGATACACCACCAAGTAAGTTAAATGAAAGATTATTAGTATCTAAAGGAGCGCGTGTTCCATTGGTACTTAAAGGGTATACAATGCCAATATGCATTTTACCCGGCATTTGATTTTGGGCATTGGCGCCCATGTAGGTAGCTAGTAATACTAAAGCTGTTATAGAAGATTTAATGTTCATTATTGTCTTGTTTTAGAGTAAGACAACATGATCAGCATATACCCCTACGCAGGGCCGCAAAAAAAATTAAGCCTCTTTTATATTTCTTCTTCCAATAACTAAAACAGCGAAAGCAATTACAGAAGTCACAGTCATAATTAATACCATTGGCACAGCCGATGTTTGTTCAAAAAAGCCAATACAAGCAGATGCAAGAGCTCCAAGTCCCATTTGCAGTGCACCCATTAAAGCAGATGCACTACCTGCGTTTTTAGAAAAAGGTGCTAGCGATAGGGCTAAAGCATTTGGATTTGCCACCCCTAAGCAGCATAAGAATAAGAACAGAAAACCAATGGTCTCGGCAAGGCCAAACCAACCGTTAATGCTGCCAATCAAAAACACAATAACTGTAACTACCTGCCCAATTAACGCAACAAATATCAATTGTTCACTTTTATATTTTCTTAACATAAGGGTATTAACCTGACTGGCCCCAATAAAGCCGACAGAAAGAAAGGCAAAGATCCACCCGTAAGTTTCTTCTTTTACTTTAAATAGCGACATGAAAAGGATAGGGGAACTGGTGATGTATACAAATAAGCCTGCAAATGCCATAGCTCCGGTAAACGCATAAGTATAAAATTTAGGTTCACGTAACACCGTTATAAAGTTGGTTATTATTGGTTTAGGCTTTAAAGACATGGTAGTGTCTGCCTTATAACTTTCGGGCAACCAAAGCCAGCTGGCGATTAAATTAAATAAGCCTAAACCCAGTAAAATGAAAAAAACCGTATGCCAACCAAAAGCAACAGTAACATAACCACCTACAGTAGGTGCAACCATTGGCGAAACACTAAGTACCAACATCAATAAGGCAAATACCTTGGCATTTTCGCTAACAGGAAACAAATCGCGAACCATAGCTACTGATGCTACAGTAGCAGCACAGCTTCCAATTGCCTGGATAAATCTCAATACAATAAACGAGTCAATATCTTTAATAAATGCGCATCCGGCAGATGCCAGAATGTATATAAGTAAGCCAATAAATAAAGGCTTTTTCCTGCCAAAACGATCTAACAGGGGGCCGTAAAGTAACTGACCAGCCGAGATACCTATAAAATAGCTTGATAATGACCATGCTACCCTGGCTTCGCTGGTATTCAGGTCTTTAGCTATTGCTTTAAAACCTGGCAGGTACATGTCGATAGAAAAGGGGCCGAGAGCGGTTAATGAACCAAGTATTAAAATTAAGAACAGGTATCTTTTTTGCGTCATGCAACAAAAGTAGTTATTTGATAACCGGTTTTTCGTCACGCCAATTCCAAATTATACAAATAAGCATATTAAATGCCGATACCGATACCTGCATTGGCAATACCATAATTTCCGGAAATACCATAAGAGGCATAAAGCCTTATCACAGGAAACTTAACCTGAAAACCCGCATCAACACGGAAATCTTTTAAGTAGGTTCTCTCAATCCTTACAGGATTAGAAAATGTTTTATAAGTAATCTGATCGCCGTTATAACCGTTTATTATCGGGTAGTTTCCGCTCAGTCCCATATCGGCGCTTGATACATTGTAACCTAAAGACAGATAGGGGGTAAGCACCGAAAACTGTTTGGATATCAATGCCTGGAACAAATAGTTGTTAAAGTTCCCAAAAATCTCTTGTCCGGAAAAGTCTGTAGACTGTTGGTTGTCTTGCGGCACCGAGTTTTCAATTGGCTGAAGGCTGAGTGCTTTCTTATATTTCAGATTATTGTAGCTAAAGGCCAATGCGAGATCAAACGGTACATATTTAGATAAATCGCGCATAAAATTATGTTTAATTCCAAAACCAATTAGAGAAACCGAACCTATTTTGCGGCCAATCTTGAACCTTGGTGCTGCCCGAATAGTTATATCGGTATTTGCCAACAGACCTACTGTTAACTGAACCTGCGGTGTAGGTACATAATTCTCCAGCATTCCACTGGGCAATTCAAAAGAAACCAATTTGTTGTTGTTCTCGTCATAAACATCCATTAACGGGCCGTTAGATCGGGTGTTGCCACTAAATGAAGGAGTAATAACATCATTAGGGTTGGCCGGACGCAAGTTGCTCGACAAACCGATCCTGGTAACGTTGAAGGACTTAGCCGAAGAAGGTACTATTACAGCAGTTCCAGTAACCCGTAGATCAAGATGGTACAGTCCAAGGGTCTGAGCACTGTTTGTCCACCCACTGTTCATACCTAATCCAAAGCCTTTAAAAAGAGACTTCGAATAAGCATCTACCAGTTTTGTGGCATCAGCAGGCCCTGCGTTTATCAGCTGTTCGAAACCGGTCTGGGCAAATAATGTATAGGAGCTAGAAATGGACAATAGTGTTATAATACCAAACAGTTTCTTCATAATAATTCAATAATACTATACTAGTAACGTCAGTAAATTGAATTTATCATGAATAAACTTTGTAAAGGGTAATATTAATCCTAAAAAACAATATCCCCAATTGCATTTCCAATCACCAACCCTGATGGAACGCCTGGGGGTGCTCAAACTTTTGTGGGATGCAGTAGCAGGTCATAAAGTGGGAAAAAAGAAGAATAGCTGATTTATCATCTGACCAATTAGGTAGTTTGTAATGCATAGTACAGTATAAAACACATATCCTTGTGTAACATATTACATGACTGATAATCTAATTTCAAAACATTATCGTTATGGAACGGAAAATTATACTCACTCTCATTATATTTTTTATCGGTTTCTTTGCTGCGGTTGCACAACCTGCAACCGGTATACATACCCTAAAAGGATCATTAATCGATTCCATTTCAGGCAAAGAAGCTGCATTTGTAACAGTTGCCGTAAAAAATGCCAATAAAGAAGTATTAAAAACTCAGCTCAGTAAAATAGATGGTTCATTCCTGATTGATCAACTCGTTGCTGGCAGGTTTTCGGTAACATTTGCTTCAGTTGAGTATAAAACAAAAACACTGGAGATTTCAATCGATCCAAATAATCCAATACTCGATCTAGGGAGAATCCATATCAGCCCTGCAAGCCATCAGCTTAAAGATGTTTCGATTGTAGCCGCACGACCCTTAATTAAGCAAGAAGCTGACCGTATTACCTATGACTTACAGGCAGACCCCGATAGCAAGTCGTATAGTGTGTTGGAAATGATGCGAAAAGTTCCGTTCCTAAGCGTTGATGCCGATGATAATGTTCAGCTGAATGGGAATTCTGCTTATAGGATTTTTATCAATGGTAAACCATCGAGCTTAATGGAGCGTAATCCGAAAGACGTGCTCAAAAGCATGCCAGCTTCTTCTATTCAAAAGATTGAAGTAATTACTACGCCATCTTCCAAATATGACGCAGAAGGTTTAGCAGGCATCATTAACATTATAACCAACAAAGCAGTAGAGAACGGCTATAACGGTAATGTAAATTTCAGTGAACGCTATCCATTGGGGGGACCATCTATAGGTGGTTCATTTACCACCAAATCCGGAAAGCTTGGAATATCTGCTTTTGGCGGGGCCAGTTTATCTAACACACCATCAACCGGTATTACGATCTCCAGAGTAAGTACTGATGCATCACCGTCAAACCTTTTCCAATCTGCAGACCGTGAAAGTGATGGTAAAAATGCTTATCTGGGCACTGAGCTGAGCTATGAGATTGATTCCTTAAACCTGCTTTCAGGTCAGCTAAACCTAAACGGCAGTAGTGGTTCCGGCAAGTTTTTCCAACGCTCACTTTTAGAAAACAACACAGAACTCCTGCAGCAATACAACTTGCTGACTAATAACGACAACTCTGGCAGGGGTGCAGATGCAGCCATAAATTATCAAAAGGGTTTCCGAAGAAACAAAAATCAACTATTAACCTTCTCTTATCGCTACTATGGTTTCACAAATGATGATACTTCGGATCAGCTTTTTTCTAACCGTACCAATTATGACCTTCCCGATTTTCAGCAGGTTAATGAAAGTATGATGAACGAACATACTGCTCAATTGGATTATGTTCACCCGGTTAAAAACCTTACAATTGAAGCAGGGATAAAGGGTATTTTTCGTACCAACGAAAGTGATTTCAAGTATTACTCGCGAACCCCTTCAGATGATTATGCCATAGATACTTCAAAAACCAACACTTTTAATAATACCCAAACCATTCTGGCGGCTTACAATACCTACCAGTATAACCTCAAAAACAACTGGTCATTTAAGGTAGGTATTCGTTTAGAACAGACAATAGTGGATGCAGATTTTGTAACTACTGAATCAAAGGTTAAACAGAATTATTTTAGTTTTGTCCCTTCAGTTTCCCTAAGTAAACGATTTAAAACCACAGGCATAAGTTTTGGATGGAATCAACGTATTCAGCGGCCTGGTATTAACCAGCTCAATCCTTTTGTTGACCGTACTAATCCAACCTTTGAAAATACAGGTAATCCCGATCTGCGACCAACTAAGGGTAATTCTATCCGTTTCGGATTCGACTGGAATAAAAAAGGCTCCTTAAACATGAATCTAATGTACAATTGGATCAGAGGGCTTATTTTTCAGGTATCTGAATATGATTCGCAAACAAATATCACCCGCACCAGATACGAAAATACTGGGGGAGCAAAAGCCCTTGGTGGAAACATAAACTTTAATTATCCAATGAGCAAGACCTGGAACCTTAGCCTTAATGGAAATCTGATGCATGGCTGGGCCGATGGTATCAGCAATGGAAAACCTATCCGAAACCAAGGTTTTATGTACAGATTTAATCTTACAACAGGCCTGCGTTTGGATAATGGATGGAGATTAAGTGGTAGTGCTTATCTTAATGGTGGAGAGCTGACCATTCAGCAGCAATCAAATACCTATCTGGGCACCGCATTTAACGTTAATAAAGATATTGTTAAAGATAAACTCACTTTTTCAGCTTTTACAAATAATCCATTCAACCGCTACCGTGTTAATGTGACCAATAGATTTGGTCCTAATTTTAATCAGGTAAACAATAGTCAGCAAAACTTCCGCACAGTAGGTGGTAGCTTAAGCTATAAGTTTGGAAAAATGAAAGAATCCATTAAAAAGAATAAGCGTGGCATCAGCAATGATGATGTGAGTAATTAAGTAGTTACCTTTTATGTTTCTGAATTATATAAATTAATCACAATATTATGTAACCCCCTCCGGCACTTTGCATGGTACCTTTGTCTTGTAAATAATAAAGATTATGAGTTTACAAGAAAATATAGAAACAATTTCCTTTCCCGTTCTAGGGATGACCTGTGCCAGCTGTGCGGTAAGTGTGGAGTCTATGATAGGTGCACAAAACGGAGTAAAACAAGCAGAGGTAAATTATGCCACACAAAAGGTAAAAGTAACTTATGATGCAGATGTAATACAACCAGAAGGGATGCAGAAAGTAGTTCAGTCAATAGGCTACGATTTAATTCTTGATGCAGAAAAAGGAAGCGAAAAACAGGAGCAAATACAGGCCGATAACTATAAATCGTTAAAAAAGAGAATAATTGCAGCAGGAATATTAACAATACCTGTAGTAATAATAGGTATGCTTTTTATGGATATGCCTTATGCCAATTACATTATGCTTGTTTTATCGGCCCCCATAGTTTTCTACTTTGGTAAAAACTTTTTTATAAATGCCTTTAAACAAGCAAAACATAGCAAGGCAAACATGGATACCTTGGTAGCCTTAAGTACTGGTATAGCTTTTATTTTCAGTGTGTTTAATACCTTTTACCCAGAGTTTTGGCATCAAAGAGGCTTACACCCGCATGTTTACTACGAAGCAGCGGCGGTAGTTATAGTGTTTATAATGTTAGGTAAACTGCTCGAGGAACGTGCTAAATCTAATACTTCATCTGCCATAAAGAAACTGATTGGTTTACAGCCTAAAACAGTAGTGCTAATTACTGATCAAGGTGAAAAAGAAATTGAAGTAGTTGATGTAAAAGCAGGTGATAGGCTATTGGTTAGATCAGGAGAAAAAATCCCTGTTGATGGTAAGGTTTATGATGGTAATTCATTTGTAGATGAAAGTATGATTACCGGAGAGCCTGTAGCTGTTTCCAAACAAAAAGACGACAATGTTTTTGCAGGTACCATCAATCAAAAAGGAAGCTTCAGATTTATAGCAGAAAAAGTAGGTAGTGAGACTATGCTGGCACATATTATTCAGCTGGTACAGGAAGCTCAGGGTTCTAAAGCTCCGGTTCAAAAACTGGTTGATAAGGTAGCCGGGATATTTGTACCTATTGTGATATTAATTGCCATAATTACACTGGGCGTGTGGTTGTTATTTGGCGGAGAACATGCCTTTACACAAGGATTGTTAGCTATGGTTACTGTACTGGTGATTGCCTGTCCTTGTGCGTTGGGGCTGGCAACACCAACAGCAATTATGGTTGGAATAGGTAAGGGTGCCGAGAGTGGTATTTTAATTAAAGATGCCGAAGCTCTTGAACTTGGTTATAAAGTAAATGCCATAGTTTTAGATAAAACAGGGACTATTACAGAAGGTAAACCAGAGGTAACTTCTATGCATTGGGCCAGCACTTTACCCGAAACTACAGATGTATTAAAACAGGTATTTGCTGCTATGGAACAAAGCTCTGAACACCCATTGGCCGAGGCAATTTTTAATCATCTTAAAAAGGATGATGTAAAGCCTGCTGCAATTACAGATTTCGATAGTTTAACAGGTAAAGGAGTATCAGTAGTTTACAATGGTAAGAAGTACTGGGCGGGCAGTCATAAAATATTATCTGATCATAATCAGGTAATATCCAGCGAGTTAAAAGAACAGGCTAAAGTGTTACAAAATCAAGCTCAAACCGTAATTTACTTTGCAAATGAAACAGAGGTACTGGCTGTAGTATCAATTGCTGACCAGATAAAAACAGGATCAAAAGAAGCGGTTTCAAAACTTATTAAGCAGGGTATTGAGGTTTATATGCTTACCGGCGATAACAAACAAACTGCTGCTGCGGTGGCTACAACGGCAGGGATAGACAACTTTGTTGCCGAAGTATTGCCTTCTGATAAGGCTGAATTTATTAAAAAACTACAAGCTGATGGTAAAGTTGTAGCAATGATAGGCGATGGGATAAACGACAGCCAGGCGTTAGCGCAATCTAATGTGTCAATAGCAATGGGCAGAGGTTCTGATATTGCCATAGATGTGGCAAAGATTACGCTTATCTCTTCAGATCTTTTACAGGTTCCAAAAGCGCTGCAACTGTCTAAAAAAACAGTACGAACTATTAAGCAGAACTTATTCTGGGCGTTTATTTATAACCTAATAGGAATTCCAATTGCCGCAGGGGTATTGTATCCGGTTAATGGGTTTTTATTAAATCCTATGATTGCCGGTGCTGCTATGGCATTAAGTTCAATATCGGTAGTAAGTAATAGCTTAAGGCTAAAATTTGCAAAGCTCTAGGGAGCTGATCATGAAGCGATCTCAAGTTAGCAATCTGCCTGCCATCGTCCGGTTAGCGACCTGCCGTCATCCTGAATTTATTTCAGGATCTTAATGCGATCGCCGTAAAAACATACTAAGGCGGAGATCCTGAAATAAATTCAGGATGACGGGCGTGTATTAATAGCAGAATGACAAGTGGCTTAACAGAGTAACGATAATAACAACAGATTAAAACATAACATTATAACAACAATTAAACTTTAAAAAAATGCAAACTTTAAGATTCAAAACAAATATTAAATGTGCAGGATGTATTGCAACAGTAACTCCTCATTTAAACAATTTAAATAAACTAGAAAATTGGGAAGTTGATATCGAAAATCCTGATAAAATATTGAAAGTGGACGCCGATGATGAGCTTAAAGCCTCAGAAATAATCGGTACCTTAGAAAAAGCCGGCTACAAGGCCGAACAAGTATAATTAGCTTAATAATTATGACATTATATGTAAAAAATATGGTTTGCGACCGCTGCATCATGATTGTAAATGAGCGGTTGCAAGGCCTTGGTTTTTCGGTTAAACAAATTACGTTAGGTAAAGTAGAGGTTGCTCCTGATCCGAATCCGGAACAACTGAAGGATATTGCTTTCGAGTTTCAGGCTTTAGGTTTTGAACTTATAGAAAAGGAAAAAAACCAACTGATAGAACAGATTAAAAATGAAGTAATCAATTTTGTTCACTACTCTGACCTGGGCGAGATCAACCAAAGCCTAATGCATCTGGTAGCCGATAAATTAAATAAAGACTATAATTACCTGAGCAGATTATTTTCAGAATCAGAGGGTTTAACCATCGAGAAGTTCATCATTCAACAAAAAATAGAAAAAGTAAAAGAACTATTAGAGTACGGTGAACTGAACCTGAACGAAATATCTTTTAAAATGGGATACAGCAGTAGCGCGCATTTGTCTGCACAATTCAAATCTTTAACGGGGCTGTCGCCAAGTAAATACAAAGCTTCAGCTGTTAAGAATAGGAAACCCATTGATAAATTAAACTAATAGCTAAGCAATTGCTTAGCTATTATATGTGTGCCAAATTAATTCAGCGTAATCCCAAACAGTATTCCTACCCATGGTTTTCCCTGATATATCCAGTTCGTCCTGTTTTTATCGGTTAGCATATCGAGGCCCAGGCTTGCAACTCTTGGTTCATCTTCTATAATCAGTATTTCCATAATAAACAGCAAGATAAAGGTAAATGAAATTTAGATCGTTTTAATGCGGTTTTAATCTGAGTATATTATTCTTGTGCCAGATTAATCTTATAAATTTTATAGCACATGTTACATAACACATTACTGGCCGCATTGGGTACACAGGAGATTCTGGTTATTTTAGTTGTAGTTCTTTTGCTTTTTGGTGGAAAGAAGATTCCGGAACTGATGAGTGGTCTGGGAAAGGGCATCAGAGAATTTAATAACGGAAAAGACGGTGTTGATGAGGCAGGGGGAAAATCCGAGGAGAATATTAATCATAAGGTATAAATTCAATTTTCTGAATTTTATTCCAAAATTTCACAAATTTATCCAAAAAATTAATTTAAAAGAAATCAACAATAGTTTAAGTGTTTTGTTATATTTGGTTTATTGTTAATTGAAAATTAAAATAGGTTAATGAAATTATAAAAACGATTATATAACCAGCTTCTTAAATGAGGTATTAATATAAGAGTCTCTACTTCCAAATTCTCACATACAAGCCCAGAGACAATAGCTTAATGCCCATAACAATATTAGTTGTACTTTTGAGGGTGCACTATGGCGTTATGGGCTCTATTGTAAATCCGTGGGCAAGGCCGTGAGAAGCCTGGTAGTGCGGTATTTAGGGCCCGCCATAGTGCATCCTTTTTTTATACCTCCAGAGACTCATTTAATTATTTAACAAAATAAAAAATGAGCATGAGCCAAGCCAAACAAATTTCTGAGTCGCTAAATACCTGCAAGCAATACATAGATCAATTTTTAAAGCACTCCAACACACTGGATGTAAGTAAGCTAAGCGCTAATCGGGGTTTAATGATCCTTGCTTTTTACGAAGAATTGCTGGCATTACTGTATGATAACTACAATCTTTTTGAAGCGGATCAGTCGGATATGATAGATTCTGAAAAAAATTAAGCAGGATGTCGAAGAAAACCATAAGAAACTATTGAGTAATATTTGAGAAATACTTGAGAAACACTTGATCTTAAGTATGTTATAGGTATGGTTGAAAGATCGTTGAGAGATGGTTGAAATATCATCATACATATTCCAACCATCTCTCAACGATGTTCCAATCATCTTTCAACCCAAGTATTTCTCAAGTATTTCTCAAATATTATTCAAGCTTTTCAACTTTTTCTGACAGATGTGTGTTAAGGTGCTCCTTAAATTAATCTGTATCGATTGATAATAACGTTTTTGTATCTGTATCCCTTTATAGCAGTTCCCTAATTTTGTGTAATAAGTTTTAAGTTATGGAACCAACAGAGATAAAAAAAGAGGATATAAAGCTCCGGGAAGTTTATTTACAAGATTTGAAATCGGTTATCACCCTTTACGGCAATAATTCGTTGGCTATTAAACATGAAAATGGTGTTGGTACGCGGCTAACTTCTGATTTTGGGCTGCCCATTGGAATTGCAGAAAAGAACGGCAAATTAATCGCTTATTCTCGCGTAAATATTGATGGTAAAGGAAAACCTGTTTTCCAGATTCATACCAATGAAACAGGTGGAACCGATACAGTTTGCAAAAACTTAAGCAATTTTTCGGAAGAACGTTTTGCAGCAATATGGGGCGATAGTAAGGAGCAAAGTTTATTGATGAATAAGCCGGTTCAAAGCGCAATAGACAAGTTAGTAGATTGGCTTAATCACTGCAGTTAAACGGTAGGTTTAAGAGAGGCTGCATCATAAATGTGATCGTCATCCTGAATTTATGATGCAGCCTCTAATTTATACAGATCGTTTAAGATTTGGGGAAATCTGCACCAACGGTGGTTTCTTCCCAAGCATCGAAATCATGTGCTAGTTCTTCAATTTTTTTGCGTGCATTTTTTAATGCTGCGGCACCCAGTAATAAACGCAATGGTGGATTTTCGGCTTCTACTGCTTTAATAATTGCCTTGGCAGCACGTACAGGATCGCCTGGTTGGTTGCCGCTGTAAGCCCTGATGTTATCTTTATTTGCCCCGGCAGTAGTTTTGTAATCTTCTATTTCGTTTTGAACTTCGTTGGCCGAACGGCCTGCCCAGTCAGTACGGAAACCACTTGGAGCAACAATGGTTACTTTTATACCTAGTGGTGCAGTTTCTTTAGCCAAAGCTTCAGAAAATCCATCAACAGCAAATTTAGTTGCATTATAATAAGCCAGTGCCGGAAAGGCCATTAAACCTCCAATAGAAGCTATGTTAATGATATGTCCACTTCTTTGCCTTCTCATATGTGGTAATACTGCCTTGGTCATGTTAGCCAATCCAAAGAAGTTAATGTCAAACATTTTTCTGGTTTCATGTTCATCACTGGCTTCTACCGAGCCAAAATAACCAACGCCTGCATTGTTTACCAACACATCAACCCGACCAAATATTTCGGTTAATTGTTTTGTTGCATTTGTAATATCATTGTGTTTGGTAACATCAAGTGTTATTGCTATTGATGTTTCGGGGTATTGTTTAACAATATCTTCTACATCGGCAATGTTTCGGGCGGCCACGCCGGCTTTATATCCAAGTTCCAGTACTTGCTTAGCTAATTCCCGGCCAAAGCCTGTTGAACAGCCTGTTATGAGCCATACTTTTTCCATAATATGATTTTATAATTTTATAACTAAGTAACATCATAATTAGAATATGGTTGTCAGTATTTAATCATTTTATAAGGTGTAGAAAATTTATTAACAGTGCTTAAAGCCGATCTTTTTTAGCATTTTAGCGGAGTTTCAAAAGAGAAGTAAAAGATGAGTAATAATTTAATTGATCACCCCGGGGTGATTATCGGATTCGGGGTTCTTGTTGTAGTAATGTTGCTTTTAGATTTGGGTGTATTTAACAAAAAAGTACACGCTGTTAGTAGCAAAGAAGCACTTGTGTGGTCTGTTGTTTGGATAAGTTTATCCATGATTTTTAGCGGGGTTATTTACCTTACTTCCGGTTTTGAGAAGTTTACGCAATTTCAATCTGCTTACTGGATAGAAAAGGCGCTCTCGGTTGATAATCTTTTTGTTTTTATTTTGGTATTCGGCTTTTTTAAAGTTCCAAAAGAATTGCATCATAAAGTATTGTTTTGGGGTATTATTGGTGCACTAGTGTTTCGTGCTATTTTCATTTTTGCAGGTGTTGGACTGATTAATTTAACCTATTTACCTGAGATGACTGTATTTGGTAAGTTGATAAAGATTAATATAGTTTTATTGATTTTTGGTTTATTTCTTATCTATGCGGGTATCAAATCAGGAATGTCTGATGACCATGAGGATGAAGATAAAGACTTTAGTAAAAGTCCTGGTGCACGCTTGATTTATAAGTTTTTTAAAGTGAGCAAAGAGTTTGATGGGGCTAAGTTTTTTACCGTACAAAATGGTGTAAAACTTGCAACTCCTTTGTTGGTTGTGGTAGCTGTTATTGAATTTACAGACTTATTGTTTGCAGTTGATTCTATCCCGGCTATTTTTGCAATAGCGCCAGATGATCCATTGATTCTATATACTTCTAATATTTTTGCAATACTTGGTTTAAGAGCGCTGTATTTTCTGCTGGCCAACTTTATTTATATGTTTAGCCTGTTAAAGTATGGTTTGGCTATTATTTTGGCATTTATTGGTGTTAAAATGGTAATTGCTCCTTTTTATCATATCTCATCGCCGCTGTCGCTATCTATAGTAGGAGGTGTATTGGTGTTGAGTGTGGTTGCCTCTTTGATTTTTTCGCCAAAGAAAGGGATTGAGGGGTAAGGGAGTATTTAGTAATTAGTATTTAGATTGAGCGCCTGTTGGAAGATTTTATAACAAAAAAAAGCCTGGTCAATTGACCAGGCTTTTTTTTGTTTATGAGATTGGTATTTATACTAGTGAGATACTAGTATAATGTAAACTCTACTCTACGGTTTTTCTGACGACCTTCGGCAGTTTTGTTAGATGCGATAGGTTGGTTTGGACCGTAACCTGTTGCTTCGATACGTGAAGCGTTTGCACCTTGCGATACCAAATATGTTTTGATAGATTCTGCTCTGTCTTTAGATAAACGTAGGTTTAAAGCCATTGAACCTGTGTTATCTGTGTGACCCGCTAATTTTAAGCTAAAGTTTTTCTGAATTAACAACTCAGCAACTTTGTTTAATGTAGCGTATGAAGTAGAACGGATAGTTGATTTACCTAAGTCAAACTCTAGGTTTTTGATGGCTTCATCAACAACTTTACGGTCAGCTTCTGTTACAACAACTTTAGTTTCTTTGATAACTTCACGTTGAACTTTAATTGGACATCCGGCACCATCTACTACTGTGTTTGCAGGAGTACCGGCACATTTATCGAATTTGTTAGCAACTCCATCTCCATCATCATCACCTAACTGAGCTTCTAAAGCTTCTTTATCTCTTCTTGCATTTTCTTCGGCAGTTGATAATGCTCTTCTTAATTCAGCACTTTCAGCAGCACTTTCTTCGCGGATAGCGGCAATAGGGCTGAAGTTTTGTAATTGAGAAGTTCCTTTTCTACCTAAAGCAATCTCGATACCTGCGTGGGCATAAGAGAATCTGTCGTTAGCACCACCTGTTACACCATCAAAGTTATTTGCTTTCATGAAGCTAACTGTGTAACCTAAATCGATGTTTACACCTTTTGAAACACCTAATTTAAAACCAGCTCCAATTGGAACAAACCAATTTTGATCGTACCCTGTGCTTGCTCCGGCAGGATGATTAGTTGTTGCCGCAGACGACATATAACCTGCTCCAATTGTAGCATAAGGAGAAAGGAAGTTACGTTTTTGGTTTAAACTCATGTTAGCGATAGTAAAGTTACCACTAATAGCTGCTGACCAGTCGATTCTTGATTCGAAAGTTGATTTAGCGCCACCAATAACGTTAGCACCTTTAACTTTACCTGCAAGGAAATCGGCCTGGATACCAAATCCCGGTACTACTTGCTTTTTGATGTAACCACCGTAACCCCAAGCCTCGTATGGCGTATTGAAGTTTCCATTAGTTCTGTTGTTGAACGGAGTGTAGTGTGTTAACATACCACCATTTAGTCCAACAGACCAGGTACGGAAATATTTCTTAGAGAATCTTTCTGATGATTGAGAGTCAGCCTCCTGTGCAAATAATTGCGTTGATAATCCCACCAGGGATAATATCATTGCTGCTTTTGTAATTTTTGATTTCATGTTTTTTATAAATTAGATATTTGAGTTCTTTTCAGCTTCATTTTAATTACTGAATGATAATCTGCTTGTAATAACCTTGCCAAAGCCGATTTTATCTAATTTTAAATTTGAAATATCTAATAGTCAGTTAATTAGTTTTTGGTACTATTTATACCAAAAAAAGCAAACTAACGTTTAAACGTTAAGAATTTTGTATAGTATTTAATACAGTTTGTGCTTGAACTGATATTTTATAACTCGAAAGTTTCACCTTTTTCAGGTAAATTAACTTTGTAGTTGAGTGCTGTTAATGCATCAGAAAGCATGGTCATGCTTTTAATTTCTCCATGAACAAGAAATACCGATTTTAGCTTTTCGGGATCTTGCTGTTTAATGGTATTAAGAAGATCATTATGATCGCCATGGCCACTTAACAAGTCTGTTTTTTGTATAGTGGCATAAACCATTAAATCGCGGTTTCTTAAACGAACTATTGGATCGCCTCTTAGTAATCTATCACCCAGAGTTCCTTTTGCACAATAGCCAATAAACAGGATAGTGCAGTAGTAGTTTTGAATGTTATAGTACAGATGATCCTGAATACGTCCACCTTCGAGCATACCGGCAGAAGAGATTATGATACAGGGTTCATGATAATTGGAAACTGATTGGCTTTCGCGCTTATCACTCACGTAAGAGAGTTCATCAAACTCAAATTCATCACCTTGTTTACTGTAAAAATCCTGAGATTCCTGATTTAACAAGTGGTGGTGTTTTCTATATATGTCTGTTGCAATGGTTGCCAGCGGGCTATCTACAAATATTTTTACCGGCGGAAGCAGCCCGCTACTAAAGATCTTATTTAAGGAATAAACCAATGCCTGGGTGCGGCCAATGCTGAAGGCCGGAATAATTAGCCTGCCCGGATATTTAATGCACGATTCGTTTATGGTTTCTATTAGCTTTTCTTGCAGGGTTAAATCGTGGCTGTGTAAACGGCCACCATATGTGGATTCGGATACAAGATAGTCTACCTGTGGTAATGGTTCCGGATCAACTAAAACAGGATAGTTGGCACGGCCTATATCGCCGGTAAAAGCGATCTTTTTTTCTATCCCTTTATCTATTACTGTTAAAACTATTGCAGCTGCACCAAGAAGATGGCCGATAGGTATAAAGGTTAATGATACATTGCCATTTAAACGAAACTCTTTGTGGAAAGCTATGGTAACAAACCTGTCTATGGTATCGTTTACATGTTTTTGAAGGTAGAGGGGCTGAGGACCCGATCTTCCTTTGCGACCTTTTGGACGTCTGTTTTGTTTTCCAATAAACACATTTACTGAATCGTGTAATAGTAGCTCAGTTAAATCTGCTGTTGGGGGTGTACTTAATATTTGGCCTTCAAATCCCATTCTAACCAGAGTTGGCAGATTCCCCGAATGGTCTATATGTGCATGGGTTAGTATCACTACATCTATGGAAGCTGGATCGAAAGGGAAATATTGATTTTCTTCCTGATAAGTGTCTTTTTCGTAGTCGAGACCACAATCTATTAATATATTATAATTTTCTAATTGCAAAAGGTGCATGCTTCCTGTTACCTGTTTAGCTGCTCCCCAAATGGTCAATTTCATATTTCGTGGTTATCCTAATAACGGCAAGTTATCATTTTAACAGTTAAGCGTAAACTAAATTATAATTTACCTTTTTGTAGCCATTGTACCCAATTGGTTATCTGGTAATTATATTTTAACGATACACATGATTTATTGGAGCTAACTATTTTCCAATTTGTAAGTTCATTTATAAACGTTGGTGGTTCTAAACCTGAGTTAGCAGTTGCTTGTGTATAAAACACTTGTTTTGCTGGGTGGTCTGGTGTGCAGGCATTAAATGTATGCCCAAAACTTTCAGTTTCTATTATATGTGTGCTAATACCAACGCAGTCTGTTAAGTGAATTAGATTTATAGGTGCCTGCCCGTTTGGCGCATTTATTTTACCGGCGAAGAACCTGCCAGGATCCCGGCCAGGACCAATAAGGCCACCAAACCTAAGTATTGTTGTTTTAAGGGAATGTTGCTGACGGAATATTTCTTCGGCAATTACCATGGCTTTGCCGGAGGGGGTATCAGGTTTTGGTTCATCAGTTTCTGATAATTCGATATTACAATCGCCATATACTGAAGTTGAGCTTATAAATAATATATTTTTGATTGTATTGTTGTTAGCAGCCTTACAGATTTCTTTTATTTTATCTGGAAAGCTTGCTTGTTCGGCACTGCTTCTTTTGGGTGGGATGCAAATAACTAACGTGTGGCTTTTAAAAAAAGCATCATCATAGGCTATGCTTTGTTCATGAAAGCTAACCAGGTATGGTTCAATTTCTTCTGCTTGGAGCTGTTGTAGTTTAGTGGGGCTAGTTGTTGAGCCTTTAACTTTGTAGCCTTTAGAAATGAGGTGTTTTGCTAATTCTAAGCCATACCAGCCACATCCGAGTATGCTGATTGTTTTTTGCATAGGTGTTATTAAGGGGTTTGAATAGCTATTCCGGGGTACTGAAATAAATTCAGGATGACGGGAGTAGTATTAAACGATTATGTTATTACGATTGTACTATTTATGGGTGTACTATTATGTTAAATGAAAAAAGCCTGATCAGGGTTTATGATACAGGCTTTTTTTGATTGAAAGAGGGTGATTAAAGAACTTTTACATTCTGAGCCTCAGGGCCTTTTTTTCCTTCGTTCAATTCGAATTCTACACTGTCGCCTTCATTTAGTTCTCTGAATGAATCTCCTGCTATAGCAGAAAAATGTACGAAAATATCTTTTCCTCCATCTTCTGGAGTTATAAATCCAAATCCTTTTGCAGAATTAAACCATTTAACTTTTCCTGTTGTACGCATAGTATTAATGTTATTTCGATGTGAAAGTAATCAATAGAATATTAATATCAAAATGTTGGATTTAGAGTTATTTTGTTTAACTAATGAAACTTAAAACTTCAATTTTTGTTATATTTAGTGGTTTAAAATGAATATTTATGACGGAGAAAATAAAAGATGATACAGATTTAAATCCTAAGAAAAATAGCGTGTATGATGATAATTTGGGTTTGGATGCTGATCATTCATCGGATGAGCCTACTTTGTTGACAAGATTAAACGACGATAATGACCGGATTTCTGGAAACCCGGATGGAGAAAATGATGTGAATGAAAATTATAATAGTTTAGTAAACAGTAGATTAGACGATAAATAGCGTTTTTGGCACTATTTTTTCTAATTGTGGGTATTAAACTAAAATTCTAAAGTCATGAAATACTTATTTTCAATATTAATAATAGGAACAATGCTAATGTCTGCATGTTCTAATAACGCAAAGGAACAAGCTTTGATAAAGCAACAAGCCATAGTAGCAGTAAAAGATAGTTTAAAATTAGATAGCTTTAAAAAAGCAGAAATTAAAAAACAAGAGGATGCAAAAATTGCTGCTCAGGTAAAGGAAGAAAAAAGAACTTTATTATTAGCTGAACAAAATGAAGCCGCATCTCATCCTTCGGCAAATCAAAATAGTGAAGCACCTACTCCTGCAAAGAAAAAAGGATGGAGTGATGCTGCTAAAGGAACTGTTATAGGTGCCGGTGCCGGAGCAATTGGTGGCGCATTGATTGATAAAAAACATGGAAGAGGAGCTATTATAGGTGGCGTTGTCGGTGCAGGAGCGGGATATCTTATTGGAAGGGATAAAGATAGAAAATCTGGAAGGGTACAACCTAAAAACTAGTTTTCCTTAAGATTTTATTATTTATTAAAAAAGACGGCTGTTAAACAAATAACAGCCGTCTTTTTTTGCCCTAATTTCTCGGTACTGATTTTTTAATTAACCACTGTGGAATATATTCTACAATAAGGGTGTTTTTGATTTGATTTATACTGTGTACACAAATGTGTGTAATAAGTGTGAAAGTTCTTAATATGTGTGTGTATGGCTTGTAGTGCCATTTAAATAGGTTTTTAGTGTTTAATATTTATTGCTGGCTTGATTTTTTCAATTACTTAAATAAATACAGAAAAAATGAGGTTTTATATTGGTTTATTTGCATTTGTTTTAATCGCTTTGAGTAGTTGTAAAAAAGACTCAACATTTAGTAATCCGGAAATAGTTGTAAGTAAAGAAGGAATACTGAGAATTGAATGTGAGAACTGTGATGTGAAATTTCACACTAGTGTTAAAGAATTTAATGGTAACATTTTAAACGGAAGTAAGGATATACCATTTTATTACACTAGTGATTTTAAGTTGAAAACTGAGGTAGTATCAAAGGAGAATCAAAATATAAGAGTGTTGGTTATTGATTCTTTTGGACGTGTAGTATCAAACGAATTAAGTAGTAAAGTAAAAGGAGAGGTTAGTAAAATGGAGTTTGCGATTACTACCAAGTAATATGGATTGAGAAATAGAGATAGAGAAATGATTGTGGAATAATTATAAGATTTAAGAAAGGAGATAAGATTATGGAAAATAGTACAACCGTTAGAAAACAAATTTTAGTTGTTGATGATGAACTAAGTATTCTTAGGCTATTGACATTTATATTGTCTGCAGATTATGATCTTGTAATTAAAAAGAGTGGAATTGAAGCTATAAGCTGGCTTGAAGAGGGGAACGATCCGAATTTAATTATATCTGATTTGATGATGCCTTATTTTGATGGGGGCACATTGATTAGAAATCTTAAAATAAGTGGCCTATATAGAGAGACTCCTGTTATTTTATTATCCGGTGCAGAGGATTTAGAAGACAAGGTGAGGAATATGCCTTTTAAAATAGATAGTTACCTGGAGAAACCATTTAATCCTGCTGTTTTGAAATCAAAAATAGCTCAATTAATAAACTGAAACCAAATAATAGAAGCCTAATAACCAAACTAGAATATGACATCCCCAACCATTGAATTTCATAAAGTAAGTGCCAAAATAGTATATTTTGGTAAATTACTAAAAGAAGTAATAGCTGAAGAACTTGATGGCGATATTACTTACCTTGAAGATCCTGATGATTTTAAAAGATACTTAGATAATCAGTCACTTTTAAGTGTACCGGATATCGTTTTGATTGAGGTAGATGAAAACAGCCAGTGTTTTGAGCAGGTAAAATACATAAAAAAGAACCCACTTTTACAAGGACTAATTATTGTACTTGTTGGCGTTAAAGACGATGTTAACTGGAGGAAAAAGGCTCTTGAACTGAAAGTTAACGACTACTATACTTATCCTTTTCCATACGAGGATTTCTGTGAGCGCTTGAATTTTTTGGTGAAGTTTAAGTTAATTAAGCCAAAGCTGATGGATATTGCCCAGCAAATGGAGGTTGAATACAAAACACCAAGAACGAAAAGAGTATTTGATATACTGGCATCTGGATTTGCTTTATTGTGCTTACTGCCATTGTTTATAATTGTTGCAATACTAATTAGACTGGAATCTAAAGGTAAAATTATATATAAGAGCAAAAGGGTAGGAGCTGGATATAAAATCTTTGATTTTTATAAATTCAGGTCTATGAGAAGTGATGCAGATAAAATGCTTGCATCGATGGCTAGCCTTAATCAATATGCGGGTTCTGAAGAGAATAAAGATAATAAAACGGCCTTTGTTAAATTTAAAAATGACCCGAGAATAACTAAGGTGGGCTCGTTTTTAAGGAAAACAAGTATTGATGAATTGCCTCAGTTGATAAATGTATTAATTGGCGACATGTCATTAGTGGGCAACAGACCATTACCTTTATACGAAGCAGAGCAACTGACCACAAATGAATGGTCAACAAGATTTCTGGGGCCTGCCGGTTTAACCGGATTATGGCAAATTAGTAAAAGAGGACAGGATGATATGTCGGAGCGCGAGCGTAAGGAACTTGATAACTATTATGCTTCGAACTATTCGATTTTCCTAGATTTAAAAATAATACTTAAAACTATACCTGCATTGATCCAAAAGGAGAATGTGTAGTTTTTATCATCCTTATTAATCATCTAAAATTAACTACGTAATATAAAATTAAATGAAAAATCTATCAAAATTCACTTTAATTGTCCTGATGTTTATAAGTCTGGATAGTTTTTCACAAGAGTCAATAATTGGCGAAATTAAATATTCTGATCTTGAAAAGTACATAGATCTGGCGGTAAAAAATTACCCTAAGGTGAAGATTACCGATGTGAATGTTGAAAAAGCGAAAACAGATATTTCTATGAATGCAATATCATATCTGGACATATTTAATGCTTCGTATTTTTACAGACCAAATAACAAAACCGCTATTGATGTGATTAATCCGTATGCAGTAAACGGTTTTCAACTTAGTGTAAATTTGAATCTTGGAAACTTTTTGCAAAAGCCTTATGCTGCAAAAAAAGCTAAAGCAGATTATAAAGTTGCGCAATTGCAAGCAGAAGATTTCAGATTAACACTTGCAACTGAAGTAAAGAAAAGATATTATGCGTACATTCAACAAATTAACCAATTGAAAATTTATACCCAAAGTGTACAGGATAACCAGAATGTGGCTGACAATTTAAAGAATAAGTTTGAAAAGGGAGAGGTAGCATTGGATACCTACAATCAATCGAGAATAAACCTGACGATTGCCAGTACCTCTAAAATTCAAACTGAAGTAAACTTGTTAAGTGCAAAAGATGCATTGGAAGAGATAATTGGAATGAAATTATCGGAGGTTAAGTAAGAAATATAATTTAACAGTTATAAATGGACATTAAATCATTTTTACGACTTCTTGGTAAATATAAATGGGTTTTGATATTGGTACCCCTGTTGACGGGGGGAATTACTTATTTCCTGGTAAAGAACCTTCCTCAACAATATAGTTCTGAGGCTCAGATTGCTACAGGTTTGATAGACCAGTCTAAGCAGGTTGTGGTTAATTCTAACCAGAATACGGATATTTTTAAGATCAACCAGCAGTTTTCGAACATTATAGAACGGATGAAAATGAGAAGGATTATGAGTATCCTTTCTTATCATCTGATCCTGCATGACCTTGAAGATCCGAAGGCTAGTTTCAGACCTTATAGCAAGCAGGTTTCTAAATTGGGGCAGGCCGGTATTGATGAGGTGATCAGGATTTACAAGGAAAGACTGTTAAATAAGCAGGTGATAGCGATTGGAGACAACGCTGGTAAATATCCCTTGTATGACATCATTAGCTCTATGGGTTATGATAATGATAATATTGCCAATAACCTGAAAATATACCGTCCGGATAACAGTGATTTTGTGAATGTTTATTACGTTTCTGAGAACCCATTGTTGTCGACGTTTTTAGTAAATACCTTATCTTCTGAATTTATTAATAACTACGGACAGGATGTTAATTTAAACCAGAACAACTCTATCGAACTGTTAGATTCATTGATGAAGAAGAAAGAGGCTGCAATGAATGAGAAGAATGCAGCTTTGAAGGATTTTAAGATGAAGAATGGGGTTTTGAACCTGGACAAGCAGTCGGAGATGGTTTATGCACAGATCTCACAAAATGAAGAGCGCAAGGCTCAGGCGATAAGGGATATTCAGGCCAACCAAAGGGCTATAGCAGATATTGATGCCACCCTTAAAGGCGGGATAGATAATTTAAGTTCAGGAAACTCTACAGCAGATAACCGAAGAATTATTAGCCTTAAGAACCAGTTGAAGATAGCTAATAGTGCATATATAGATGGAAATTTTACGGCAGCAGATAAAAATAAAGTTGACTCGCTGACTAGATTGATAAACGGTGTGAGTTCAAAGATTTCGGATGAGAATGTCACTAATCCACAGGCTTCCAGACAAGGGCTGATTGAAAGGAAGTTATCTCTTGAGACAACCATTAGCCAGGCCAAAGGGAGTTTAAAATCGATAGACAATGAGTTGTCGGTTTTGAAGGCGAAATACAACACGATGGTGCCTTTTGATGCCGGGATTCAAAACTATGAGCGTGATGCCGAGCTGGCTACCAAAGACTATATGAACTCTTTGGATACCTATAACCAAAACAGGACCGGTCAGAATGTGGCGCTGAAACTTCAGCTGGCCCAGTTAGGTTTACCAGGTTTACCGCTTGCCTCTAAAGGGATAATATATATTGCACTTTCGTATATAGCGAGTTTGTTTTTGTGCTTTACCTGGGTGTTAATGATGTTCCTTTTAGATCGGAGCATCAGGGATTCAAAGCAACTTGCCCAGGCCACCAAGTCTGTGGTTTTAGGTGCTGTACCTTATCTTTCTTATCCCGATATCAATATCAGGGAGTTGTGGAAGAGTAAAGAGAATGATCCTGAGTTTTTATCCTTTAAGAATTTGTTACGGTCATTACGATTTGAGATTTCAGATGCGTTGAAAAAGAACAATTCGAAGATTGTAGGGATTACCAGTCTGGATAGCAATGAGGGTAAATCCTTTTTATCCGGTAGTTTGGCTTATGCCTTTGCGATGATGGGTGAGAAGGTTCTGTTGATAGGAGGAGAGACCAAGAAGGTAATGTCAGACTCAAAAGAGCTGGCGCTAAGTCAGGATTTTGAGACTTTTTTGGTGAAGCGTGAAATCCAGACTGAGGACCTGATTACGATTTTGAATAAGAACGATGCAAATTCATCTTTGCTGGAGACACAGAGCAGTACAAGCTTAAGGAAAGGATTTGAAGTTTTAAAGGATGAGTTTGATGTGATCATTATAGATGTAGACGGGCTTAAGGATCTGAATAAAGCAAAAGAATGGTTACTTTTTACCGAGCTTAATGTTGCTGTTTTTGAATCTGGACGTTCTATATCAGAACCTCAGAAAG